>PLHP01000333.1 GCA_003138955.1 Acidobacteriaceae bacterium | reverse complement strand
TCCGCGCCGCTCAAGGACTTGCAGAAGAAGTTCGGCTTCACTTCCGATGCCGTCCTGCAGGCCGCACGCGAACTGCTCGGGAAGTAAGAATCCAGCCCCGGAGGGGCGAACCAACTTAGCCCAGCGCTTCAGCGCTGGGAAGGGTAGAAAAAATGACTCAAGTCCCGGAGGGACGACCCCGTCGGGAAGTAAGAATCCAGCCCCGGAGGGACGAACCAGCTTAGCCCAGCGCTTCAGCGCTGGGAAAGGTAGAAAAAATGACTCAAGTCCCGGAGGGACGACCCAGTTCTCCCGCACCACTTTTCGGACTAGGCGTCACGTCCGAATCGTGAAGTAACAGCTTATTAACCCCAGGCAGTTATTCTGCTGCCTGGCTCAGTTTAGGAGATGATTATGAATCCAGTAGGCACGCTCGAGACGGCAAAAGCCGCGAATCCTCTCACCCAGCTTCAGACTTTCGGCCAGTCGATCTGGCTCGACTACATCCGCCGCGACCTGCTGCAGGGCGGCGAACTGCAGCGCCTGATCACGGAAGACGGCCTGCGCGGGATGACTTCCAATCCCTCGATTTTCGAGAAGGCCATCGCCGGGTCGACGCAGTACCAGGATTTTCTGGACTCGCTCGCTGGCCGCGCCGACCTCGACGCCAAGGGTCGCTACGAACTGCTGGCGATCCGCGACATTCAGGACGCGGCCGACCTGCTCGCGCCCGTCTACCAGAGCACGAAGAAGCGCGACGGCTACGTGAGCCTCGAAGTGTCCCCCTATCTGGCGCACGACACCACTGCCACCATCGACGAGGCTCGGCGGCTCTCGAAGAGTGTGGCTCGCCAAAACTTGATGATCAAGGTTCCGGGCACAGCCGAAGGCATCCCCGCAATCCGGCAACTGCTCAGCGAAGGCATCAACGTCAACGTGACGCTGCTGTTCGCGCAAGCGGTATATGAGGAAGTAGCTGCGGCTTTCATTGACGGAGTTGAGAAGTTCGCTGCAACCGGCGGCGACGTGAGCAAACTGGCCAGCGTGGCCAGCTTCTTCATCAGCCGCATCGATTCGCTGGTCGATTCGCTGGTTGGCGACCAACTGAAGAAAGCGCCGGACGCGGCCCGCAAGGCGAAATTGCAGGGGATTCTGGGAAAGGTTGCGATCGCAAATGGCAAGCTGACCTATGAAGCCTACCAGCGAATATTTTCTACTCCGCGCTGGAAAGCGCTGGCCGCCAAGGGCGCGCAGACACAGCGCGTGCTGTGGGCGAGCACCAGCACGAAGAATCCGAATTATCGCGACGTGCTCTACATCGAGGAATTGATTGGGCCGGACACCGTCAACACCGTTCCTCCGGCGACGCTCGATGCCTTCCGCGATCACGGCAAGCCGCGCCAGAGTTTGACCGAAGACCTGGACGGCGCACGGAAAACGATGACCGACCTGGCCGGCGTTGGCATCGTCATGAAAGATGTGACCGACAAGCTCACTGCCGACGGCGTGAAACTATTTGCCGACGCCTTCGACACTCTGCTGGCCGCGGTAGAGAGAAATACGAAGCGATCAACAACGCCCACGCCCCAGATCAATCAGCAGAGCGCAGCCTTGCCGGCCGATCTTGATGCTGCCGTAAAAAAAAACCTTAACGACTGGCGGGCATCGGGAAAAGTAAAACGTCTCTGGCAGCACGATGCTTCCCTCTGGACCGGCGAGGACGAGGCCAAATGGCTCGGATGGCTCGGCATCACGGACGAGCAACTCGCCAGCGCTGCAAAGCTGAAGGAAATCGCCGACGAGGTCAAGAGTGCCGGATTCTCCGACATTCTGCTGCTCGGCATGGGCGGATCCAGCCTTTGTCCTGAAGTGTTCTCGCTGACCTTCGCGCAGACGCCCGGATTCCCGCGTCTGCACATACTCGACTCGACCGATCCGGCGCAGATTCGAAGCGTCGAGAAAAAGATCAACCTCGCCAAGACGCTCTTTATCGTTTCCAGCAAATCGGGCAGCACACTCGAACCCAACATCTATAAGCAGTACTTCTTTGAGCGCGTGCAGCAGACCGTGGGCGCTGACAAGGCGGGCAGCCACTTCCTCGCCATTACCGACCCGGGCTCGAAGATGCAGCAGGTTGCCGAGCGCGACCGCTTCCGCCACATTTTTTATGGGCTACCGTCCATCGGCGGACGCTACTCGGCGCTCTCGAACTTTGGCATGGTTCCCGCCGCGGCGACGGGCATCGATACCGGCAAGTTCCTCCAGCACACGAAAGAAATGGTCGAAGCCTGCAAGGCATACGTCCCCGTAGAACAGAATCCGGGAGTGATGCTCGGCTTGATCATGGGCACGGCCGCGAAACTTGGCCGCGACAAAATCACTCTCATCACCTCGCCCGGAATTGCCGACCTGGGCGCATGGCTTGAGCAGTTGATCGCAGAGTCCACCGGCAAACTCAGTAAGGGCATCATCCCGGTGGATCGCGAAGCACTGGGCGCACCGGATGTGTACGGCAATTCCAATGACCGCATCTTCGCCTACCTTCGATTGGAGAGCGCGCCCGATGCTGCGCAGGACGCCAAGGTCGCCGCACTTGAAAAAGCGGGGCAACCGGTGGTGCGCATCACCGTGTCCGACACCTACAGCCTCGGACAGGAATTCTTCCGCTGGGAGATTGCGACCGCAGTCGCGGGCTCGATCCTCGGGATCAACGCGTTCAATCAGCCCGACGTTGAAGCGAGCAAAATCGTAACCAAACAACTCACCTCTGAGTACGAAAGCAAGGGCTCGCTTCCTCTCGAAAAACCGATACTCGAAGAAGCGGGTTTCAAGCTCTTCACCGACGAGAAGAATGCCGCCGAACTGGCGAAAGCCGCCAGCACCGGCCCTTCGTCAGACAGCTCGCTCAAAAACCATCTGCGCGCGCATCTGGCGCGTCTTGGAGCCGGCGACTACTTTGCCCTGCTCGGTTATGTCGAGATGAATGCGGAGCACGAATCTCTGCTGCAGACTCTGCGCATGACCGTGCGCGATCGCAAACATGTGGCGACATGCCTCGGCTTCGGGCCACGATTTTTGCACTCCACGGGACAAGCGTATAAAGGCGGCCCCAATAGCGGCGTCTTCCTGCAGATCACCTGCGACGACGCCCAGGACTTTCCGGTTCCCGGACAGAAATATACTTTCGGAGTGGTGAAAGCGGCACAGGCTAGAGGAGATTTCCAGGTTCTGATCGACCGCAAGCGCCGGGCGCTGCGCGTGCACCTCGGCAGCGATGTGAAAGCGGGGCTCACGAAACTCGCGGAACTGGTAAAGCAGATTTTGTGAGTTGAATTTGTTTTGAAGGGGGGCGGCTTCAGCCGCTGCGGCCCTCAGCGGCTAAAGCCGCATGTTTGGCTGGTTTTAACGGTATGGCTGAAGCCATGCCCTTTCAAAGCTACCAGGGAACGAACTGAATCAGGGATCCCCTAAAGGAGCTTGCAATGCAACTGGGAATGGTAGGTCTTGGGCGCATGGGCGCCAACATGACGCGGCGCCTGATGCGCGGCGGTCACACGCTGGTGGTTTCCGATCTCAGCGCCGATGCCGTCAAGGGTATCGCCGGCGAAGGTGCGGTGGCCTCGACTTCGCTCGACGATCTGGTCGGCAAGCTGAATCCGCCGCGTGCCGCGTGGATCATGGTGCCGTCGGGCGACGCCACGGAAAAAACCGTGCAGGCCCTGCTCAGCCGCATGCAGGCGGGCGACACCATCATCGATGGCGGCAATTCGTATTTCAAAGATGACGTACGCCGCGCCAAAATCTGCGCCACCAAAGGCGTTCACTACGTCGACGTCGGCACGAGCGGCGGCGTCTGGGGACTGGAACGCGGATACTGCATGATGATTGGCGGCCCGAAAGAGGCCGTCCAGCGCCTCGACCCGATCTTCAAAACGCTGGCGCCCGGACGCGGCGACATCCCCCGCACTCCAGGACGCGAGAAGCTGACTGAGAGTGCTGCTGGTACTTCCGAAGACGGTTACCTCCACTGCGGCCCGTCCGGCTCCGGACATTTCGTTAAGATGGTCCACAACGGCATCGAGTACGGCATGATGCAGGCCTACGCGGAGGGCTTCGATATTTTCAAGAACGCGACCAGCAAAGACCTTCCCGAAGATATCCGCTACGATCTCAACCTGCCAGATATTGCCGAGGTCTGGCGGCGCGGCAGCGTAGTGAGTTCATGGTTGCTGGATCTGACAGCGATGGCGCTGGTCGAGAATCCCACGCTCGCCGAGTACAGCGGGTTCGTGCAGGATTCCGGCGAGGGGCGCTGGACAATTCAGGCGGCGCTCGAAGAGGCGGTTCCCGCCGAAGTGCTGACGGCGGCCCTGTACACGCGCTTCCGCTCGCGGCAGGATCATAGCTTCGCGGAGAAGATGCTCTCTGCCATGCGGCAGAAGTTTGGTGGGCACATTGAACTGAAAGCACCAGCGAAAACGTCGTAAGAAACTGCCGTAAGAAACTGCTCATTAATCCGGTAAGAGGAAACGATGGCTCAAACAGAAGTGCCAGCAACAACCAAGCCGCGGGTCGGGCGTACTGGAGATCCGTGCGTCATGGTGATCTTCGGCTTTACCGGCGACCTGACGCGCCGGAAGCTGATTCCCGCTCTCTACAACCTCGCCAGCGAGCAATTGCTGTCGCGCGAGTTCGCGGTGATCGGCGTGGGCCGCAGTCCCATGAGCAATGACGACGCGCGGAAGAAAATCAGCGAAGACTTCAAGAAATTCGCCACGGCCCCGGTCGGCGCCGATTTGTGGGAATGGTTTGTCCGCCGCATAAGTTACGTCAGCGGGAATTTCGACGACCCCGCTACCTACGACAAGCTGAAAGAAGCGCTTGCCCAGGTCAACCAGGAACACAACTCGCACGGCAACTATTTCTTTTACCTCGCCACTGCGCCCAACTTCTTCGGCGACGTCGTCGAGCGGCTCGCGAAAGTCGGCCTGATGACTGAAGAGAACAGCCATTGGCGTCGGGTGATTATCGAAAAACCCTTTGGCCGCGACCTCGATTCCGCCAAGGCTTTGAACCAGCAACTCTTGAAAGTTGCCACGGAATGCCAGATCTACCGCATCGATCACTACCTGGGAAAAGAAACGGTCCAGAACATTTTGGCGCTCCGTTTCGCGAATGGGATTTTCGAACCGATCTGGAATCGGCGCTACATCGACCACGTGCAGATTTCAGTCGTCGAAACCGTCGGCGTCGAGAAACGCGGCGGCTACTACGATGGCGCCGGCGCCTTGCGCGACATGGTTCCCAACCACATCATGCAGCTCATCACTCTGACCGCGATGGAACCGCCGATTTCGTTCGAAGCCAACGCGGTTCGCGACGAGCAAGCCAAAATCCTGCATGCCATCCAGCCCTACAGTAACGAGGATGTGCTCAGCAAAACCGTCCGCGGGCAATACGGCGAAGGCATCATGGACAACGAGCGCGTGCCCGCCTACCGCTCTGAAGATGGCGTGCCCCTGGACTCGCGCACGGAAACCTTTGTCGCCATGCGCCTCTTGATCGACAACTGGCGCTGGGCGGGAGTTCCCTTCTATCTGCGCACCGGCAAGCGGCTGCCCGGCCGCAATACGCACGTCGTGATCCAGTTCCGGCGCGCTCCGTTCATGCTGTTCCGCGAAACCCAGGTCGAAAACATGATGCCCAACCAACTGGTGCTCCACATCCAGCCGGAAGAAGGCATCTCGCTGCGCTTTGCCGCCAAAGTTCCCGGGACCACCATGCAACTGGGCGAAGTGAATATGGATTTCGCCTACGCCGACTATTTCGGACTCACGCCTTCGACCGGCTATGAACGCCTGCTCCATGACTGCATGACCGGGGACGCCACCCTGTTCCAGCGCGCCGACATGGTCGAGGCGGGCTGGAGCATTGTCAATCCCGTACTCGATGTGTGGAAGGCCCTGCCGCCGCGTAATTTCCCCAACTATCCCGCCGGAACCTGGGGCCCGAAGGAGTCCGATGAGTTGCTGGAACGCGATGGCCGACGCTGGAGAGATTTCGAAAAATAATTTGTAATATGTAATTGGTAATTGGTAATTTAAACCCGAACGCAAGTTACGGAGTTACCGGATTGCTGACTTACAAATTGCAAATTACACATTACCAATTACAAATTCCCCATGCCCTCGACTCGATCGATTGAAGTCCTCGCCACGGCGGCCGATCTTTTTCACGCCGCCGCCGAAGAATTCGTTCGCACGGCCCGCGCCGCCATCGGCGCCCAGGGACGATTCGCGGTGGCGCTCTCCGGTGGCTCGACTCCAAAAGGTCTCTATTCCCTGCTCGCCGCCAATTATGCCGAGTTCGCCTGGAACCGCGTTTTTCTATTCTTCGGCGACGAGCGTCACGTCCCGCCCACCGACCCCGACAGCAATTATCGAATGGTGCATGAATCGTTGCTGACGAAGATTGCGATTCCAGCCGAGAACGTCTTTCGCGTACCGGCGGAAAATCCCGATGCCGCCGCCGCTGCGTCCGACTATGAGACCCAGCTCCGCCGATTTTTCGAACTTCGTCCCGAAATTCGACCCGGCGATCGGCCCGGCGAATTTCCGCGCTTTGACCTGATTCTGCTCGGCCTGGGTCCGGATGGCCACACCGCTTCGCTGTTCCCCGATTCTTCGGCGCTCGACGAACAGTCGCGCCTGGTGGTCGCCAATTGGGTTGCGAAGTTGAGCACCTTTCGCATCACCTTTACTTTCCCAGTGCTCAATCGCGCCGCAGAGGTGATGTTCATGGCCAGTGGCGCGGACAAGGCCGGCATGCTGCACCAGGTTCTCGAGGGCAAGAGCATTCCTCCGCTGCCCTCGCAGAGAGTACAACCATCCGACGGAAACCTGCTGTGGATGCTCGACGAAGCCGCCGCCGCAAAACTGACTCGCTAAAACCCGGTGGCAGAGGAGTCGGTACTCCTTCCACCTGCAGAGACGGGGCTTGCCCAACTCTCAGTTGGTGTAATGGCCGTTATCGTCAACCGTCCTGTAGGGAAGAATCAGTTTCTTGATTTGTGTGGATTTCCTCCGACTTGCCCTATCGAGTGGGCTGCTGGCGGGCATTGACAAAAACGACCTGGGTTGCGAGGCTACAATTGGTTCTCACAATTTGGAGGACGGTATGAACGTCCAACGGTCTAGAACGCCAATGCTAACGTTTCTCTTGGGCGTCGTGGTCGTGAGGCTCGCCACCCTTAGTGCTTCAGCAGTGGCGCAAACCAATCGGCCTTCCACGCACGATCGCCTAAACGCATTCGTTGGAACCTGGGCAGTGAAGCGACCGGGTGAGAACACTCCTTTTCTAGTCTTGAAGCTGCACGAAAGCGACGGCAAACTAACTGGCACCATGAGCCATTTCAAGATTGGAGTTATTGGAAATGGAACGATCGTCGGAAATCCAGGGATGGGTGAATCTCCGGTTGCAGACCTGACTGTCGGAGATGGCGACCTTAGGTTCGTGTGGGGCGAACCTCCCTTGGCCGGCGACGAAGCTAAATTCGTCTTGCAAGGCACGAAAAAAGCCCAGGTGGTCATTATGGTATCCCCAGAACAGACGCAAAAGATCATGGCCGATAACCCCGGAGCTAGCGGGTTCAATCCGGTGATTTATGTGAGCCGCGAAGCGGAAACTGACAATGAGAAACAAACGGGAAGCTCCGCAGAGAAATGGGAAATTGGAATGATGGCAGGACTCATCAACACAGCCGAGGCGCAATACAAGTTCGCTCATGGGACCTACGCCAATTACGCGACGCTGCTCCGCTCTGGACAACTAAGGGAAACCGGTGGGCGCGAGTTCACCCTACTGCCAAGGAACTTACAGTCAGAAACCGATCCCCTTCCTGGGTACCGGCTCCGCTTGTTGATTTCGCAGGATGGCACTTCGTACCAGTTGTCAATTCAAGAGGCAACGGCAGATTGTGGGACGGATTTATTCAGCGACGAAACAGGGGTAATCTTCGAAGGCGGCGCCCTTGACGCTCGGCAAAGCAGATGTAACACCCGGCAGCAGGAAAACTAGCTCCACGTACCGTATGGCCACTCGGAAACTGGGACCCGGCTCGTAGTTGGTTAGAAATCGCGATTTCACCAGCAATCATTTAGTGGGCCGCTCGCACCAGTCCGGCCTACAATCCAATCAAGCACGGTAAAGGGCTCGCTACCTCATCCAACCCCGCATCAGCCTGGCTGCAAACTACGGACAAGATTGTGCTCCATCAATTGGTGGCATAAATAGAAATGTCTTGGAGGGTACGGCCGTACCCCAACGGTGGTTGGTTCTCTTTGTCGTGATCGCTCAGGCGGCGTGGCCCCGCCAGTCGCCGATCTCTTTCATACCTTCTCCGCGGGCGTGCTCGAAAAGTCTGACTTTGTGGCGGGTATGTTCGAATTCGTGGATGTCAGCCCAAACCTCGGCCTGCCACGATCTCTCGTGGGCTGCGGCCTCGCCGCAACTGGCACACCGCGTATGAAAGGTTACACCCGGCCTCGGAGCGTTCTGCACGTCCTGCAGTTCGAGAAAGATGCAGCGCACTTCTTCGATCTCTTCGTCGGGACCCAAAATGTGCTCGTAGCGCAGCAGGTATCCAAAGCCGAGTTTGCGGGCTTCGCTTTCCGCTTGCTCCCGGGTGTGGAACGGACCGTATTCGGCCCGCAGTTGCTCGGTCGAGTCGCAGGCCATCCAAAAAGTGTCCTTGTAGAGCATGCCTACCTCAGTCCAGGTCTGAACAAACGAAACGCAGAAGCGATGAGCTATGAAGCTCCGAACTTGTGAAAGCGGACGAACAAGTACAGCAGTAACTGAGCAATTTGATTACCGGGATTTGCGGCAGCCGGCGCGGCCTTCCTGCCGGCTGCCTCTGGCAGAAGTTGGTGGGCTATTTCTCTGAAAACATGCTACTTAGGCCGGCAGTCCCGCGAACCCAATGGGCCGCGGGAACCGCCGGTTATAGCGGCCGGTGTGAAATCTGTTTCCGTCCCCAAACATCGGAGAGGCAATTCCAACTCCAGCGCTTCGAAGGCCTTCCGTAAACTCACAACTCGATAGCTAGTCTTTGCGCGAATGCTTCGCACCGGGCCTCATCGCAAGGACAGCGCCAACAGGATGGCGCTGTCTGCCGCAATCCCAGGCGGATCTCGCAACGGGTGAAACCCGTTGCGAAGCCCCGCCGGGCCTCCACGCAAACCGGCAATCTCACAGCCTGCAAATCCACGACGATCAGTTTTACAAAGCTGCATACGACTTGCCGGATGCGGAACTTCTAGTTCGCCCCTCGGGAGGCCGCCGCCTTTCTTTTCTCATCCCCATAGGCAACGCCTTCCTCGCCCACGGCTCGGCTCCACTCTGCCGCCTGTGATAACAGCCCGTTCCCCAGTTGCACATGCCAGTTCGCTCCACCGTGGCTGGCCACATAGAGCGCAAGTTCGAGCCGGGTCCAGACTCCCAGTTTGTCGAAGGCGGTACGCAGATAGTTCTTCACTACCTGCTCGCTCGTCGTGAGCACGCCGGCAATGTCTTTATTGGTAAGCCCCTGCCAGACCAGGGTCGAAACCTGAATTTCTTTCGGGGTTAGCCGATCACGGGGTTGCATGGTTGCACCTGCTCCTTGATGAACATGGCGGTGGCGAGTTTCACCCGCTTCCGGCCTTCTTTGATGCCTGCGCGCAGAAACAGCGTGCGCAGGTGTTGTTTGACGGTCCGCGGGCTGATGCTCAAGTGGCTCGCGATTTCTTTGTTGCTGCATCCTTGCACCAGCAGACGCAGTACCTGCTGGTCTCGGGGCGTTATCTTGATATCATTGAGGTTGATCATTGGCTTTTCGTCGGCTCCTTCAGTTCAGTCTTGGGGTCGCGACCCGCCGTAAACAGAAGCAGGTAATTATCCCTTGACATCACGTTAGGATTTTGCTATTCTGTGGTCATCATGAACCGCAGACAGACGATTCCGAAGCACTTACGGTACACAATCGAGGATTTCAACCGTCAGTTTCCGACCGATAATGCCTGCTTTGAGCATCTTCGCGAACAGCGCTTCCCCGACGGAATCGCGTATTGCCAGACGTGCAAACAAGAGCGCCAGCACCACAGGATCAAGGGGCGTCCGGTCTATGCCTGCGATGAATGCCTCTCACAAATTTCGCCGATGGCTGGGACGATCTTCGAGCACAGCAGCACGTCACTGCGACTCTGGTACTACGCCATGTATCTGATGGCCTCGACTCGTTGCGGCATCTCCGCAAAGCAGATTCAGCGCGAAACAGGAGTGACCTACAAAACTGCTTGGCGCATGTTCCGCCAGATCCGCTCGTTGCTGTCCGAATCAGACATGCAACTGGAGGGAGAAGCGGTCGAAATAGACGAAGCATATTTCGGTGGCAAGCGGAAAGGTGGCGGCGGACGAAGGCTCCGTACCGACAAGGGTGAGAACTATAAGACCGTCGTTGTCGGAGTTGTAGAGCGCAAGGGCCGCGTGAGAGCCAAAACTGTGCCGGATTCAAAGAGCGCAACACTCCTCGAAACTGTGCGCGAGTTTGTGTTACCGAAAAGCACCGTGTTCACTGACGAATACATCTCTTCACTGCTGTCCGGTTAAAAGT
>PLHP01000008.1 GCA_003138955.1 Acidobacteriaceae bacterium | reverse complement strand
TGGATCGCGGGACTTCTCTGACGCTCTCCGCCGGTTTTTCGTTGGTTGTACGGATCTGTGCGGGGGGCGATCAGCGAAGGTCGTCCCTACCGCGACATCTCAGCTGAAATTCGGTAGCCATGTCGTCTCAGGAGTCCGTGGCTACCAGCATTTGCATTGAGCGCCGTCGGTCGCGAGGCTATCGGCGGGTATTCCAACGAGACGTGCAATGTCTGCCAATGCCTCGGATGCGGGCGGTGTCGGCCTGCGCGGATGTCGGCGGCATCAGACTCCCAGCCGAGCGTCGAAGCCCATCGTTCCTTTTTAGTCAGAGCCACAGTGCAACGGTGCGGGTGATCTTACAGGCGCAAGAAAAGTAGGGTCAAAGCGATGGGGGGTTAGGGGTCGAGGCATTCAAAAGTGCACCCCCTCTACCACACAGCTGCCGGGGGTGGGGTTGGGGATCGGGGTTGGTTCTGGCCTGGGGCCCGCCCGCGCGCAGCGCACGGGGCAGGTCAGATGCACTGCTCCCGGAGTTCGGGAGATCACCCTTTCACTGCGTCAATTATTGCCTTTATCCATCCCGGAAGCTCAAGCTTCCCCGCCTGAAGACCAGCACCTAGAAGCGCGAGACCCGCTGCAAATAGAATGCCGCGACGCCCCTTCGTGCCAATTTCTTGCATTCGGAAAAGAGAGCGAGCGAGGAGGGGCCAGATGCACCGATGTATCAATAACAACAACGCTAAAACCACGAACAGTAGTGCGAGCACAGTGTCGAATACATTTGTGATTGCAATCGCTCGAAATATTACAAGCACCTCATATTTGACTGTTTCCGTACCTATCGAAACTATTGGGACTTTAACAATCAAAGGGCTAACCAGCAGTGCAGCGACGATCAAATCCGCATCGGCCGCGGGCATCCCCCACGTCAGCACGCACAGCATGAGGCACACGTACCGCTCATGGCTAGACAGCGTGGGGACCGCCATCACCGTGCAACAGAAGCTAATGCGTCATGCGGACATCCGCACCACGATGAACACCTATGGCGAGGTGGTCACCGATGAGATGTCCCAAGCCGCCTCGAAAGTGGCGGGGTTGGCGCTTAACGGAGCGCAAGCAGAGCGCAAGTCAGTTAAGTTCTTTGTTTTGGCGGAAGCGTGTGTGAGTCGAACACACCGGCAACATCGAAGATGCCGCCCGCCGGTTTTGAAGACCGGGACGATCACCGGACCGCATGCGCTTCCGTAGTTCGTGAAGATGTTCGTTTGGAACCTAACACGAACTACTTGGGCTGCGCCACCACTCGCAGATAGGGCTTCAAAGTCTTCCATCCCGCTGGATATTTTTGCTTGGCCTGATCTTCTGAAACCGATGTGGGAATGATCACGTCCTGCCCGGGCTTCCAGTTCACCGGCGTGGCAACATTGTGTTTTGCGGAGAGTTGTATCGAATCCAACGCGCGCAGCACCTCGTCGAAATTGCGTCCGCTGCTCATGGGATAGATCAGCATCAGCTTGATCTTCTTGTCCGGACCAATCACGAACACCGTGCGCACGGTGGCATTGTCGGCCGCCGTACGGCCCTCGCTGGTGGTTCCAGACTCGGCGGGCAGCATGTCATAAAGCTTCGCCACCTTGAGTTCGGGATCGCCGATCATGGGATAGGTCACCTTGTGACCCTGCGTTTCTTCAATATCGGCGGCCCATTTGCCGTGACTCGTCACCGGATCCACGCTCAACCCGATAATTTTCGTGTTGCGCTTGGCAAACTCCGGTTCGAGACCCGCCATGTAGCCCAGTTCGGTCGTGCACACCGGAGTGAAATCCTTGGGGTGCGAAAACAGGATCGCCCAGCCATTGCCGATCCATTCGTGAAAGTTGATGGTGCCTTGCGTGGTTTCGGCGGTAAAGTTGGGAGCTTCCGAATTGATGCGTAGAGACATATTCGTTCCTCGCGTAGATTTTCGAAATTGATGGATGACCCGCGCGTTTAGACCCTGCTACATTGGAAAACAGAATATCCAGCGACCTTCAGTTCGTCAAACTGGGGGCGGTTCCGGGTGAAATCATGGTATCGCATCGGGCCGCGATTATGCCTTGGCCGGCGAAATAGGGCCCAGTAAAATCGCAGGCATGACTCCTTCGGCACGAGGTCTTTCCATGGTCCAGTTGGCAATCGTGCAGGTCGATGTGTTCACCGACCGCGCTCTCACCGGCAACTCGCTGGCGGTTTTTCTCGACGGACGCGGTCTTAGCACCGAGCAGATGCAGGCGCTCGCGCGCGAGATGAATCTTTCCGAGACTACTTTCATTCTTCCTGGGGATGCCGCCGCAGAAAAGACCCGCGGAGTCCGCGTGCGCATCTTCACCGTGCAGGAAGAACTGCCCTTCGCCGGACATCCTACGCTCGGCACGGCTTTCGTTTTGCGCGGCCAGACCGGTGCAGCAGAAATCCAGCTCGATCTGAACGTCGGCACCGTACCCGTGCGCTTCACCGAGGAACCACCGCAGCCCGTTTTCGGAGAGATGACGCAGAAAAACCCCGAGTTCGGCGCGATCCACGACGTGAACGACGTCGCGCGCGTCACGGGCCTCAACGCGGCTGACTTCGACGGCTCCGCGCCCATCCAAACCGTCTCTACCGGAGTGCCTTTCACCATCGCCGCACTGCGTTCGCTGAAGACGCTGCAGAGCCTCCGCCTCAATCTCGACCGCGCCGCCGAATATCTCGCGCGCAGCGGCGGACAATTCTTTTATTTTGTTTGTCGCGAAACCGTCGATCCCAAAGCCCGCCTCCACGCCCGCATGATTTTCTACAACGGAGAAGATCCGGCCACCGGATCTGCCGCCGGATGCTGTTCTGCCTGGATGGTCGCGCACGGTGTGGCTGCGAGCGATGAGCAGGTCCTGATCGAGCAAGGACTCGAAGTGCACCGTCCCAGCCGGATTTTTGTTCGCGCCACAAAGCAGGACGGCCAGCAGGATAACCATGTGGTCAATGTGCGTGTCGGTGGAAATTGTGTAGA
>PLHP01000422.1 GCA_003138955.1 Acidobacteriaceae bacterium | reverse complement strand
ACAAGCGGAAGAACCTGGAGATGGCCTGGGAAAAGGTGAAGGAGAACCGGGGTAGCGGAGGTGTGGATGGGCAGAATCTGGAGGCGTTCGAAGCGCAGCTGAACCAGCAGTTGGATCGGCTGCATCGAGAGCTGAAAGAGGATGCTTATCGACCTCTGCCGGTTCGCCAACACCCGATTCCGAAGAGAGACAAACCGGGTGAGTACCGAATGTTGGGCATTCCGGCGATTTACGACCGTGTGTGTCAGCAAGCGCTGCTCAATCGGTTGGAGCCTATCTTTGAGCCGGTATTCGATGATGCCAGCTTTGGGTATCGGCGAGGGCGATCGACGAAGGATGCGCTGCGCAAAATCTGGAAAGAAATCCAGAGTGGATCGGAGTGGATCGTGGACGCGGACCTCCGAGACTTTTTCGGTTCCGTTGATCACGAAAAGCTTCTCACACTGGTAGCCCAGCAAGTAGCCGATGGCCGAGTGCTTCGCCTGATTGAAGCGATGCTCAAGGCGGGAAGCTACGGCAAAGGACAGCTCTTTCCCAGTAAGCGTGGCACTCCGCAGGGTGGAGTGGTTTCGCCCGTCCTCAGTAACATTCTTCTGACGCCCTTTGATCGGGAGATGCGGCTGAGAGGGTATCAGCTAACGAGGTATGCCGACGATTGGGTGGTTACCTGTAAATCGGCAGCAGAGGCACGAGCCGTCGTGGACGCGGCCCGCCGAATCCTGAAACAGCTGGGCGTGGAATTGCATCCGCAGAAGACGCGGATCGTCCATGTCCGGTACGGTTTCGAGTTTCTCGGCTACAAAATCAAGCGTGGGAAGAAGAAGCTCCGTCTTCCCGAAAGCAAGATTCGTAGCGGATTACGTGCGGGGGCGCTCTATGCGTATCCTCGAGCGAAATCCATCCGTCGTTTCATGGACCAAGTGCGGCAGCGGACCAAGCGCAATTTACCTCTGACGACCCCAGAGCTGATCGAGAAACTGAATCCGCTCTTGCGAGGTTGGGGTGAGTATTACAAGACAGCCCACGTCCGAACACTCTTCCACCGTCTCGACCGATGGCTCGTGCGACGCCTTCGGTCGCATCGGTTCAAGCGATGGCGCAACAACCGCGAGCGGCAGTTGCCGGAGTCGCTGTTGTACGCAGAGTACGGGTTGGTCAACCTGGTCAGGCTGATTCCTTCTTTGGCATCTCGGCAGTTATGAAATCTTTGCGAAAGCTGCATACGGGAAAACCGTACGTGCAGTTTGAGAGGCGGACGGAGGCCAGCGTGAGGGCAACCTTACGCGCCTCCTCCGACCCGAGTGGTTGCCGATGGTAAAGCCCCAGCAATCGCAAACTGGTGACAGGACTCGTTGGGACTCTCTGGCACGCAAACGCTTTCGAGAGGTCTCCACGGGGGCGTCTAGGCGCAAGTTTGTGCACCCGGGGTGCACAACCCGAATTGCCTTTGGGATCTGAGCGCGGGCTAAGTGATGCCGGGGACCGGTAGAACTTAGATTGTGCAACCTAGTTGCACAAAGTCGATTACAAAAAGTCAGACGCATCTATGAAGTCGGCATCAGCTACTGAGGCCGGCACCTATGAAGAAGGCAAAGCGGGATGTAGGCATCATCCTCGACCGCGAAGGCGCCCGATGATCGAGATCCACCCCAAAGAGATTAAGGGATCCTGGGACCAGGGATACGTTCTCGACGTACATACGGTAGCCGCCGGCGGTCGAAAGCAAGCGGCGAAGTTTGCCGCTTCGGTGGCTTGAAGCCATCATGCGCAGCCAAGCCACCAACGCTGTTCGAGGCGATCCGTGAGAGCAATCTTCTCGTAATGGAATTCCCGGCTGGCCCGGGACTCTGTTTTCCGATCCGACCCGGATAAGATAAGGAACTTGCGTTTATGGGGGTTGTGTGCGTGATGATTCTTTTGGAAAAAATACATCTACATCCTCAAATCCCGCGCCCGGTTTTCCCGCTTGTCGAGGGTTCTTGCGAATTACCTAAGCCTTTGCAGCAACAGCCTGATTTCGTTTTGCGGTTAGGGGCTCGGGATTACAGCCTGCGTTTCATTGGAATACGCACTCTCCGCTCCGCTCTCATTCACTGCCGTGGCCACGTAGTAATAGGTCTGCCCGGCGACGACCGAGGTGTCGCTGTACGCAGTAGTCGAGTCCAACCCCGAATTGATCTCAGTGTAGGGCCCTCCCGAGGCGTTGCCACGGTAGATGTTGTAGCCGGCAATCCCGGAGTTAGTATCTGTCCAGGAAAGAGAAACACTGTGCTGTGTCGCCGCGACGCCTACTCCACTCAAACTCTGGGTCGCAGTATTCGACCCATTGCTGCCGACGGTGAGGACACCACTGGCGCTGCCGGAAGCCTGCGGTGTGAACGTCATGGTGACCGGCACGCTTTGTCCGGCTGCAATCGTTACCGGGAGGGAAATCCCGGTTAGAGAGAATTCTGCACTACTCAGGCTTGCAGATGAAACGGTTACGCTCGTACCGGCAGCACTAAGGCTGCTGGCCTGACTAACGCTGGTCCCCACCGTCGCATTGCCAAAACTCAACGCCGTAGGAGCGATGGTAAGCGTACCCGGAGCCGTGCCTTTGCCCGAGAGCGAGACGGTCAAAGTTGGGTTAGAGGCGTTGGACGCCACCGTGATGCCACCACTTACGCTGACCGCCGATTGTGGCGCAAACACCGCGCTGAAGGTCACACTTGCACCAGGAGTGAGTGTAAGGGGAACGGTCAGCCCACTGATGCTAAATCCCGTCCCTGTAGCTGTGGCCTGCGAGATGGTTACGCTAGACCCACCCGTGTTCGTGAGCGAGTCTGTCAAAGTCAGGCTACTCCCGACCTGGGCGCTACCAAAGGCCAGACTCGCAGGATTGGAGGTAAGCTGGCCCGCCGCTACAATGGTCAGCGTTAAGGTGGCGTTCGCGGTCCCTCCGCTGTTGGTTGCGCTCAGCGTCACCGTCGATGTTCCCGCCGCCGTCGGCGTTCCTGAAATCAACCCGTTCCCGCTGTTGACCGACAATCCTGCCGGCAAACCCGTCGCCCCGTAACTGGTCGGCGTGTTCGTCGCCGTGATCTGATACGAGAATGCAGTCCCCACCGTCCCGCTCGCCGTCGTCGCGCTCGTGATGACGGGCGCGGGGTTGGGAGCAGCGGCAATGGTCAACGTAAGGCTCGCGCTTCCGGTACCACCGCTGTTGCTCGCGCTCAGCGTCACGGTCGACGTTCCCACCGCCGTCGGCGTCCCAGAAATCAATCCTGTCGTGCTGCTTACCAACAAGCCCGCCGGCAGTCCTGTCGCCCCATAACTGGTGGGCGTGTTGCTGGCCGTGATCTGATATGAAAAGGCACTTGCCACCGTGCCGCTCGCCGTAGTCGCGCTCGTGATCACCGGCACCGCTGGCTTGATGGTCAGCGTTAAGGTGGCGTTCGCGGTCCCTCCGCTGTTGGTTGCGCTCAGCGTCACCGTCGATGTTCCCGCCGCCGTCGGCGTTCCTGAAATCAACCCGTTCCCGCTGTTGACCGACAATCCTGCCGGCAAACCCGTCGCCCCGTAACTGGTCGGCGTGTTCGTCGCCGTGATCTGATACGAGAATGCAGTCCCCACCGTCCCGCTCGCCGTCGTCGCACTGGTGATCACCGGGGCCGGTGCCTGCGCCGGAGCCGTGCCTGTGCCCGTGAGCGAGACGGTCAAAGTTGGGTTAGAGGCGTTGGAAACCACCGTGATGCCACCGCTTGCGCTGCCCGCCGATTGTGGCGTAAACACCGCGCTGAAGGGCACACTTGCACCGGGACTGAGGACAAAAGGAACCCTCGGTCCGCTGATGCTAAATCCCGCCCCGGTAGCTGTGGCTTGCGAGATCGTCACGCTAGACCCACCCGCGTTCGTGAGCGAGTTCGCCAAAGTCAGGCTACTCCCGACCTGGGCGCTACCAAAGGCCAGACTCGCAGGATTGGAGGTGATGTGGCCAGCAGAAGAGGGCGCAGCAGCTATGCCCGTACCGGTGAGAGGTATGGCCAGCGCGGGACCAGCAACAAACAGACTACCTCCGGTTGTACCAGTCGATTGTGGGGCGAACACGACATTCAACCTAACGCTTTGCCCTACGCCCAGAGTCACAGGGAACGAAGGCCCGCTGATTGAGAATCCGCTGCCCGTTGCCTGGACTGACCAGAGTGTTACGTGCCAGGAACGAGCGTTCGTAAGCACGACAGGCACGGTGGATGTGGTTCCTGTCGCCACTTGGCCAAACGACACAATCGAGGGGCTGGCGGTCAAGGCCTCTGCGCTCTCGCCTGTTACCCCCAACATTAAGATGAGCAGTCGCCACATTACTGAAGAATTTGATCGTGCCTCCCGTCCATCCGGTCGTCGTGGGAGCGAAGCTTACACTTAGATCGACACTCTGGCCCGCAGACAAGACCACCGGCAGGCTCAAGGAGGACGTGGTGAATTGGGAGTTGCCCACCGCGATTGCGGAGACCGTCGCACTCGTCTGCCCAGTGTTCGTCACGGTGACAAGCAAGGTTTCGGTCTGACCGACAGCGATCGCGCCAAATCGAAGATTCGGGGGCGTGAACGCAAGTTGTGAGGTAGCTGCGCTGGCGCCCACGGAAACCATTCCGAGGAGCAGGATTGCCATCCCGATTGTTAGAAGTTGAACTGTACGGACTAGGAGAGATTGGATGATGGACAGGGGGAGTCGCATGTCATCCAGTTTGAGAGCTTTGCGGCTAGCGTAAAAGATTCCGGCAGTACAACAACCTTTGGCCGGTAGCCCAATACACTTGTGCTTAGTTTCCCAGTCCAAGGACCGATCAAAGTTGGCGGATCGACCGCCGTCACATTGGTGGAATGAGTCGGCTTAGGCGTTGAGGCGAGACATTCAGCAGATCGCTGATGAGGAACAGAGGACCATCACGCAAGTCTGCGAGATGCTGCTTCACAAAGGCGTCGAGGCCTACAAGAAAAAAGGGTCCAAGTTCATGCAGCGCCTAGTCGCCAAGCAGAAGGCCAGGGTCAAAGACTCGTGACCTGGCCACGGGAGGTGCGCGTGCGGGACTGGGCTTGTTGTATGAAACGACAAATGTGTCCTTGCGGACTTTGGCGAAGGTCCGGGCACGCCTCGGCAGCCTAAAGTGGTAACGACGCGAGCTCGCGCGCAAGCTGTCCTCGCCAGGTGGGCCAAAGCCAGGGAGAAAGCCCAGCAGTGGATCTGCAAGACAAAACCTGATCGCCGTGAGATTCCTCCCCACGATTGACCTGAGACGGCGTGGATATCGGGCTCGCCAAAGAACCGGACGGCGCGTTCACCCGTCCGGAATTACCCGACAATTGGCTACCTAAGAGCGCACCCGCTCTGACTGGTGCACTGGACCGCAGCCGGAAGCCCCTTGCGCAGCATTGATCGCACTTCAGAACCGTGGCGCTTCCGTTCGAAGAATCCAGGAGTACGAGTCAGTCTAGGGTCGCGCCATCGCAGCATTTCTTGTACTTCTTCCCTGAGTCGCACGGGCACGGACCGTTCCGCCCGCCTTTTGAAGCGGTTTAGCAAGGCGTCGGTGCCCTGCTCCTGCGAACAATGGCGCCACCCTCTTATGGCGGTGCTGTGATGCTCGCCACAGATCATACTGGGTCTGCATACCGATCCATAGTTCGGGACTAGTGCCAAGGGCATCAGACAGCTTCAGCGCCATGTTTGCCGAAATTCCCGCGCTACCATTCAAAATGCGTGACAGGGCGACCCGAGTCACCCCAAGGTGCTCGGCGGCGTCTGTGACCGACACCGTCCCCAGATACTCTCGCAGAACTCTTCCCGGATGTGGCGGATTGTGCATACGCATAAAACCTCTCAGTGGTAGTCCTGATAGTCCACTAGCACGGCATCTTCCCCTTCAAATGTAAACGTCAACCGCCAGTTGCCGCTGACATCCACCGACCAATGGTCTTCCAGATCGCCGTGCAAGGGATGCAGCCTCCAGCTGGGTGCGTTCATGTCCTTCTCGGATTTAGCGTTCTCCAGCGCAGCAAGTTGCAGTCTCAATTTATCCGCGTGCTTCGGCTGAATTTTCGCCTTCGACCCTGTTTTGAAGAACTGCTCGACACCCTTATGTCGGAAGCTCTTTATCATCCTGTGTAGTGTATACTATCACTATACATGAGGTCAACAGTTGCCGCTCGCTCCATCTCAGGATGCAGAAATAGCTCGGCCAAGACAAGTTCCTTTCCGCTTTGCCCCGCCCACCGTGTGGGCCCCATGCTGATGAGGAACAGAGGACCATCACGCAAGTCGGTGAGATGCAGCTGCACGAAGGCGTCGAGGCCTATAAGAAGGATGGGCCCAAGTTCATGCAGCGCCTGATTGCCAAGCAGAAGGCCAGAGTTAAAGACTCATGACTCAGGTGGGAAAGGCTCGGTGGGCCAAACCTCGGGAGAAAGCCCCGCAGATGGACCTGCAAGACAAAACCTGATCGCCTTGAAATTCCCTCCCAAGATTGACCTGAGACGGCCTCGTGGAAATAGGTTAGGGCTTCGATTTGCTTTTGGTTACGCGGGTAGACGTCGAAGCGTACCGTTGCATTCGGCGGGAAAATTTTGCGATTCGACTCGCGACTTCCTGTGGATAGTCAGCCGTTGCGCGCCAGAATTCTAGCGTCTCTTGGTCGGGCAATACCATCTGCAGCACCGGCGCACGAAAATCCAGCTCCAGCTGACGGGCGGAGTCTCCAGTTTTTACGGGGGCGCTCACGGCGTGGGTATCACCGCTTGCGTCTGGTTGGAGTACGCGGCTTCCCGGTTCCGTTTTATCCATGGCGGTCAGACCCCGTTCCACACGGTTTTCAACTGGCCTAGGGTTGGCAATTTCAGGCCCTTCTCCCGACCCCGCTGACTGGACTGTTTCGGCAAAGGAACCACCAATGTAGCTGCATCGTGATTATGCCGAGTGCCCGGGAAAAAAAGGAAGGACACGGAAGTGCATGCGTCTCGTCCCTCTTGGTTCGGTGGATCGGGATCAGCAGTCCTGGTCGATCGGGCTTTCTTGGCATTCCGTCTTCTTTTTCATGTCGATCCAGGAACACTCCCTGATAAATCCCTGATCGGATCTGACGGGAATAGTCGGGAAAAGCGGATTAAACCGAATTTGCGACTTGTCTCCGGCTATTCCCAATGAAAAATACGAGGCGCTTCTGCCGGTCCGTAGGACTGTGGTTGGGGTGCGCAGAATAACTCAGCTACAGTATGGGCGAGAAGGTTTGCCGCAATTATGCCCGGAATTCGGGACCATTAGCATCGTTTACCCCGCTCTTTTCGACGACTTGACGTTAGTCGCTATTTTGTTATAGTTAATCTCACATTTTACGGACGTCGCGGTTGGGGACGTGCCGGTAATCGATGAGGAGGAAGAGAGCTTGCCAGGCGCGCTTGCGACACGGAGTGGGGTAGCAGAGACAGCGGGAGAACAGATCGAGGTCGGGCTTCGGGAGCGGAAGAAGGCGCGCTTGCGGCAGCAGATTGTCGATACCTCGATCAAGCTGTTTCGGAAGCACGGATACGAGAACACCAGAATCGACGACATCGTGCACATGCTCGAAATCAGCCAGCCTACCTTTTTCCGGTATTTCCCCAGTAAGGATGCGGTTCTGCGCGAGGTGGGAGAACGCGGGTTTGCCTGTATCTGCGAGCGGCTGCGTTCGGAGCTTTCGAGCAAGGCGGGGACGGGCGAGCGTTTGCGGCGGCTGTACGTGACCCTGGCGCGGGAGGTGGAATCCGACCGGCAACTGTGGCAAGCGGTGGTGTTGTCGGGCGCCATGGATGCGGTGCGATCGGCAGAACTGCGGGGGCACGAGGAGGCTGCCGCCAGTCTGCTGCGGGAAATTCTGACGCAGGGGCAGAAGCGAGGCGAAGTGACCCGCGCGTTTCCGGTGGTGCATCTGGCGGAGTTCATGGAAGGGCTTTACAACACGGTGGTGCGGCAATGGGCGGTGGATCTGACCGGGCCGCACAAGCTCACCGCCCGGATGCGGAGCGCGGTGGAGTTCTTCTTGCGCGGCATCCGGGCGTAAGGTTGTCCGGGATCGCGGCACTTCATTGTTGGGGCGTGCCTGGTAGAGAGGAGAACACGATGAAGGCCGCTGTTCTGCATGGCTTCAAGACACCGTTGTCGCTGGAAGAGGTGGCCCGGCCGGAAGCTGGCGCGGACGACGTCCTGATCGAGATAGAGGTTTGTGGGGTATGTCATTCCGATCTGCACGTGGCCGACGGCGACTGGACACAATTGGCCGGCATCGTGAAGAAACCGCTGATCCTCGGACACGAGATCGTCGGCCGGGTGATTGAGCGGGGCGCAGCGGTCCAGAGTGTCATGGTGGGAGAACGGGTTGGAGTGCCGTGGGTGCAGTGGACATGCGGGCAATGTGAATTTTGCCTGGAGGGCAACGAGAATGTGTGCCTGAAGCAGCGCATCACTGGCGTCATGGTGGACGGTGGATATGCGGAATATGTGAAGGCTCCCGCCAGCCACGTGGTCAAGATCCCCGACACGCTTTCCTCGGAACAGGCGGCGCCGCTACTTTGTGCGGGAGTCACGGTTCATCGCGCCCTGAAGCAGGCCAAGATTCGCGCCGGGCAGCGGCTGGCGGTTTTCGGGGTGGGCGGACTGGGCCACATTGCCGTCCAGATTGGCCGGGCAGCGGGAGCGGAAGTGACCGCGATCGATATTTCCGAGGAAAAACTCGCGCTGGCAAAGTCGCTGGGCGCCACTCGAACATTGAACGCCGCAACGAGCAAGGTAGTTAAGGAAATACGGAGCACCGGCGGGGTGCACGTTGCCCTGGTCACCTCGGCGTCCAAGTCCGCATACGACATGGCGTTCCCTTGTGTACGACCGACGGGAACGCTGCTGGCGGTGGGATTGCCCGCACAGGATATCGCGTTTCCGGCAATTTTTATGGCGGCTGGCGAGATTCAAATCAAAGCTTCCTCGGTAGGCACGCGAGAAGATCTGCGTGAGGTTCTGGCGATGGGGGCAGCTGGGAAGGTCCATTGCCAGGTGAGCACGCGGCCGCTCGCCGAGATCCAAGAGGTTCTGGGGCAACTGAGCCGCGGCGAGATCTCGGGGCGAGTGGCGCTCCGCCTCCAGCAGTAGTTCGGGCGCGATTGCGCCGGACGTCTGGGGCCTCCGTTTGAAAATCGCGCCCACGGGTTGACATTAGCGACTATAATATGATACTAACTATCATTTTCGCGGGGCTCTGCTTCGCGGAGAGGTCGTTCCCGGAGTGAATGTCAAGAAACTGTTCGATCTGACCGGACGTGTGGCCATTGTTTCGGGTGGCTCGATGGGACTGGGTCGCCAGATGGCCGAGGGTCTGGCGGAGATGGGGGCGAATCTGGTGCTCTGCGCCCGCAAGAAGGAGCGCTGCGAGGAAGCGGCGGAAGCGTTGCGCAGCCTGCGCGTGCAGACGCTGGCGTTGGGATGCGATGTCAAGGACAAGGCGGCGATTCAACTGGTTGTGGAGGAGACGCTCGCGAAGTTTGGCCGGATCGACATTCTGGTCAACAACGCCGGCGTGTCGTGGGGAGCTTCGGTGGAAGAAATGACGCTGGAGCAGTGGGACAAAGTTCTTTCCACCAACTTGACCGGCACGTTCCTGTTTTGTCAGGCGGTGGGCAAGGCCATGGTTGCGCAGGGGGCGGGCAAGATCATCAATATCGCATCGGTGGCGGGTTTGGGCGGAGCGTCGGCGGAACTGCAGGCGATCGGCTACCACGCCAGCAAAGGCGGAGTGATTGCCTTCACCAAGGATCTGGCGTGCAAGTGGGCGCCGCACAACATCCAGGTGAATGCCATCGCCCCGGGATGGTTTCCGACGCATATGTCGGAGTGGATCATCGAGCACCGTAAAGATTCCCTGCTGGCGAAGATACCGCTGGGCCGCTTTGGGGGCGATCACGATCTGAAAGGCGCAGCGGTGTTTCTGGCATCGGACGCTTCGGCATACGTGACGGGGCACGTGCTGGTTGTCGATGGAGGCCAGACGGCCTGGTAGTAACAAATTCTTTATGAATGTTCCTCTGACGCCCGTGCGATTCCTTCGGTACTCAGAAGAGCAGTTTCCTGGCAAGACAGCGGTGGTGTGCCAGGACCAGCGGTTTACCTATGCCGAGTTTGGCGATCGCGTGGGGCGCATGGCGGGAGCGTTGCGCAGTGCCGGACTAAAGGCGGGCGACCGCGTGGCGTTTCTCAGCCTGAACTGCCATCGGCTGCTGGAAGCCTACTACGGGGTTCTGGAAGCGGGCTGCGTTTTGCTTCCGCTCAATTATCGCCTGGCAGCGCCGGAGCTTGCCTACATTCTGAATGACGCCGGAGCGGCGGTGCTGTTCCTGGCACAAGAGTTTGTTGGTGTCGTAGATTCGTTCCGGCGGGAGCTGCGCACGGTGCGCACGTTCCATCAGCTCGAGTCCCATCAAATCGAGGGGACGCCGCAAGCGGGGTGGCTCTCCCATCAAACCTACGAGCAGATGCTGGCGTCCGCCACGCCTTACCGCGGAGAACTGATGGCGTTTGACGAGAACTCCGTGGCAGAACTTTTTTACACCAGCGGAACCAGCGCCAGCCCGAAGGGCGTGATGCTCACGCATCGAAACGTGTACCTGCATGCGCTGAGCGTCGCTTTGAACCATCACACCCGGTTTGAGCACGTGCTGCTGCACACGATCCCTCTGTTTCACGCCAACGGCTGGGGAGCGGCGCATACGATCACGCTCATGGGCGGAACGCATGTCATGCTTCCGCGCTTCGTGCCGGAGGAAGTATTCCGGCTGGTGGAGCGGGAGCGGGTGCATGCGCTGACCCTGGTGCCGATTATGACCACCGCGCTGGTGAACTCGCCGGCGCGTTCCAAGTACGACCTGAGCAGCGTGGAGTGGGCCGCGATCGGCGGTGCGGCATCTTCTCCGACCCTGATCCGTGATGTGGAGCAGAAGCTGGGGTTTAAATGCTTTTCGGGATACGGACTGACGGAGTGCGCGCCCTCGCTGGCCACCGCCGAACTGAAACCGGACGTGCAGTGCACGGCCGAGGAACGGTACGTGCTGCAGTCCATGACCGGCTATGCTTTTCCGGGGTGTGAGCTGCGGGTGGTCGACGCGGAAGACAAGGACGTGGCGCACGACGGGGTGACGATGGGAGAAATCATTGCCCGCAGTGACGGAGTGATGGCGGGTTACTGGCAACAACCGGATGCCACGGCCGAAGCTATGCGGGGCGGATGGTTTCACACGGGCGACATGGCCGTGATCGCGGAGAACGGGTACATTCTGATCGTAGATCGCAGGAAGGACATTATCGTGAGCGGCGGAGAAAACATTTCGTCGCTCGACGTTGAAAAAGCGCTGTTGGCCCACCCGGACGTTTACGAAGCCGCGGTGATCCCGGTAGCTCACGAGAAATGGGGTGAGGTGCCGAGGGCGTTTGTGGTGGCAAAAGCGGATTGCAAGCTCAGCGAAGTGGAATTGATCGAGTTTTGCCGCGCCCGCCTGGCCCACTACAAGTGTCCACAATCGATTGAGTTTTGCGAGAACTTGCCCAAGAACGCGATGGGAAAGGTTCTGAAAAAGGAGTTGTGCAAGAAGTACCATGCTGGACCGGTAACGATGCGTTCGGAATGTTGAGCGGGCGGTGATGAGGAGAGCCGGATGGATTTAAATATGACCGCGGAAGAACAGCAGTTCCGCGACGAATTGCGCGGCTGGCTGAAGGCAAACGTACCGGCGGACTGGAGCGCGAAGCGCGAAGATCCGCTGGAAACCCGCTTCGAGTACTTGCGTACATGGCAACGCAAGTTGTTTGACGGAGGCTGGGCGGGAATCTCGTGGCCCAAGGAATACGGTGGCCGCGGGGCCAGCCTGATGCAGCAGGTCATTTTCTGGCAGGAGATGGCGTTGGCCGACGCTCCGCCCATGGCCAACGTCCTGGGCCTGGGACTGATTGGTCCCACCATCATTGGCTTTGGAACAAACGCACACAAGCAACGCTATCTGTCGAAGATTCTGAACGCCGAAGAAATCTGGTGCCAGGGATTCTCCGAACCCAATGCCGGATCGGATCTGGCTTCGCTGCAGACATCGGCGCGGCGCGAAGGCGACTTCTACGTGGTCAACGGCCAGAAGACGTGGACCAGCTACGGCTGGATCGCGGATTGGTGCGAAGTGGTCGTGCGCACGGATCCGAACGTTCCCAAGCACAAGGGACTTACGGTGATGCTGCTGGATATGAAGACCCCCGGCATCTCGGTTCGTCCGCTGCGCCAGATGACCGGCGAGAGTGAATTCAGCGAGGTCTTTTTCCAGGATGTGCGGGTTCCCGTGGAAAACGTCGTGGGCGAGGTCAACCAGGGCTGGGAAGTGGCGCTTGGGACGCTCATGCATGAGCGCGGCACGTTCGGGGCGGGACTGCAGATTCTCTACCGGCGCAACATGGAGCGGCTGATCGAACTATCGCATGAACTGGAACGTGACGGACGGCCGGCGGCGCAGGATCCGCTGGTGCGGCAGAAGCTGGCGCAATGCTACGCGGAAATCGAAATCATGCGCTTGAACCAGATGCGCGCCTTCAGCCGCATCAGCGCGACGGGCGTGCCCGGTCCAGAAGGATCGATCCAGAAGATCTTTTGGAGCGAACTCAACCAGCGGGTGCAGCAGGTGGCGCAGGAATTGCTGGGGCCGTACGCGCAGCTTGCCAGTTCTTCTTCGGATGCAGTCGACAAGGGCGCGTGGGCGTATGGATACCTGCGCTCCCGCGGCAACACAATCGAGGCTGGGACGTCGGAGATCCAGCGCAATATCATCGGGCACTTCGTGCTGGGTTTGCCGAGGAGCTACTGAGGACCCCTACATGCAATTTGGATTGAGTGAGAGCCAGGAGATTCTGAAGGACAACGCGCGCAAGTTTTTTGCCGGGGAGTGCCCCCTGAATCACGTGCGGAAGCTTGCGGAAACCGGCAGCACGTACGACGCCGACCTCTGGTCGAAGATGGCCGCCCAGGGTTTCACGGGAATCATTTTTCCGGAAGAATACGGTGGAATGGGCATGAGCGCGGTCGATCTGAGTCTGCTGATGGAAGAGGCGGGGCGGGCGCTGGTTCCCGGACCCTTCTTCGCAACGGTAGCGCTGGCGGCCACGGTGATTAACGCAGTCGCCACGGATGCCCAGAAGAAAAAGTATCTGGCGCCGATTTGCTCTGGCGAAGCACGGTCGACGCTGGCGGAGATCGAAGCGGGGGCCGGTTGGGGCGCTCGGGCCGAAGGGAAGACCACCGTGGTTAACGGCAGGCTGACGGGAGAGAAGCTGTTTGTGCCCGCCGCTGACGTCGCGGACTTCCTGGTGGTGGCGGCAGGCAGCGGAGTGTTCGCCGTGCAGCGCAACGCTCCCGGTGTGTCGGTCACGCCGATGCCGACGATGGATTTGACGCGCAGTGTGTATGCGGTGCGGTTGGACAATACTCCGGCCGAGAAACTCGGGGATGCGAGCGGCATGGAGCGCGCGACCGATGTGGCAACGGCCGCGCTGGTGGCGGAAATGGTGGGAGGGATGCAACGCATCCTCGACATGACCGTGGAGTATGCCAAGACGCGCAAGCAGTATGGCAAGGCGATTGGCGCGTTTCAGGCGGTGCAGCACCAGTGTGCCGACATGTACCTGGAGACGGAGAGTTCGCGCTCGGCCGCCTACTATGCGGCATGGGCGCTCGATCATGATCCGGCGCAAGCTGCGACGGCAGTCTCGATCGCCAAGATGTACGCGAGCGATGCTTGCCGCACCGTCGGCAATCGTGGCGTCCAGGTCCACGGCGGGATGGGTTTTACCTGGGAGAACGATCTTCATCTTTATTACCGGCGGGCGAAGGCGTCGGAAACCATGCTGGGCGACGCGACGTTCCATCGAGAACGGATTGCGCGCCTGGTCATTGATGCACCCGGGGCCCGGCCCCAGGGAGTTCATTAATTTTGAGGAGAGCCTTATGAATAACCTCGTGAGAATCAGCAAGGACAATGATGTCGCGGTCATTACCATCGACAACCCACCGGTGAACGCTCTTGGTCCGGGCCTGCCGGAGGGAGTCTTGGCGGCGATTGACGAGATAAACGGAGACCCGGCCGTAAAGGCGGCGGTCGTAATCGGCGGCGGCCGCACTTTTGTCGCCGGCGCTGACATTAAGGAATTCGGCAAGATGACCTCGGGCGGACCGCGTAGAAGCCTCCTTCCCCTGCTGCTTCGCATTGAGGACAGCGGCAAGCCGGTGGTGATGGCGATTCACGGAAGCGCGTTTGGGGGCGGACTGGAACTGGCCATGGCCGGCCACTACCGGGTCGCGTCGCCTACGGCGCAGGTGGGTCAGCCGGAAGTAAATCTGGGCATCATTCCCGGGGCCGGTGGAACGCAGCGTCTGCCGCGCCTGGTAGGTGTCGCCAAGGCTGTCGAAATGTGCGCCGGGGGCAAGCCGGTTTCCGCACGCGAGGCGGCCGCTCTTGGACTGGTTGACCGGTTGATCGAAGGGGACTTGCTCGCCGGGGCGGTGGCTTTCGCGCGCGAAGTCGCCGGCAAGCCCGCGCCGAAAACTCGGGCGCGAGCGGAGAAGTTGGGGCCGGCTGCGGAGACCGCGGCGATTTTTGCGGCGGCGCGCGATGCGGCCGCCAAGAAACAACGAGGGCTGAAAGCTCCGCTGGCGGCGATCGATGCGGTGGAGGCTGGGACCAAATTGCCGTTCGAGGAAGGCTGCCAGGCCGAGGCGAAGCTTTTCACCGAGTGCCTTTTCTCCGATCAGTCGAAGGCGCTCATCCATGTTTTCTTTGGCGAGCGCGAGGTGGCGAAGATTCCCGACATTCCCAAAGAAACTGCGTTAATCCCGGTGAACAGCGTGGCGGTCGTCGGCTCCGGAACGATGGGCGGAGGCATCGCGATGGTGTTTGCCAACGCGGGCATTCCAGTGCTGCTGAAGGACGTCGATGAGGCGGCGCTCAATCTGGGGATGGAAAAAATCCGGAAGAACTACGCCAGTTCGGTGCAGCGTGGGCGCTTTACGCAAGCGTTCGTGGACGAGCGCTTGAAGCTGATCACGCCGGTGCCCGACTACGATGCGTTCTCCGTTGTGGACATGGTGATCGAGGCGGTGTTCGAAGGTATGGCGCTGAAGAAGAAGGTGTTCGCGGACTTGGACCGCGTCTGCCGGCCGGGCGCGATTCTGGCGAGCAACACTTCGACGCTCGATATCGATGAAATCGCCGGGAGCACGTCGCGGCCGGAAGCGGTGATCGGAACACACTTCTTCAGTCCGGCCAACGTAATGCGGCTGCTCGAGATTGTGCGCGGAAAGAAGTCAAGCAAAGAAGTGATTGCCACTTGCATGCAACTCTCCAAGAAGCTGGGCAAGATCGGGGTACTGGTGGGAAACTGCCGCGGCTTCGTGGGCAACCGCATGTTTGGCCCGTATCGGCGGGAAGCGCAGTTCCTGGTCGAAGAAGGGGCGGAGGTGGAGGCGGTAGACAAGGCGCTCGTCGACTTCGGCATGGCCATGGGTCCGCTGGCCACGGGCGACCTGGCGGGTCTCGACGTGGGCTGGCGCATTCGCAAAGAGTACCGGCACCTGGAAAAACCCGGAATCCGCCAGCCGTTCGCCGAGGACCGTCTCTGCGAACTTGGGCGCTATGGCCAGAAAACGCTGAAGGGATGGTACCGGTACGACGAGAACCGGCGCGCCAGCGCGGATCCCGAGGTGACCGCCCTGGTGCAGAAGTGGAGCGCGGACTCGGGCATCCCGCAGCGGCTGATTTCCGCCGCGGAGATCGTCGATCGTTGTATTTATGCACTGGTGAATGAGGGAGCGCGGATTCTGGAAGAGGGATACGCGCTGCGGGCCGTCGACATCGACATCATCTATCTCAACGGGTACGGATTTCCCGCCTATCGGGGCGGGCCGATGTGGCATGCCGACACGGTGGGATTGCAAAAGGTGTACCAGCGCGTTTGCGAATTCCACAAACAGCATGGAGAACTGTGGGAGCCGGCTCCTCTGCTGCAGCGCCTGGCGGAAGAGGGCAAGACTTTTGCCGAGTTCGACAAAGAGCAGGTTGCGGCCGCGTAGGATTCGGAACCGCCGCTGGAGAACGTCGGCGAGAGGGCGGGCGAGAGGGAAACTCGCTGTGCGTTTGCCAAAGACATAGGAGACCGTCATGAGAGAAGCAGTCATCGTAGCCAGTTCGCGCACAGCTCTGGCCAAGTCATTTCGCGGATCGTTCAACCTGACGCGTCCAGATGATCTGGCGGCGCACTGCATCCGAGATGTGCTGCACAAGACACCCCAGCTCGATCCGCGCGAAGTCGAAGATGTCATCCTGGGCTGCGGACAGCCCCATGGCCCGCAGGGACACAACATCGCGAGAGTTTCCGCCATGCTGGCCGGGCTGCCTACTTCGACCGGCGGCGTCACCATCAACCGGTTTTGCTCTTCCGGTCTGCAGTCGATCGCGCTGGCCGCGTACCAGATCGTGAACGGAGGCAGCGACGCGGTGATCGGGGGCGGCGTGGAAAGCATCAGTCTGATTCCACGCAACTACGATCCGAATCCCCGGCTACTCGAGCAGATGCCGGGCGTGTACATGGTGATGGGGGAGACGGCCGAGGTCGTGGCCAAGCGCTACAAGATCAGCCGGCAAGTGCAAGACGAGTACTCGCTCCTGAGCCAGCAGCGCACGGCTCGCGCCCAACAAGAAGGCTTTTTCCAGGGGGAAATCGCTCCTATGAAAGCGGTGCGCGCGAATCTGGACAAGAAGACCGGCGAAGTGATTGGAAAGACAGAGGTGTGCGCGGACAAGGATGAATGCAATCGTCCGGAGACGACGCTGGAGGGCCTGCTGGCGCTGAAGCCGCACTTTGACACGACGAGCGGACAGGGCACGGTCACGGCGGGAAATTCCTCGCAGCTTTCCGACGGCGCTTCGGCCACGCTGGTAATGTCGCGGCAGCGCGCGGAGGAGCTCGGCATTCCCTACAAGCTGGTGTTTCGAGGTTTCCAGATAAGCGGTTGCGATTCCGACGAAATGGGCATCGGACCGGTCTTCGCGGTACCGAAATTATTGCAGCGCACGGGCGTGAAATTCAACGACATCGACCTCTGGGAACTCAATGAAGCATTTGCGGTGCAGGTGGTCTACTGCCGCGACCGCCTGGAAATCGATCCGGAGAAATTGAACGTGAACGGTGGTTCGATCTCGATTGGGCACCCCTTCGGCATGACCGGGTCGCGGCTGGTGGGAACGTTGGCCAACGAAATGGCCCGGCGCAAGAACAAAGTCCGCTACGGAGTGGTCACCATGTGCATAGGCGGCGGGCAGGGTGCTGCCGGGTTGTTCGAGCGGGCGAACTGAGAAGAACGGAAGAGCATGACCCAAGACGGTTGCGGTTGGATCAAAAATCTCGCGTCCCTGGCTGCCGCTAGGATCGCTTGTCGCGCATGAGCCACATCATCTTGGTGCGCCATGGGCAAGCGTCTTTTCTGGGGCCGGAGTACGACAAGCTCTGTGCAAACGGCGAGGCGCAGGCTGGATTGCTGGGGGAGTATTGGTCGCGGCGGGGCGTGGCTTTCAGCAGCGTCTATTCGGGTCCGCGTGTCCGGCAACGGGAGACGGCCGGGATCGTGGCCGAGGCATATCGCAGCGCCGGTCTTGCTTTTCCCGACACCGTGGTCATGAGCGAATTCGACGAGTATCAAGCGGAAGCCGTGCTGCGGGAATGTCTTCCGCAACTGCTGCGGGTGAATGCCGAGATCAAAAAATTGCACCGCGCGTATGAAGATTCCGGCGAATCCGGTGACCGGCGCAAGACTTTTCAGAGACTGTTTGAGGCGGTGATTGCCAATTGGGTGGCGGGAGAAGTTATAGCGCCCGGCATTGAATCCTGGCACGAGTTCTGTTTGCGGGTAGAACGAGGGCTGGCGCAAGTAGTGCGCGATACACCTCCGGCAGCGAGCGCGGTGGTCTTCACTTCGGCGGGAGCGATTGGGGCGGCGATGCGCCGGGCCCTGCATTTGTCTGCCGAGGACGCGCTGCAGTTGACCTGGGTGTCGCGCAACGCTTCGTTCAGCGGCTTTCTGGCTTCGGGCGAGCGTTTCACGCTGAGCACGTTCAATGCGCACCCCCATCTCGACGGGGACGGGTTGCTGACGTACCGGTAGCGGCTAGAGGAATTGCGAGTATGGTGGCAGTTTGCGATCAAGCGGGAAGGGTAAGGGCAGGCGAAGAACTCGATCTCGCCCGGCTGCGGCCATTTCTGCTGGAGCACTTCGACCACAGCGGACCGATCTCCGTCGAACAATTTCCGAGCGGCCACTCCAATCTGACATACCTCGTGCGGCTAGGGAATCGGGAAGTCGTGCTGCGACGTCCGCCCTTTGGCAGCAAGGTCCGGTCCGCGCATGACATGGCGCGCGAGTATCGTGTGCTGTCGAAACTACACACCGCATATCCAGTCGCGCCGAAGGCGCTCCTCTATTGCGACGATCTATCGATTCTCAATGCGCCCTTCTACCTAATGGAGCCGATTCGGGGAATGATCATGCGCCGCGAGCCCCCTCCGGGTATGCCCTTTCCGCCGGAGACGGCGCGGCGATTGAGCGAAGCGTTCCTCGATAACCTCGCGCGTCTGCACCGCTTGGACTACGCCGCCATCGGCCTGGCGGATTTGGGCAAACCGCAAGGCTATCTCGAACGCCAGGTCAAGGGCTGGATTGAGCGCTACCATAATTCGAAAACGCACGACCTGCCGGAAGTCGAACGCATTTCCGCCTGGCTCACCGCACGAATGCCGGTCAGCCTTGAGACGGCGCTTATCCACAACGACTACAAGTATGACAATGTCGTGCTTGATCCCGGCGACGCGACCAAGATCGTGGGCGTGTTGGATTGGGAGATGTGTACGCTGGGAGACCCGCTTACGGATCTGGGGACGACGCTCGCATATTGGACCGATCCGCAAGATCCGGAAGAGCTCCAGGAAATTCGCAGCGCGCCGACCACGTTGCCGGGCACACTGACGCGGTCGCAGTTGGTCGAGCGCTACGCGGTCGCGACCGGCCACGATCCCGGCGACATGATTTTCTATGTGACGTTTGCCCGCTTCAAAGTTGCCGTCATCATCCAGCAGATTTACTACCGGTACGCCCAGGGATTGACGCAAGATGAGCGCTTCGCGGTCATGCCGGAAAGAATCCGGACTTTGGTGCGCGCCTCATGGCATTGCGCGGAAGGCAGGAGAATATGACCGGGCATTTACTGCAGAGCTCACTGCGAGTAATAGCGCACCAGCCACTCGGCGACACAGCAGGGCTTGCCGGAAGGCTGATTCCCGACACCCTGACTCTCGACATGGATGAGGAAGGCGGCGTCCACGAACTCGGGCGACTCTTTCGCCGAAAGCAGAGTGACGCGAGCGCGAAGTTGCGAACCGGCGCGGACCGCCGCAGGAAAACGAACCTTATTCAGTCCGTAGTTGACGGTCATCGCGGGACCCGATCGGAACCGGATCGCCTGTCTCAGGAAGTAACCCAGCAGCGAAAGGGTGAGAAAACCGTGGGCAACGGTACCGCCGAAGGGCGATTCGCGCTGGGCGCGTTCCGGGTCAAGGTGAATCCACTGGCGGTCCTCGGTGGCGTCGGCAAATTTCTGGATGCGATCCTGGGTAACGACGAACCAGTCGGTCGCCGGGAATTCGCGTCCTTCGCACTGCTTCAAGGAGTTTAGATTTTCAATTTCAAAAGGTGGCATAGGAGTATTTTATGACGACATTAACAGACATTCCGCGCAAGACGACAAAGGGAACGGCGTTTCTTATCGAGGAGTCGGCGCCGCAAGACATTTTTACGCCCGAGGATCTGAGCGAAGAACATCTCGCCATCGGTCGCATGGTAGACGAGTTCTGGGCCAATGAAGTGGAGCCTAATCTGCCCGCGATCCGCGAAAAGAAGCCGGGCGTCGCGCTGGGTGTGCTACGGAAATCGGCGGAACTGGGTCTGACCGGGATGGCGATCCCGGAGGAGTATGGGGGCATGGCGATGGATCTGCCGTCGCTGATGGTGGCGTCCGAACACATGGGACGGGACGGCTCTTACGGGGGCTGGCACTCGGCGCACACCGGCATCGGCACGCTGCCCATCGTCTACTTTGGAACCGAGCAGCAGAAGCGGAAGTATCTGCCGAAGCTGGCCACAGTCGAAATGCTGGCCGCGTATGCGCTCACCGAGCCTCTGGCGGGGTCGGATGCGCTGGCGGCGCGGACGCGGGCTGACCTCTCGCCGGATGGAAAACACTACATGCTGAATGGCCAGAAGATGTGGATCACCAACGGCGGCGCGGCCGATCTGTTCACGGTGTTTGCCAAAGTCGGCGGAGAAAAGTTCACCGCATTTCTGGTCGAGCGGAACTTTCCCGGGGTGAGCAGCGGGGCGGAAGAACACAAGATGGGCATCACCGGCAGTTCCACCACGGCCGTGTATTTGGACAACGTTCCTGTGCCGGTGGAAAACGTGCTGGGAGAGATTGGACGCGGGCACGTGATCGCATTCAACATCCTGAATATTGGACGGCTGAAGCTGGGTCCGGCCACGGTCGGAGCCGCGAAAAACGTGCTGGCGATTTGCCTGAAGTATGCCAAACAGCGCAAGGCCTTCGGCTCGGCGATTGCCGAGTTCGGCGCGATTCAACACAAGCTGGCGGAAATGTCGATCCGAACTTTCGTGGCGGAGTCGATGGCCTGGCGGGTAGTAGGACTGATTGAGGATCTAATGAGCGCCGCGCCGACGGAGTCCGGGGACGGTTCCACTCGAGAACGGAAGGCGATCGAAGAGTTTGCGGCGGAGTGCTCGATGGTGAAGGTTTACGCCGCCGAGATGCTGGACTACGTGGTCGATGAAGGGGTGCAGATCCACGGCGGCTACGGATACCATCAGGACTACGCGGTGGAACGCTACTATCGCGATTCGCGCATTAACCGTCTCTTTGAGGGGACCAGCGAAATCAACCGGCTGGTGATCACGGGCCAGCCTTTGAAGCGCGCGACGCGGGGCCTTCTGCCTCTGTTCGAAGCCGCTCGCGCGGTCTTGCAGGAAGCCGAAGCGCAACCCACGAAGGCAGCCTGTGACGCGGAGCTGAGCCTGGTCCGGAACGCGAAGAAGGTCGCCCTGCTGACGCTGGGAATTGCGCACCAGAAGCACGGCGCGCAGCTCGAACAACAGCAGGAGATCATCATGAACCTGTCCGACATCATCATGGAAGTGTTTGCCATGGAGTCGGGCCTGCTGCGCAGCCGGAAACTGACAGCGGCTGGTGGCGGAGTCAATGCCGCGGATGCCTGCGCCGTGTATTTGCGCGATGCCATCGCGCGGGTCGAACTCTCGTCGCGGACCGTTCTGAGCGCCTGCGCCCAAGGCGACGAACTGCGGCGGAATCTTTTCCGCGTGCGCGGGTACGCCAATCACGATCCAGTCAATGCAATCGCACTGCGGCGCCAGATTGCAGGGCGGCTGCTGGCGAACGAGCGGTACACCGTCTGAGGATGGGATCAGCCACGAAGGAGGCAGCTTGGTACTCACCAATCACAAGTTCTTGCTGGCGTTGCGCCCGGTAGGGATGCCGAAGCGCAGCGACTGGACCTACGCCGAAGAACCAGTCGGAGAACCGAAGGAAGGCGAACTGCTGGTTCAGGTGTTGTACATCTCGCTGGACCCGGCGATGCGCATGTGGATGAATGACGTGCGTTCGTATGTGCCGCCGGTGGGCATCGGAGAGGTGATGCGGGCGCTGGGGGTGGGGATCGTGAGGGCGTCGCGTAACCCGCGCTTCGCGGTGAGTGATCACGTCTCCGGATCGTTCGGAGTGCAGGAGTATGCGCTGACCGATGGCCAGGGCGTGACGAAGATCGACGCGAGGATCGCTCCGCTGCCAAAGTATCTCAGCGTATTCGGTATGCCGGGCATGACCGCATATTTCGGGCTTCTCGATACGGGACAGCCGAAGCCGGGGGAGATGGTGGTAGTCTCGGCGGCAGCGGGAGCCGTGCGCGCGGTGGTGGGACAGATCGCCAGGATCAAGAACTGCCATGTGGTGGGCATCGCCGGAGGAGCGGAGAAGTGCCGTTACATCGTGCAGGAGTTGGGCTTCGATGCGGCCATCGACTACAAGTCCGAAGACGTGAGGCAGTCCCTTCGGAAGCATTGCCCGGAGGGCATCGACGTCTATTTTGACAACGTGGGCGGCGCGATCCTGGACGCGGCGCTGGCGCAACTCAGGCTGGGCGCCCGGATTGTGATCTGCGGTGCGATCTCGCAATACAACAATAGCGGCCCGATCGCGGGGCCCAGCAACTACCTGTCTCTGCTGACGAATCGCGCCACGATGAAGGGCACGCTGGTGCTGGACTATGTCGGCCGCTACGCGCAAGCTGGAGCGGAAATGGCGACCTGGATGGCGGCGGGCAAGCTCAAGTCGCGCGAGGATATTGTGGAAGGACTCGAAACCTTTCCCGAGACTCTGCTCAAGCTTTTCAACGGTGAGAACTCGGGGAAGCTCATGCTGAAAGTGGGCTAGGGCTTAGCAGAGACACGGCAAGCCGCGTCTCTACAGCGTGAGTACGTTCCATCGCCGTAAGGGAGGACTCGATGGCATTGGTCGAGAATCAAGGGACAAAAATTTATTGGGACGAACAGGGGCGGGGAGCACCGGTTCTCCTGATCATAGGCCTTGGGTATCCGTCAGCCTCGTGGCATCGCACACGCCTGGCGCTGGCGCAACATTTCCGCACGATTTTGTCGCATGCTGGCGAGTGCCGGGCCTGACAGCAGCGAGGTCATGAGTCCGTTCCATGGGCGAAAGTGAACCTCAAAATCGACATTCTCGGCAGGCATACATGATCATCAAAACAATTCATTTGATGAATTTCGCGAACGCGCATACGCTCGCGCCCATTATGAAGATGCGGCGCTCTGAAACGGCAAGAGCGTGCGGGAGTTGTTCGTTCTCATTGAGCAGATCCAAGAAACGAGGGAAGCTCGCTCGAAAACAATTCCGGCCGGAAAGCAGTCAGCAGGTTGGAAGAAAGCGGCTGGATGCTGGTAGGCGACCGGGCCTTTTGTGTGATTCAGGCAAAGCCTGAGGTGGGGGATATGTCCTCACGTATCCCGAAGGAGCATCCTAATGAAGTCACTGGCATGTGTGGTTCTGTGCTTAGTGTTGGCGAGCAGCGTGGCTTACGCGCAGGGGGTGGGCGCCTCCGGAGATATCCGGGGAACCGTGACCGATCAATCGGGCGCTCTTCTGCCGAAGGCGACCATAACAGTGGCAGACACACAAACCGGTCTGCAGCGCACGGCAGTCACCGATGCCACGGGTCAGTTCCGAGTGCCAAACTTGGCCCCGGCAACCTATGACGTTAGCGTGCAAGTACCGGGCTTTGCCCACGCCGTTCGCAAGGGGGTGGTGGTGAGTATCGGGCAGACCGTCATCTCGGATTTCCAGTTGAAGGTATCGCAAGTAGCCACGCAGATCGCAGTGTCCTCGGAAGCGCCCGTCGTCGACACCGAACGGAGCAGCCAAGCGGACAGCGTGTCCGAGAGATATATAACCGACCTGCCCATTGGCCGGCGCGACTACCTCACATTCACCTTGCTGGAGCCGGGCGTCAGCGACTCAAACACCAGCGCCAGTAATGCCGACTTTCGGCCGAAACAAACTCCGCAAAGCGGACTATCCTTCTATGGAAGCAACGGACGCGGGAACAGCGTAACCGTGGACGGCGGCGAGAGCAACGATGACGCGGGCGGCGTCCGCCTGAACGTAAGCCAGGACGCGGTGCAGGAATTCCAGATCAACCGCAGCAACTATTCGGCTGAATTGGGTGGGGCCAGCGGAGCCTCCGTCAACATTGTGTCCAAGTCGGGCACAAACAACGTGCACGGCGGCGTTTATGGTTTCTTCCGCGATGATGCGATGGATGCCCGAAACCCGTTCGCTTTCAGTCCGGCTCTGGTGCCAGGACAACCGTTCTCGCTGACCGCTGAAGGTCAGCCGATTAAGAATTCTCTCAGCCGCCAGCAATTCGGCGGGACGGTCGGATTTCCGATCATCAAGGACAGAACTTTTCTGTTTGCTTCTTTCGAAGGTCTGCGCTCCGATGCACAGGACTCGGTGCCTTTGCTGACCCACAGTAGTATCTTCGCCCCCACCGCGGGACAGCAGTCTATTGCGGGAGGCTTGGCGGCCCAAGGCACCACTGTGGTTCCGTGCCTGAGCGGCGGTGTGGGCGCCATTGTCGCTGCGGAATTGCCGGCCCCGTTTACAGGCATGACGAACCTGCCCGCAGCATTTTGTGCCGCTGTACTGGGCGGGGCTTTGACCGTGAGCCCAGCCGGCGGCCCGTTTAACGCTTTTGCCGTAAATCAAATGGAAACAAACGGCGGGGTGTTTCCATTCCCCATCCGGCAATACGAGGGATCCGCCCGTCTCGATCACCGATTCAGCCTGAGCGACTCGGCCTTCTTCCGCTATAGCGCTGCGCACCAGGAAGAGACCGACCCGGACGTGCAAGCTCTGATCGGCATCTCACGCGGAACTTCAGTACTTAACTGGGACAGCACTGCGCAAGGCTCGTGGTTTCATCAATTCAGTCCGAGTTCTTTTAACGAAGCCCGACTGCAGTGGAACTTGTATCAATTTAACGTGGACACGAATGATCCAGGGGGGCCAGGTCTGGACGTTCAGGGATATGGTTTCTTTGGGCGCAACATCTTTTTACCCAGCCACACTACATCGCGCCGTTATGAGATCGCCGACAATCTCACACTCATCCGCGGCCATCACAGCATGAACATGGGCTTCTACGAGTTGATTCGCGGCAACAACACCATGTCCGACACTTTCCTCGACGGGCGTTTTGAGTTTCTGCAGTTGCCCGGTATTCTGCTCAGCCCCTGCCTGGAGTTGCCTGTCCTTTGCAATCTCCCGACCACCGCCTCATCCCCCATCAGTACTCTTCAGGCGTGGGGCTTCGGTTTGCCGGCGTTCTATGAGCAGGGCTTTGGCAATCCATCGTATACCATGACCAGGCCGTTCACTGCCGGTTACTGGCAGGACGCTTGGCAAATCCAGCGAAACCTCACGCTGACCTATGGTTTGCGCTATGAAGTGGATACGCAGGCCGGGCCTCTCAGTACCTATAAGAAGGATTTTGCTCCCCGCGTTTCGTTTGCCTGGAACCCGGGTAGCGACCAGAAGACGGTAGTCCGTGGCGCGTATGGGATCTTCTACTCGCCGATCTACGCGCAGATTCCCAATGTCGTGAAAACCCTGGGCAATGTGAACGGCACCCGGCAGATTGCTAATACCTTGATAGAGCTTCCAGGCGTTCCCGGAAGCACCAATCCCTACCAGAACTCCGGCGCGATCTACCAGATCCTATTTGGGGAGGGTAAGATTCTGTGCGGCACACCCCCTGCAGGGCAGAACGCCTGTATCACGGCTGCAGATATAGAAGCTCCTCCGATCAGTCTCCAAGTCTCTAACACTGGCCCGCTCCCGCCAAGAACTGTGCTTTTCTCCGGACAACCGAATTACCGGCCGCCGCAGTCGCAGCAGGCCTCGTTCGGCATCGAGCGGCAGATCGGAAAGAGCATGTCTATCTCCGCCGACTATATTTACGTCCATACCACCCACCTGCCTTGGGCGGTGGACAAGAACTTGCTGCCAGTACCATTTGTTACCGGCACCCCTTGCTTCCCTGGAGGCCCGTCAATATGCGGCGCGGACGGTCTTCCCACTAATGGCCTTCCTTTCCGGGATTGGGGAGCACCGCAGTGCGACGTCATTCCCAGCCCTTGCTTCGCGGATCCAACCCTCACGGTTCTTCAGAACAATCAATATTCCTCCGTCGCGAACGCGACTTACAATGGCGGCATTCTGGAGGTGAAAAAGCGCTTCAGCGATCGCTACACCTTGATCGCCAATTACACATATAGCAAAGCGATCGACGACTCGACGGATTTCAACAGCGATTACGCGGCGTTCGATGAGATAGACCTCGCCGCCGAGCGCGCCCGGTCAGATTTTGATCAACGGCAAAAAGTGGTGGTCGCGGGTGTGCTGGACAGCCCGTGGGACCACTCGCGCGTTCTTTCCGGTTTTGAGTTTGCTCCGATCGTGCGCTACAACAGCAACCATCCCTTTAACCTGCTGGCCGGCGCGGACATCAACGGTGACGGTCATTTTACCAATGACCGTCCGCCAGGATCTCCGCGCAACAGCGGCATAGGTCCCAATTTCGCAGACTTCGACATGCGCTTGAGCCGAGCGTTCAAGTTCGGCGAGAAGTACAGCCTGCGATTCGTCGCAGAAGGATTTAACCTTTTCAATCGGACAAACTACGGCGGCGTGAACAATATTGTCGGCTCTGATTTCGCTCCGCCATTCAATATTCACGGCACCGCCAGCCTCTCGCCCAGTCAGCCGCTGGGCTTCACGTCAGCTCTTCCGAAGCGCGAGATCCAACTCGGCGCGCGCTTCGCGTTCTGAGGCAGGCGCTTCCTGGTGTCGAGTATGCGCTGGGAGCGGCGAACGCCAGGCATGGCACAGTGCTTGCGCCTGAAAACCACGCTGCTGCAAGTCCAGGTAAATGCCCATGCCAACGCAGGAGACGATCTATGAAGTCGCGGACCGAGTCGCAACCATCACGCTGAATCGTCCGGACAAACTGAATGCCTGGACCGCCACCATGGAAGCGGAGGTACGTTCCGCAGTAGAGGAGGCGGAGCGGGACGAGAACGTACGGGTGATCGTGCTGACGGGAGCGGGCCGGGGATTTTGCGCCGGCGCGGACATGTCCTTGTTGAGCGCCGTCGCCACTCAGGGACTGGATAAAGATGTCACCCGGCGGATTCAGTCCGGCGGCGCCCCGCAGGAAGGACTGCGGCCGGATTTTCAGCGGAAGCTTTCCTATTTTCTCGGCGTCGCGAAACCCGTGATTGCCGCCATTAACGGGCCGACGGTGGGCCTGGGCCTGGTGATTGCGCTCTACTGCGACCTGCGATGGGCGGCGGAGAGTGCGCGCTTCAGCACGACCTTCGCGCAGCGTGGACTCATCGCGGAGTACGGCATAGCCTGGATGCTGCCGCGCATTGTGGGTCTGCCCGATGCCATCGATTTGCTGCTGTCCGCCCGGCACATCAACGCATCCGAAGCGCTGGGCCTGCGGCTGGTCAACCGGGTCTTTCCCCAGGAGGGCTTCGCCGCAACCATCCACGAGCACGCCGTCCAGTTGGCGTCCAGCGTCAGCCCGCGCTCCCTGGGTGTAATCAAGCGGCAGGTGTACACCGGAATATTCCAGACTTTGGCGGAGTCCTTCGATCTTTCCGTTGTAGAGATGGTGGCGAGTCTCCGGAGTGAAGACTTCAAAGAAGGGGTGGCGCACTTTCTGGAGAAACGGGCGCCAAAGTTCAGCGGCCGCTGACCGCGGAGTCGGGGCGCGTCGACCCGGACGCAGCCCGCGGGGAAGCACAATCAAAACGAACGTTCCCGCACCGGCGCTCAGGCCGAGGCCGCGCTCTTGGGTTTGTATTTCTTCAGTTCCAGCTTGGCAATCAAGGCGCGATGGACTTCGTCGGGGCCGTCCGCGATGCGCAGCGTGCGGATCGTGGCAAACATTTCGGCCAGCGGAACATCGTCGGAAACGCCGGCGCCTCCGTGCATTTGAATTGCCTGGTCGATGATCTCCAGGGCAATGTTGGGAACGGCGACTTTGATCTGGGAGATTTCGCTGCGGGCGCCTTTGGCGCCGACTTCATCGAGCATCCAGGCGGCTTTGAGGGTGAGAAGTCGGGCTTGCTCCAGCATGATGCGGGCGTTGGCAATGACATCGGCGTTGGCGCCCAGCTCGGCCAGAGGTTTGCCGAAGGCCACACGATGGAGCGAGCGACGGCATAAAAGTTCAAGCGCGCGTTCGGCCGCTCCCAGCGTGCGCATGCAGTGATGAACGCGCCCAGGGCCGAGCCGGCCCTGGGCGATTTCGAAACCGCGTCCCGGTCCGGCGATGATGTGGTCGAGCGGTACCCGGACATTAGTGAAGTTAACCTCGCCGTGACCGAAGGGCGAGTCGTAGGAGCTAAACACCGGCACCATACGCTCGATCTTGACGCCCGGAGTATTGAGCGGCACCAGAACCATGGAATGACGCTGGTACTTCGAGGCCGAGCGATCGGTGATGCCCATGAAGATGAGCAGCCGACAATGAGGATGGCCGACCCCGGAACTCCACCATTTCAGGCCGTTGAGGACGACATGGTCCCCCTCGATGAGGGCGGTCGCTTGCATGTTCGTGGCATCCGACGAAGCCACGCCGGGCTCCGTCATGCAGAACGCGGAACGAATCTCGCCGGCCAGCAGCGGCGTGAGCCAGCGATCCTTCTGCGCCGCCGAACCATACTTCACCAGCACTTCCATGTTGCCGGTATCGGGTGCGTTGCAGTTGAAAACCTCGGGCGCAATCGAACACCGGCCGGTGATTTCAGCCAGGGGCGCGTATTCCACATTGGTGAGGCCTGCGCCATACTCCCGTTCTGGAAGGAAGAGGTTCCACAGGCCGGCTGCACGCGCCTTGGCCTTCAAAGTCTCCATAACTGGAGGCTGTTTCCAACGTCGCCAGTCGGGAAGGTTCTGCAATTGCGCGCAATACTCAGGCTCTGCTGGCAGGACATGCTCTTGCATGAACGCGGAGAGCCGCTGGACATAGCTCTTGGCTGTCGGTGACAGAGAAAAATCCATTGGTAAAGCACTCACCCCGCAGGCACTCTAGCCTAACGATTTCAGCAGGATTCTCCAAATGAATTCTATGAATCCTGTAATATATGCAACGTGCATTTAAGTCAGGTCGACCTGAACCTGTTCGTGGTGCTGGAAGCCATCTATCGCGAGGGCAACATCACTCGCGCCGGCCAGCAACTGAACCTTACCCAACCCGCGATCAGCCATGCGCTGAAGAGACTGCGCGATCTTCTGCAGGATCCGCTGTTCGTCCGCCAGGGGGCGCACATGATGCCGACGCCGTTCACGCGGAACATGATTGAGCAAGTGCGGCAGGCGCTGCAAATCCTGGAAGTGCACGTCAGCGCGAGTCGCAATTTCGTTCCAGAAGACACGCGGCGGAACTTTCACCTGTCGTTGTGGGAATACGCCGAGGCCCTGATTCTTCCGCTCTTGCTGCGGCGACTGACGCATGCCGCCCCAGGAATGTCGATCACGACCTCGCAGGTCAAGCGCAGAGATCTGGAAACCGAACTGGCGAGCGGTTCGGTCGATCTGGCCATCGACATCCCCCTGACGATGAGCGATCGCATTCGGCAAAAGTGGCTTCTGAATGACCCATTCGTCGTCATCGCGCGGCATGGTCACCCGGCGATCGCGGACAAACTTGATCTGGACACTTATCTGGGGCAGCGCCATATTCAGGTCTCTTCCCGGCGCCACGGTCCCAGCCTGGTCGACATCGAACTGAGCAGGCGGGGACTTCGCCGGCAAGTGTTCCTGCGCAGCCAGCACAACTTCCCGGCCTGCGTGGTAGTAAGTACGACCGACATGCTTCTGACCTTGCCGGAGCGCCATGCGCAATTGCTGCACACGGGTTTGATGAACCGGGTGCTTCCTTTCCCCCTCCAAGCGCCCCGTCTCGAAGCTCATTTGTACTGGCACGAGAGTGTGGAGAATGATCCGGCAAACCGCTGGCTTCGAGAAGAAATCGAAAAAGCCTTGGCCCCGGAACCCCGAGCGCCGGCAGCGCCGCGCAAGTCCGGTAGCGAGCGGCGCCGGAGCCAATGTTGACGAAGATTAACCGTATGTAGCTGACGGCGCCAGGAAAAGGAATAAAGCGCGCCGCTTCACTACGCACGTTCCCCGGTCGTAACTTGCCCGCCAGACAGTCTCCTTCCCCGTTGAACACGGGACGATTGCGCAGGGCTGCGAGATCTGTCCACAGGATGCGCTAGCGCTTGGCGATTGGACTGGGCTAGTTCTGTAAAACACAGGAAGCGAGCCTGATGTGACCGTTGTTGCGGACCCGGTCGGACCAGGCCGCCTCATTTTGGCTCAATGATATGAAGTCCCTTGACCAGCGCGAAATGCCGTTTGTTGAATGTGGCCACATGGCTGCCCCGTTCCAACGCAGTAGCCGCCACGATCAGATCGTAAGAACCGATCATTTTGCCAGCCGACTGTAATTCCGCCCAGATGCGCGCATGTTCATAAGCGGTTTGCTCGGTGTAGGGAACAATGGGCAGCGCGGCCACCACGGTCTCAAGATATTTTCGACGTTTGGACTTTTGCGGTCCGACTGCACGTTCCACCCCGTGCCAGAGCTTCGCTATCGTGATGGCGGCGATTTCAAACCGATGGTTTGGAAGCGATGCGACCCAGCCCCCCAAATCAAAGACGCCCCTTTCGCCGCGAATGACGACATCGGCATCGAGCATTATTACCATTTGTCGGTCGGGGGTTTGAGGCGCTGACGCGCCGTTTGGAGATCACGGCGCCATGCTCGAGCCGTCTCTTCCGGCAATTCGGTTTTGGCCAGTAGCTCAGCCAGGTCGCGCCCAGAGCAGACTCTTGCATTGTCCGGCACCAAGCGGGCAAAAGGAGCGCCATTTTTGAGGAGCACAAAGGTGACGTTTTGATAGTGAGCGCGGTTGACGCAATCGGCGAAATTGCGCGCTGCCTCCGTGACGCTGATAAAGCTCTCTTTCACAAAATCAGATTATCAGATTTCCTGTAGAGTGTCCAAGAAATGTGGCCACGGCGAGGCCGACTATCTTGTGTTTGTCGACGGTGTCGCGGTGGAGTCGTCAAAAACCGGGCGAGAAGGTATGACGCTGACGAATTGCCTCTGGGGTCTGAGCGCGGGCTAAGTGGTAGCGAGGACAGGCAGAGTTTCGTGGAAAGTCTCCTGGGGCGCATTGAAGATCCGGTTCGTGATTCTCGGTGAG
>PLHP01000217.1 GCA_003138955.1 Acidobacteriaceae bacterium | reverse complement strand
CCCAGCAGCAGCCAGGGGACGAGGCGCAGGAAGGTATGTTGGGGCGTCCTGAGCAGCAGCAACGCGCCGACCAGGCCACCGACAACGCTTGTCAGCAGCAATGGGACCAACAGGCGTCGCGGCACATTCAGCCGTTTCAGGTACGCACCGGTGCTGGCTGCGAGCCCAGGCCACAGCGCGACCGTGTTGGTCGCGTTGGCCTGCACCGCCGGCACTCCTGTATTTAACAGCGCGGGGAATGAAATAAAGGTGCCGCCGCCCGCCACCGCGTTTAGCGTCCCGGCAATTATTGCAGCGAAAAACAGGAAGATGGCTTGGCTTGGGTGCAAACATGAAATTTACCACGGAGACTTTCCCAGGACAGACACATTCGAATCAGGAAGGTGAACGGACCCTCCGTCCCCCAAGCACAATCTCAGGTGATCATGGTCACATTGACACGTGATCGATCTCCTTGTGGCGTTTGGGGTTCAGGCGTGAAATGTGGTCAGTCCTCAGACCAATGCCAATCATGGGCACTGAATCACCAGCGAGAATCGGGTTCGAGGCGATCTCCAGAAATAAGGTCTACCAAGAGGTCGCCAAGCAACTGGAGCGGCGTATTGCGGAAGAGCTGAAACCGGGCGACCTGCTCCCCCCAGAACGCCAGCTTGTGCAAATGCTTGGGGTGAGCCGCAGCTCGGTGCGCGATGCCATTCGCAGCCTGGAACTGAGGGGTCTGCTCGAGCCACGCCAGGGCATCGGCACGGTGGTTTGCAGTCCCGATGCTGCCCCAGACAATCCACTGGCTACCGCACTCCTGGAGAAGCGGAAGATGGTGGCGGACCTTTTGGACATGCGCAATATGATCGAGCCGCCGTTGGCCGGGCGCGCCGCTCTGCACATCTCTCGCGATGAGATCGCTGAGATGGAGGAGATTCTTGTGCGCCAAGAGGCGAAGGTGCGCGGGGGCAACCTCGGAATTGAAGAGGACTCTGAGTTTCACTACAGCATCGCTCTGGCTTCCAACAACACCGCGGTCTTGAAAGTGGTGGACGTGTTGATGGATTTGTTGCGCGAGACGCGAGAACGCACGTTGCAGGTGGAAAGACGGCAAGAGAAATCGCTCGCCGGTCACCACCGAATTCTTTCCGCTCTGAAGCGGGGCGACGCCGCAGCCGCCGAGGCTGCCATGCGCCAGCACCTGCACGAAGTCGAAAGCATAGTACTGAAGAAGTTGTAAAAGAAATGGAGGTTGGAAAATGGGCCAGCTATTTGCGGTTGAAGTCATCTACCGAGGGGTCTTCCAAAAGACCCTGGCCAAGAACATAACTCGCGGCATTGTTTTGGCCGCGCACAACGAAGGCAAACTGGGCATTTCCTTTGGCCGTTATTCAGACGCGCCGGAACGCAATGGGATTCCAGCGAAGAGTTTCGCGATCGTCGCCAACGACGAGGAGACGCTCGAAGCGGGAATGGCGCAATACGAGCCGAAGCAGGTCGACGTAACCGTGGTTCTCGACGACACGCTCTGTAAGGGCGCGGAGTCGTGGGCGTGGTCTGGGCTGCAACCCGTACACCGTGCTCTGAAACCCGGACACACACTCATCGTAATTTCTCTGGACGACGCACCCGCGCTGCTGAAGAACATTCACCGCCGGAAAGAGCCTTACAAGCTGGGAATCGTGAGAGGCGTTACCAGCTTCTCCGGCATGTGGGTTTATAAGGATGACCACACCGACGTCCGCATCCTGGGCGCCATCGCTAAGGCGCTGCCCGCGGTGATGAGCCTGGAGTCGGTGGAGAAATTCATCAACGAAAAACTCAAGAACTCCCTGAAAGTTACGACCGCCCGCAATGCCTTCGAGCGCTTTACCACGATCGGCGTGAAGGCGGGCGAGGGCAATCCCGAAGAGGTAGTCAAGGTCGGGCTGCCCCGCTGGGAGGATATGCGCTGCGGCGTATCCATCAAGGGCCAGGGGCAAGGCGGCCCGTTCGCCGATCCGGTGACGGGGGAAGTCGGGGGCTTCCGGCCAGTCCGCAACGAGCTGTTCACGAAGTACTCGGCGCGCACGCAACGGCCGGTGGTGAACTTCGCCACCTGCACCAAGTGCACGCTGTGCTGGCTGAACTGTCCGGATGGCGCGTTCGATATCACGACCGCGGGCACCTACGACACCAACTTCGAAGCCTGCTCCGGTTGCGGCATTTGCGAGGAGATTTGCCCGGTGAAGAACTGCATCACCATGGTGAATGAGGACGAGTTCCACGATAACAACAGCCAGTGGGCGGCGTTCGAGAAAGACAAGGGCGCATACCTGAAGTGGCTGGAGGCCACAATTAAGAAAGCAGACCCGATCAAAAATCGGTCGCATGGGTTCCGTTATCGCGGTCAATATCAAGAACAGGTCCCCGAAGCCATGGAAATCGCTAACAAAGGCTAGTGGCCCGGCGGCAAACCTGAAGACAAGGAGATTAAGATGGCAACACTGACAATACCGGTTGAAGAAAAAAAGAAAACCCACGAGCAGGAAGCCCTGATTACCGGCGCCGAAGCCATTGCGATTGCCTGCAAATTGGCTAACGTCGACGTAGTCACGGCTTACCCGATCCGGCCTTATGACACGGTGATGCAGTACATCAGCCAGTTAGTAGCGGATGGCGAAATGGACTGTGAGTACATCGTGGCGGAAGGCGAGCACTCCCAATTCGAAATCGTCAAACACGCCTCCGCTTGCGGAGCGCGTGTGTTCTGCGGGTCCAGCGGCGTCGGCTGGATGTATGCCATGGAATGCCTGACGGTAACTCCCGCTCTGCGCATCCCCATGGTTGCCATGGTGGGCAATCGGGCGCTCGACGATCCTGGCGCCTTCGGTGTGGAACACAACGATGCCCTGTCGGTACGCGATCTAGGTTGGATGTTGACCTGGGTCGATAGCGCGCAGGAAGCGTTGGACACCGCTTTGATCGCCTATCGCGTGGCGGAGGATCGCCGCATGTTCGTTCCTTTGGCGATTAGTTGCGATGGCGCGTTCCTCACGCACTCGCAAGCGTTGGTCAAGATCCCGGCGCTGGAGCAGGTTAAGAAGTTCCTGCCTCCTTACAACCGCGGCGATCTGCTGCTCCATCCCGACAACGTCATTTCGGTGGCCCCACAGGCCAACGAGGACTGGGTGATGGAGGTTCGACGGCAGAACTACGCAGTCACCGAGATCGCCTGCGATGTGATTCGCGAAGTCTATACCGACTTCGAGAAAACGTTTGGACGCAAGTACGGCAATCCGTTCTTTGAAGAGTATATGACCAAGGATGCGGACGTCGTGCTGCTGGGCATGGGAACGATGTCTACCCCGGTGAAAGTTGCGGTCCGGAAGATGCGCGAGGAAGGCAAGAAAGTCGGATTCGTGCGGCTGCGCTGGTTCCGGCCCTTTGCCGGTCCGGAAATTGCCAAGTGCCTGGAGCGATTCAAGGCCATTGGCGTAATCGACCGCGACTTCTCGTTTGGTTCGCCCGATCTTAGCGGCGTCGTGGCCACTGAACTTCGCTCGGCCATGTACACCAGCGCGGCCACCCGGCCACCCGTACTGGATTTCATCTGCGGGCTGGGTGGACGTGAAGTGACAGTGCCGGACGTGGAGAAGATGACGGAGATCACCTTCGAAGCCGCCAAAGGTAAAGCGCAACCCCTGACGCAATGGATCGGGCTGCGGGAATAACGCGTTTCGACGCGTTCCGAGAGCCGGAAAGGATAACAACTATGAGCACTTTTGTAGACGAAAAACCGACGCAAAACCTGGAACCCTTCAAAGGAGTCAAGAAGGTTCCGCACGAGGAGTACTACACATCCGGCCACCGCACCTGCCAGGGCTGCGAGTCTGCGCAAATCATGAAATTGATGGCGAAGGCCGCGGGACCCAGAACGATCGTCCTGGGTAGCACTGGATGCATGTACGTGGCTAACACCTCTTACTACGCAACCCCGTGGGGCGTGCCCTGGATGCACACGCAACTGGGCAGTTCGGGCTCCAGCGCACTCGGAGCGGCCGCGGCATTCCGCGTCCAGATGCGCAAGGGTGTCATGAAGGATGAGCCCATCAACGTCATCGCCTTCTGCGGCGACGGCGGCGGTGCGGACATGGGACTGGGCGCCATCTCGGCCACCATGTGCCATCCCGATTACAACCTGCTGATCCTGATGTATGATAACGAGTCCTATGCCAATACCGATATCCAGATTTCCGGGGCATCGCCGTATGGCGTTAACACCTCGTTCAGCACGCCAGGAAAAGTGAAGCGCATCATGAATCACCGCTGGAAAAAGAACATGGCGCCGTTGATGATGGTTGGCCATCCCACAGTGAAGTATGTAGGAACCATCTCTACCTCCTACCCGCTGCAGGCGATGAACAACGTTCGCAAGGCGCTGTCGATCGGCGGTCCTACCTTCATTCACTGCCTCAACCCGTGCCCGAAGGGCTGGGACTTCGATCCCGTGCTTTCGTTCGAACTGGGCGAACTGGCCGTGAACACCGGCATTTGGCCACTGTACGAGATCGAAAACGGCAAGCTGTCGCTCTACGGCAAGACCAAGGATATTGCGAACCACAAATTCAAACGTCTTCCGGTTCGCGATTACTTGCTCAAGCAGGGAAGGTTCGCGCACTTTATCGAGGAAGACATCGAATTCTTCCAGAGCAAGATCGACGAGATGTGGGACAAGTGGCTGGTGCCGGGAATCATTCCGCTCCAGAGAGAAATCGAAGCCGAATAAACCCGACCCGCCCCCACAAGGGGGCGGGTTTCATTCACCCGGATGATGTGCGGCAAGGAGTGCTGATCGAGAAGAGAAGATCGATTGTGACAATTTCCTAGGAGGATGCCTATGGCCACGAACGTGACCTCCGCAGTTCCTACAGAGCCCAAGATCGTCAACCGCTGGGTTCAACTCATTGCAGGCGTGATCGCGATGATGGCCATCGCCAATCTTCAATACGCCTGGACCTTGTTCACTACGCCCTTAACGAAAAGCATGAACGCAACCCTGGCTGCCGTCCAGGTGGCCTTCGCCGCATTCATCCTTTGCGAAACCTGGCTGGTGCCGTTCGAGGGCTACCTCATCGATCGTCTTGGACCTCGTCTGGTCATCGGTATCGGCGGCATCCTGGTCGGCCTTAGCTGGATCGGATCGGGGACGGCGGGCAACCTGCATGCGCTGTATTTCTGGTACGCCCTCGGTGGCGTCGGCGCCGGTGCTGTGTACGGCGGCTGCATGGGCAACTCGTTGAAGTGGTTCCCCGATCACCGTGGCATGTGCGCCGGGTTCACCGCTGGTGCGTACGGCCTGGGAACTGCACTGACCGTGGCGCCGATCGCCAAGATGATGAAAGTCTCCGGATACCAGCACACTTTCATCTTCTGGGGCATTATCCAGGGCATTATCTGCTTCGCCGCCGCCATGCTGATCATCGCTCCGCCCAAAGGCTGGATGCCTAAGGGGTGGACGCAAGCGTCCGCCAAAGTGAGAACATCCGCCTACGATATGACTTACTGGCAGATGCTGGGGCAACCATCGTTCTACGTCATTTACATCATGATGACGCTGGTCGCCTTCGGTGGTCTGGTGGTCACTGCCCAGATCAAACCCATCGCCATCTTCTACCACGTCGACAAGGTCATCGTCTTGTGGGGCCTGTCGGCCCTGGTCGTGGCCATCGAACTGGACCGCATCCTGAATGGCCTTTGCCGGCCATTCTGGGGCTGGGTTTCCGATCACATCGGGCGTGAGAACACCATGTTCATCGCGTTCCTGGCCCAGGCCCTGGCCGTCGTGGGCCTGCTCATGTTGATCAGTCATCCGGTGTGGTTCGTCGTGATGACTGGCCTGTGCTTCTTCGGATGGGGCGAGATCTTTTCGCTCTTCCCGTCCATCGTTGGCGACCTGTATGGCAGGAAATGGGCCACGACCAACTACGGCGTTGTCTACACGGCCAAAGGTTTGGCGTCCGTCTTCGCCGGACCGGTGGCCGCCATGGCCAGTGTCAAGACCGGCTCCTGGATGGGGATTTTCTGGGTCATGATTGCCTGCAACGTGGTCGCCGCGTTCCTGGCACTGTTCTGGCTGAAACCGGTTGCCATCAACACCTACCAGAAAGCACAGGAAATGCTTCGCCTGGAGGAGGCAGCGGCGAGGGCTGCCTCCTAGCGTAGTTTGCTCGAAGTGGGCCACGACGAGCTACGGCGTAGCGTACACCGCGAAGGTAAGGCAGCCATTCTTGGCGCTCGGGCCGCTGCCTACATGATGTTCTGGACAGGCTCGTGGGTCCCGGGTGTTCTACGTCATGGTCGCCTGCGACACATTGGCGCAAGCCCCCAGCACGGCCAAAAGGACGCAGGACGAGAAATTTCTGACGGGTACTGGGCGGTAGTCATTAGTCATTGGCCCGGTGGCCCGGTAGTCGTTGGCTGGGAGCCCGCTCAGGAAAAAAATGGCTGTGTTGACATGTCAACACAGCCAATCTGTTCTGGTCTTCGCTCTCAGTTCTTCTCTCAGTTCTCAGTCGGCCACTGCCACCGGCTTTCGGACCTCTGTTGCCGGCCACTCGGAGCGCTCTAATTCCTGCGCATCGATAACCGCGATCGCGGCCATGTTGACGATCTCTTCCACCTCCGCGCCACGCGCCAGCAAATGCACTGGTTTGCTCATCCCCATGAGAATGGGACCAATGGTTTCGGCTTCACCGATCTTGGCCAGCAACTTGTAAGCGATGTTGGCGGAATTGAGGTCGGGGCAGATGAGCACGTTGGCGCCACCCTTGAGAGCGCTGAAAGGATAGAGTTCCTCCAGCATTTCCGGGGAGACGGCAATGTCGGCCATGACCTCGCCATCCACTACGAGGGTCGGGTCCGCCTTGTGCAGGAGATCGACGGCTTTGCGAACTTTGTCGCAAAGCGGGTGCTTGGTGCTCCCGAAGCTGGAAAACGAGAGCATGGCGATCCGAGGTACGACGTCGAAACGGCGAGCCGTCTCGGCGGCGCAGAGGGCAATTTCCGCCAGATTTTCCGCGGTGGGATCGACGTTCACGGTGGTGTCAGCCATGAAATAAATGTCGCCCTTACGTGTGATCATGGCATAGCACCCCGCCACCGTGTGGAGCCCTTCGCGCATGCGCACGATCTGCAGCGCCGGGCGGATGGCATCGGGGTAGTTCTGCACGACGCCGCAGACCAGCGAATCGGCATCCCCCATGCGCACCATCATGGAAGCAAAAACGTTGCGGTCATTGATCCGCCGGTGGGCTTCGCTCAGCGTTATACCTCGACGCTGCCGCAGCCGGGAGAGTTCCTGAATGTAGGCTTCGCGGAGCGGAGACTCCGCTGGATTAATGATGCGCACGTCCTTCAGATCCAACCCCAGATCGAGTGCCTTTGCCTGGATCACCGCGGCTCTGCCCAGCAGGATGGGGACAGCGATTTTCTCGTCCATCAGGGTGTAACAAGCGCGCAGGATTTTCTCATTCTCTCCTTCCGGAAAGACCACAGATTTAGGTTTGGCTTGCGCTTTGCGAATCATTATTCGAGAGATCTCGTGGGCCTTCCCGCGACGACGCTCGAGTTGCTCACGGTACTCATTGAGGTCGACCGGCTGCTGGGCTACGCCGGTGCGCATGGCAGCTTCGGCCACGGCGGAGGCCTCCCAGATCAGTACGCGCGGGTCGAAGGGCTTCGGAATCAGGTAATCGGGACCGAACTTCATCCGCTCGACTCCATAGGCACGGCAGACGGAGTCGGGCACGTCCTCCTTGGCGAGTGCAGCCAAGGCTCGGGTCGCGGCCAGCTTCATCTCATCGTTGATGGCGGTAGCGTGCACATCGAGGGCCCCACGGAAGATGGAGGGGAAGCCCAGAACGTTATTCACCATGTTGGGATAATCCGAACGGCCGGTGCACATGATGACGTCGGGGCGGCAGGCTGTGGCGTCCTCGTAAGTAATTTCCGGATCGGGATTCGCCATGGCGATCACTATTGGACGGGCCGCCATCGAGCGCACCATGTCTTGCGAGACCACGCCACCGACGGAGAGTCCGAGGAACATATCGGCGCCCGCCATAGCCTCGGCCAGCGTACGCAGCTTGGTGTCTTGCGCGAAGCGCTCCTTGTAAGGATTCATGCCTGCCGTGCGGCCCTTGTAAACCACTCCCTTGGTGTCGCACAGGGTGATGTTCTCCCGCTTCATGCCCAACCGAACGTAGTGCTCGGCCGTGGCAACGCTAGAGGCCCCGGCTCCGTTGATGACGAGAGTTATTTTGCCGATGTCCTTGTTCACCACTTCCAGGGCGTTCAATAACGCGGCCCCGGAAATAATGGCGGTGCCGTGCTGGTCGTCGTGGAAGACCGGAATCTTCATCGTCTTCTTCAGGGTCTCCTCGATGTAGAAGCACTCCGGAGCCTTGATGTCTTCGAGGTTGATTCCGCCGAAAGTCGGCTCCAGAAGCTGGCATACCTTGATGACATCGTCGGGATCGTGGCTGCCGACCTCGATATCGAAGACATCCACGTCAGCGAAGCGTTTGAAGAGGACAGCCTTGCCCTCCATGACGGGCTTGCCGGCGAGAGGCCCGATGTCGCCCAGGCCGAGAACGGCGGTTCCGTTAGTGACCACGGCGACTAAATTTCCGCGTCCCGTGTACTTGAAGGCGTCCTGCGGATTCTTCTCAATCGCGAGGCATGGTACAGCCACGCCCGGCGTATAGGCCAGGCTCAGATCCCGTTGCGTGCGGCACGGTTTTGTGGGGGTGACCTCAATTTTTCCCGGGCGCGGCAAGGAATGGTAGTCGAGTGCTTGCTGCTTGGTGAATGACATTGGTTTCTCCTGGAAAATCCGTTTGGTCGTAGGCGCGTCGACGTGCAGCTCGTGAACGGCATTGCAGCGGGCGGGGCGACCACAAGTAGTCTGCTCTTGGCCACAGGCGGAGGCTGTGACGTGGGTCACAGCATCTGGGCCGTCACGCCAATGGGCCGTAGGGCACGTGGAGGCATGAATCTCACCCAGGCTTGTCTATAATCAGAAGCTTACTCTGAAACGCTTGCTCTTAAACCCTTACTCTGCAACTCAAGGACACGCATTGGCACTCGACGAAAACATTTATGAAATCCGGCGCGAGAAGCTGAAGAAGATTGAGGCTCTCGGGCATCCGGCTTATCCGCGGAAGTTCAACTTCAGCCACACCGTGCGGCAGATCCGGGACCAATACGACGGACAGACTACGGAGGAACTGGATGCTCCGCGGGTGACGGTGCGGGTTGCGGGACGCATTATGGCGATCCGGCTGATGGGTAAGGCCGGGTTTGCGCACTTGCAGCAGGACGGGCAGCGGCTGCAGATCTATGTCAAGAAGGATGCGGTCGGCGATGCCGGCTTCGAACTTTGGAAGCTGCTGGACCTGGGCGATCACATAGGGGTTCGCGGATATCTGTTTCGCACGCGCACGGGCGAGCTCAGCATTCATGCCGAGGAACTGACTTTTCTTTCGAAAGATCTACTGCCTTTGCCGGAGAAATTTCACGGGCTCACCGACGTTGAGTTGCGCTATCGGCAACGCTACGTGGATCTGGTGATGAATCCGGAAGTGCGCGAAGTGTTTTTGAAGCGCAGCAAGCTGGTGCAATCTTTGCGGCGGTATTTCGATGGGCAGGGGTTCATGGAAGTCGAGACGCCGATGATGCATCCGATTGCGGGCGGAGCGGTGGCGCGTCCGTTTAAGACGCATCACAACACTTTGGATATGGATCTGTTTCTGCGCATCGCTCCCGAACTTTATTTGAAACGGCTGACGGTGGGGGGATTCGATCGGGTGTATGAGATCAACCGCAACTTCCGCAATGAGGGGCTGGGGTGGAGATGGAATCCTGAGTTCACCATGCTGGAGGCTTACCAGGCTTACACGGACTATCTCGGCATTCTGGGCACGACGCAGGGCTCGATTGAGCAGGCGGTGAAAGATGTAACCGGCGGGATGAAGACGAAGTGGGGCGAGCAGGAGATTGATTGGTCGCACACGAACTGGCGGCGGATGACGATGCGGGAGGCGATTGTGCACTTCTGGCCGGAGAAAGCGGGCGCCAAGCCGGAGCGCAGCGACTTCGCGGCGCACGGGTCGGTCGAGGCGCTGGTCGGGCGAGTGCGCAGCGCGGGGATTAGTTTGAGCTACGACGCGGCGGAGCCGGTGGGCAAGACGATCGCGAATCTTTTTGAAGCGGTGGCGGAGGAGCACTTGATGCAGCCGACGGTCATCTACGAATTTCCTACCGCCGTCTCGCCGCTGTCAAAGCAGAAGCCGGATGAGCCTGACTGGACCGAACGTTTTGAGATATTCGCCGGGAAGATGGAGATCGCCAACGGCTTCAGCGAACTGAACGATCCCGAAGATCAGCGGCGAAGGTTCGAGTCGCAATTAAAAGAACGCGAACGCGGCGACGAAGAAGCCCACCAGATGGACGAAAATTATATCAACGCGCTTAGTTATGGCATGCCTCCGGCGGGCGGGGTGGGGCTGGGAGTTGACCGGTTGGCGATGCTGCTCACCGACTCGCATTCGATTCGGGATGTGATTCTGTTTCCGTTGCTGCGGCCGGAAAAGCATTTAACCGCAGAGGGCGCTGAGAGCGCGGAGAAAGAATAGCAGGCTCATTCGCGGATAGGAGTGTCCGCGCCCCACATCCCTGGAGAGTGAGGACTCGGTCGTCCCTCCGGGACTTGGATCATTTCCTCCGCTTTTCCCAGCGCTGAAGCGCTGGGCTAAGTTGGTTCGCCCCTCCGGGGCTGGATTCTCTGCATCCCGTTCCGCTGGATTGACCGAAGACGAGTTCTCACGCGCACACTCAAGGGTTGCAGCCGCCGGCTAGATCTTCTGCAATCTCTGGACGTCGTGGACGCCGGGGATCTGGCGGACTCCGTCGATGATTTTCTGGAGGTGTTTGAGGTCGGCGATGTCGAGAACTACGTCTACGCTGGCTTGGCCGTTCTGGCTGCGGGATTCCATGTTGCGGATGTTGGTTTTGGTGTCGCTGATTACGGCGGTGATTTGTTTGAGCATGCCCCAGCGGTCGTCGCAGAGCAGGGTGATTTTNNACGTTGGGACAGTTGATGGAGTGGACGGCAACGCCTTTGCCGCGGGTGACATAGCCGACGATGGCCTCGCCGCGAATGGGGTTGCAACAGCGGGCACGATAGACGAGGAGGTCGCCTTGTCCGCGGACGACGATGGCGTTGGAGTCTCCGCCGAAGACGCGGCGGACAACGCTCGAAATGCCGCTCGTGAAGCCTTGGGATGCGGCCTGCTCCTCGCTTTCGGACATCGGTTCGGCGCCGGCGGGGGCGAATTTCGCCAGCACCTGGCGGGCTGAGTACTTGCCGTAGCCGATGCCGGCCATCAGGTCGTCGGGACGGCCGAGTCCGTATTCGGTGGCCGCTCTTTGCAGGTCGGCTTCCTTGATTTCCTTGAGCGAGATTCTGTATTTGCGCGCTTCTTTTTCGATCAGCTTTTTTCCGATTTCAATGGCGCGCTCGCGCTGGTGGACGTTGAGCCAGTGCTTGATTTTGTTGCGGGCGCGGGAGGACTTGACGACGGCGAGCCAATCGCGGCTGGGCTTGTGTCCGGGCTGGGTGAGGACTTCTACGATGTCGCCGGAATGGAGCTTGTGGCGGAGGGGAACCATGCGTCCGTTGACCTTGGCGCCGGTGCAGCTGTGGCCGACTTCGGTGTGGATGGAGTAGGCGAAGTCGATGGGCGTGGACTCGCGCGGCAGGACCAGGACCTTGCCCTTGGGCGTGAAAGTGTAAACCTCTTCCGGGTAGAGATCGACTTTCAGGGTGGAGAGGAATTCGTTGGGATCGGAGACGTCGCGCTGCCACTCTACGACCTGGCGGAGCCATGCCAGACGCTGCTCGTCCTCGGCGGAGACGGGGCCGTCTTTGTATTTCCAGTGGGCGGCGATGCCTTCTTCGCACATCTTGTGCATTTCTTCGGTGCGGATCTGGATTTCGAAGGTCTCGCCGGTCTCGGTGATGACGGAGGTGTGCAGCGACTGGTAGAGATTGGGCCGCGGCATGGCGATGAAGTCCTTGATACGGCCGGGTACGGGGCGCCAGAGGTTGTGGATGATGCCGAGAACGGCGTAGCAGTCCTGTACGGAGTTGGTGATGACGCGCATGGCGCAGAGGTCGTAAACCTGATCGACGCTGATGCGCTGGCGCTGCAATTTCTTGTGGACGCTGTAAAGGCGCTTGATGCGGCTCTCGACGCGGCCGGTGATGCCGGCTTCTTTGAGGCCGTCGCGCAGAACACCCTCGACCCGCGCCATGAAGGCTTCGCCCTCTTTGCGGCGCGAATCGACGGCGGCGCGGACCTGTTCGTAGCCGATGGGATCGACGTATTTGAAACCGAGGTCTTCCAGTTCGCCGCGAATCTTGCCCATGCCGAGACGGTGTGCGATGGGAGCGTAGATTTCGAGGGTCTCGCGGGCGATTTTCTGCTGGCGGTCGGGATCGAGATGTTCGAGGGTGCGCATGTTGTGCAGGCGGTCGGC
>PLHP01000123.1 GCA_003138955.1 Acidobacteriaceae bacterium | reverse complement strand
ATCGAACACGCCGTCGATCTTTTTCATGATTCGATCGGCCCACTGAACTGCGGATGAGATCAGGTACTCGGTTCGCGGGCTGGGGCGACGATCGCCCAGATCCTCCGGCGTCTTTAGATGCCGCGCCACCAGAATTCCTGCCACAATTGCCAGCACGCGTTTTCCTTCCTCCATCTATTCTTTGGTGTTCACCTGTTGTGACTCCGAGCCGCTGCAATCAACCGAGAACCGACCAATCCCTGCTATGCGTCAAACGCGTCGAGGAACGTCTGGCCGGCCTTGCGTTCGAGGCGCACGAGCCGATGCTCGAACCGCGCCTTGGTCCTGCGAAATGTCGCTGCCGCGATCGTCCCTACTTGGTTCGCGCGACGGAACTGGGCGAGCGCTTCACGCGCGATCGCCAACGCCCGTCGCGGCTCGCGGGCTTCGTGCTCGTAGTAGATGGCCAGCTGCTCGTAAGCTTCGTAGCCCTCACGAGAGTTTCCCAACGTGCCTTCCCAAAGCTCACGCGCGCGGGCGAGGTCCCCGTCACGCTTTGCCAATCGTGCGAGAGCCGCTCGAGCAGCATGATCGGCTTCTGTCGGCAGTACGGAGGCAATCGATTGTTCGTACAATTTGCGCGCACGCTTTACCTCACCACGCCGCTCGCAAATGCGAGACACACCGTACAGCTCAAGAGCATCCTGGCTGGACCTCTCCCCATCACTGAGGAGTGACAGAACGCGGCTTGAAAGTCTGGCGAGCCCGCGCAGATCCATCTGATTGTGGTGGAAGACAGGAACCAGCGGGTCTGCGTGCCCACCACGCACAAAGTCGAGATAGATTCTTGGGATCAGCTCCGACACCACATCTAGACCCCGGTCCCACCCGAGCACGTGACGTTCGAGTTGCGACAATCTTACGGAGCCGAGCCGCAGGCGCCAGAGATTTCGTGCCGGATGAAGGAAATCGAGGTGGGCTCGCGGTGCCGGCGGAGGAATGGTTCGCGTCATCCGATAACGTGTTTCGAGCAGCGGCCAGTCGAACGCTTTGCCATTGAACGTGATCAACACCGGACGTTCGGCCAACCGCTCTGCAAGCGCCGCGAGCAGCGAACGCTCTTCACTGTACTCACGCATGAACAACTGCTCGACCTCGAGACCTCCGCCTTCCCACCATGCCAGGCCGACAAGAAACGGATACGTTCCCGTCCCACCGGCGAGTCCCGTTGTTTCCGTGTCGAGAAAAAGCCACTGCTGAGCGTCCGCGACATCTTCCGGAGCATCCGGTGCAAGCAACCGTATTGCCGCAGCATCTGGAGCGCACGGGGCATAGTCACCATGCCAACAGTGCAGTGACAGATGCTCGCCATGTCGGTTCCGCTTTACCGAAGCCCCCAGGATCAATGCAAGCCTCTCGGATCCAATGGCAACGCCCGAAGAGCAGCCGAAGGGTTCCCGTTCGACCGGGTTCCACACCGGGACCTCGTGTCCTGACAGGGGAAGCGTCGAGGGACGCTCGAGTGCCTTCAACCGGGCGAAGCGATCTGGGATTGTGCGACTCACGTTAAGGTGAAACCTCACCATCTTTATTAATACTGGGCGCTCCCGAGGCCTCTCAGGAACACAGCTGCCCAAGGATCGCCAGAGCCACTTCCTTGGAGCGCTCGCTCTTGTCACCTGCGGGGCCGACACACGACGGGCATCCGTTGTCACAGGGACAGGCCGCGATGAGTTCACGCGTGCGCGTCAAAAGCACATCGCAGACACGGTAGAGAGGTTCACTGAATCCAATCCCTCCGGGATACGCGTCATACAGGTACAAGTTTGGCTCGAAGAGTTCCTTCTCGGTACCCGTCGCAGTCGGGAAGTCCTGCCATTCAATGTCGGCACCCGCACTCGGCGGCCGCTCGCCGACCGCGGTGCCGAGGTCGCGACGGTCACACATCAGCAGCAGCGTCGCCATGGAGGCGAGCGCGTAGATTAGCCCAAAGATGCCAGTCTGCCGCTCGGAAAGTGTGAAAGGCAGTCCCGCCAGCAGTTCGTGTTGGAGCGTCAGCCAGAACGCAGTGGTGTGCATCTCGTTCTCCGGCAATTCGAGCTTTCCGGAGCCCACGTTCTCATTCGTGAAGAACTTGATTTTCTTGAAACCGACGACCTGCGACCGCACGAGCACGTCGCCATGTGCATGTGCTGCCGGGCCGAGGATAGTCTGTTCTTCTGCGATTTCGAGTACCTGCACCTGCGTGTAGCGAATGGCGTCTGTGAAATAGTCCACGTTCACCCGCTTCACGTATGCTTTGCGCTGGCTGAAATCAAGGCGCTCGACGTGGTACTGCTGCCCCTGATGGATGTAGATTGCCTTGGGATGGACGGTGGTGAGGGCGGACGAAAAATCCACCTCCCCGATCACCTCCGGCTCTCCATCCTCTTCGCCCGTGGTATCGATGATGACGAAATTGTCGGACGTCACCGAACGCAGGCTGATCGTGTCTGCCGGATAGCCCTCCTGCACCCAGTGCCAGTTGCCTCCGCTGCGCTGTAGGAACCCTGCTTCCGCAAGTCGCTCGCAAAGCTCAGGCAATTCCACGTTGCCGAATCGCTCATCGGGCGACAGTGGCAGCTCGAACGCCGCACATTTCAAGTGGTTCACGAGAATCTCCAGGTTGTCTGGTTGAATGTGTGCGTGCTCGGGCGAACTCCCGAAAAAATAGTCCGGATGCTGCACAATGAATTGGTCGAGCGGCGCAGAAGACGCAACGAACACCGCGCAGGAGCTCCCGCTGCGGCGCCCCGCGCGCCCGGCGCGTTGCCAAGTGGAAGCAATCGAGCCCGCATAGCCCGCCATCACACAAGCGTCGAGTGACCCAATATCGATCCCCAGTTCGAGGGCGTTCGTGGTCACCACTCCGCGGATCCGGCCCTCGCGCAGCCCACGTTCAATCTCGCGCCGTTCCCCCGGCAGGTAACCCCCGCGGTAGCCGCGGACCGGTTCCGCTTGGCCAGGCTTCGACGGATTCGCCTGCTGCAAATACGTGAGCAAGACCTCCGTATGCAAGCGGCTGTTGGCGAAAACAATCGTCTGCAGCTTGCGTGCAAGCAGTTCCTTGGCTACACGTGTGGCTTCAGTGATATAACTGCGCCGAATGCCAAGGCTTCGGTTGACCATCGGCGGATTGTAGAAAACGAAAAGCTTTTCCCCAGCGGGCGCACCATTCTCCTCGACAACGTCGGCTTCGCCCTCGATCAGTTGCGAAGCCAGTTCGCCGGGATTTGCAATCGTTGCGGAACAGCAGATGAACTGCGGATTCGAGCCGTAGAACCGCGCGACGCGTCGCAATCGCCGTAGCACATTCGCAAGATGACTCCCGAACACGCCGCGATAGGTGTGCAGTTCATCCAGCACGATGTACCGCAGGTTCTCGAACAGCCGCATCCACTTTGTGTGGTGCGGGAGGATTCCGGTGTGCAACATGTCCGGGTTCGTCAGGACAACATGTCCGCGCTCTCGGATCGCCTTGCGCGCGTCGTTCGGTGTGTCGCCATCGTAGGTGAACACTCCGAAGCAATCATCGAGCCGCTTGGCGAGGTCGTGCAATTCGACGAGTTGGTCCTGGGCTAGCGCTTTGGTCGGAAATAGACAAAGAGCACGGGTATCGGGATTCTCCAGCACTGCATTCAACACTGGAAGGTTGTAGCAGAGTGTTTTGCCCGACGCCGTGGGCGTTACCACGACAACGTTCCTGCCGCTGTGAACCAGTTCGGCTGTGGCGGCTTGGTGCGAATACAGTTCTTTGATTCCTTTTGCCCGGTACGCCTCGGACAGTTCACTTCTCACCCAGTCCGGCACGGGCCGAAACTTGGCCTCGCGGGCGGGGATTTGTCGCACCGAGGTCAACACTTCGTCTGTGCGGTAGCGTGCGATCAGCGTCCCTAGAATCTCCTGAACGGTGTCGAGAGTCGAGCGTAATCGTGGGGCCAAAGCCTGCTGGGACGGGGTCACGCAACCCTCCGCGAATGATATTCGCCTTTCATTCGCTCCAGCCTAGCACCTCGCTGCGCTCCAGTGCAAACATCCGAACCCCGGCACACAACAGGCGCACTGGCTCTTTCCAATTGCAACTCCGCTATGCGTGGGGTTTGACAGACCGACTGACTGGCCCGAAGGTGGCTGACCCAAGGAAGGACTGGCATGAGATTGCCCCGATAACGTGCGGAATGCTGGCCATTAATTCGGCTCGGATGCGCGCCTTCTTTGAACAGTTTGTCCAGGGGCGAATTGACCGAAGAACAGTTGGTCGATGCCGTCCTCGCTCGATGAGCAATGCTTACATCGATCCTCAATCCCGGATTCTGTGGAACAGATTCTGTTGTTCGTCATACTCCCTCCTGACTGATGTCTGTCAAACGGAGGTAGAGTTCTTGCGGCATGCTTCGGTGCGGCAAGCAGCCCGACAACCTGNNTGACGCGCCCGGTGGGGCGGCCCGCTGCCTCTCCAGCCTTGCGTCCAGCGCTGGGGAAATATCGGTAAGAATTTTGTTGCGGGAGGAACAGAAGGCGATCTTCAGAAGACGCGGCCCTGGGCTTTTCCCCTCATTCGGAGACACCCGCTGCACTCCGAGCA
>PLHP01000284.1 GCA_003138955.1 Acidobacteriaceae bacterium | reverse complement strand
CAAATGTCCGACAAATGGCCCCGGTCAGCACCCTCGCAAGTGCACGCCAAACAGAAAAATCAAGCGCTAAGTCCCGTATTTGTAACACCTTACATGTAACTACCTTACTATCATCGACTTAACCCATTTTAGGGGGGAGGGGGGGGTACCCCCCACAAATTGCCCAATTCTTACCCGCGAAAAGCAACTTGCGGTTACCCGCTCGACAAGCGAGCCCGCCGCCTGTCGCAGGAAACGGCAGAATTCACGATGGTTGTGGACCTGGCCCCTCGAAACGCGTCCAGCGATGCAGGCGCACTCGGTCGTCAGCTCGCGGAGGCAGGCAGGATCGCTCCCCCGCAACTGCCCAGTCCAATGCGCCGGAACCCGTCCCGTTCGCAAAATCCCCGGAGGATGATTTCGTCTCCGTCTTCCAGAAATTTCCTCTGCTCTCCGGTCGGCAGCAAAACCGGATCCTTGCCCCGCGAGGTGAGCTCCAACAGGCATCCACGCGCGGTCTTGTCCGCGCCCGACACAGTTCCGCTTGCCAGCAGATCGCCTGAACGCAGATTACAACCATTGCTCGCGTGATGGGTCAGCATCTGCGCCATGGTCCAGTACATGTCGCGATAATTGCTGCGGCCCAATACCAAGGGAGCGATGCCGGATTCCCGCATCCGCACTGACAAGAGAGAAACTTCCAGCCACAAGTCGAGACCCCCTTGCTCCTGATCGCTCTCGCCGAAAAGGTAAGGCAACGGCGCCGGATCGCCCTCCGCGCGCGCAAATGCAGCCGTGCGAAATGGAGCCAGCGCTTCCATCGTCACCACCCACGGTGAAAGTGAGGTCGCAAAACTCTTCCCCAGAAAAGGTCCAAGCGGTTGGTACTCCCAGGCCTGAATGTCCCGCGCCGACCAGTCATTCACCAGGCAGATCCCGAAAATATGTTCTTCCGCTTCGCCGATTGGAATAGTTTCTCCCAACCGATTTCCAGCGCTCACAAAAAAGCCCACTTCCAGTTCGTAATCGAGCGCCAGGGTCGGCCCGAATTTCGGAGCGTCGCTTGGCTCGGCGTCGCCATCGCGCGTCTGGCCGCAGGGCCGCCGGATCGCTGTTCCCGTAGCAACCAGCGACGACGCTCGCCCGTGATAGCCAATCGGAATGTATTTGTAATTCGGCAGCAACGGATTGTCCGGGCGAAACAACTTTCCGACGTTGGTGGCGTGGAAGATCGATGCGTAGAAATCGGTGTAGTCGCCGACGGAAGCGGGCAGAAGCATCTCAACATCAGCCTGAGCGACGAGATGGCGCGCAGCGGCCTGCCGGTCGGAGGCGGCCGCGTCCAGTCGCAAAATAGCATGAAGACGCTGGCGCAAAGCTCGCCGCGGACCCGTTCCCACCGCCATCAGCGGGTTCAGCGCATCGGATGCGCAAGCATTCGCCGCGAGCCGCACACTCTTCTCCGCCAGCAATCCCTCACGCTGCATTCCGTTGAGGTCAAGAATGCGGTCTCCGATCGCAACTCCCACTCTCGCGTGGGCGACTGCATCGCGCCGCCGAAAAACTCCGAAAGGCAAATTTTGAATGGGAAAATCCGACTCGGCAATGTTGGCGGATTCAACCCAACTCTGCACCTTCGAATAGTGAGTTTCGTCGAGAGCGGGTTTCATAGCGGAAGCTTCTTACGAGATCCCCTGATAGCACATTCTTCATAAGAGGCGCAGAGACCGCAAGTCGTCGATCGGCTCGGTAAATGAGCACGACCCAAACGAAACCGCGAAACTCCGCCGCGCGGCCGCGATTTCATGCCGCCTCAGCCGATGCTGGTGCCACCCGATTCCATCCAAATCAAAGTGGAATGCCTCCGCCGATTGTTCGTCGAGCAACTGAACGGCAAGCGTGGTCTCCATACCCGCCCACAAAAACGCGGCTGCCAGAAAAACATTTACAAAGCCGTGCATGATTCCCGACGGGCTTTCGGTTTGATACGTGAACCGGTGCACCGAGCGCAGAGGATGGTGCAGTCCGGCGGTCGCCTTGAAGGGCACATTGGCCGCCACACACAGGCGAAGGAATTCGATCACGCTCTCGGAAGCGGGAAACTTGTCGGCCGTCTCGCCACCCGTCCGGATCTTCGCTCTGCGCCCGCAACCTGCCACCGCCGCAATGCACTCGCTGCAACCGGACAGCGGAACTTCGAAATAGGTCGCGAGCTTCACCGGAATCATTCCGGACAACCGCTTGACCTCTGTGGGGCTCGCAACCTTCACCTCAACCGACTCGACGACCGCCCTTCTGCCGGAACCAGAGCGCTCAATTCGAGCATTGAATTCGCGAATGTGAGCGACCTCCGCCACTACCTCGGAGCCCAGCAGGGCAGACAGCCGCCAGTTTGTGAAGCCAGGCCCTGGCGTTGGAGTTGGCAATCCCGCAAACGCTTCTTCGAACTCACCGAGCCGCGCCACCGGGACAATGAAACGCCCGAGAATCCAGTTCCATTCCGACCGCGAATAGGCGTCGTAGTTAGCCACAGACGGCGCCATGGCCAACGACGCGGGAGGAAATAATCCGGCATAGTCGATCAGGTCGCGCAGCAACCAGGCGGCATAGATCACATCCGCGGAATTTCGCACCGTCTGAGAAGTTTGCAAATTCATTGCCCTAACGTCGCCGCTCGAACCGGCTGCTGAAATACTCGCGTTTCGTATCAGGGCATCGCTTTAGCGATGCCCTAGGTCGTTCGGTCTCGACCGCCCCTTTAGGGGCTGCCGCTGCAACCTCGACTTTTTCAACGGCCTGCCTAACTGCCGTTCCCCTTGAACTTCTTCCGCAATCCCTGCCAGCACTCGAAGTACTGATGATCAAGCTGCGAAGTCTCCAGTGCAAACTTCGTCGGCTGGCACACGAAACGAGTCTCGAACATGAACGTCAGCGTGTCGCCCAGATAAACCGGCTTCAGTTCGGCCTTACTCGCCCTCTCGAACGTTTCAGCATCGGGCCCGTGACCCGCCATGCAATTGTGCAGGCTGGCGCCGCCCGGCACGAACCCTTCCGCCTTGGCGTCATATTCACCGTGGATCAGCCCCATGAACTCGTTCATAAAGTTGCGATGAAACCACGGCGGACGAAACGTATGCTCAGAGACCATCCATCGCGGCGGAAAAATTACGAAATCAACATTCGCGGTTCCCGGGATTTCTGAAGGCGAAGTCAGCGCCGTGTAAATCGAGGGGTCCGGATGATCGAAGCTCACCGTGTTAATGCAATTGAAATTCGCCAGATCGTACTTGTAGGGCACGTAGTTCCCGTGCCAGGCAACCACGTTCAACGGCGAGTGATCAATCGCCGCCGCCCACAGTCTTCCCTGGAACTTGGTCACAATCCTGTAATCGCCTTCGCGATCTTCAAACGCCGCCACCGGAGCCAGAAAGTCGCGCGGATTCGCCAGTCCATTCGCGCCAATCGGTCCCAGATCCGGCAGACGAAGCAGCGCGCCGTAGTTCTCGCAGATGTAACCGCGCGCATCCTTCTCCAGAAGTTCGACGCGAAAACGAATTCCCCGTTGAATCACTGCAATCTCGCCGGGACCGGCTTCGAGAACGCCCATCTCCGTNNATGTGAATCGCAACGCCCGCATGGGTATGCGTGTTGCCGTTGCCAGCCATCGTAACCAGACCGTCAATGAAGTCGGTGCGCTGTGAGGAAGCCGGAATCGGAATCGGCCCCCAGCGCAACTGGTTCGGCGGCGTCGGCGCCTCGTCGAACGGCGCGCTGCGCAGCCTTCCTTGCTCGATCGGCTGAAACGGCTTATGCGCCACCGACGGACGTGTCCGGTAAAGCCAAGTCCGGCGATTAACGCCGCGCGGCGCCGTGAATGCCGTCCCGCTCAGTTGTTCCGTATACAACCCATGCGCCACATTCTGAGGAGCATTTTGCCCGCGTGGCAGTATGCCTTCCACCGCCTCGCTGGCGAACTCGTTGCCGAATCCCGACTGGTAACGCAACCCGCNNGTCCGTCATTCTAGCTTTAGCCATTGCCTACAGATTCCCGCGCCGCGCCTGCTCCATTTCGATCGATTCAAACAGCGCTTTGAAATTCCCTTTGCCAAATCCGCGGCTGCCCTTGCGCTGGATAACCTCGAAGAACACGGTCGGTCGATCTTCCACCGGCTTCGAAAAAATCTGCAGCAGGTAGCCTTCCTCGTCGCGGTCCACAAGTATACCCAGCGACCTCAACTCCGCCAGCGATTCCTCCACCGGCCCGACCCGCGACGGCAGCAGGTCGTAATATGTGTCGGGAACGCGCAGAAAATCGAGCCCGTTGCGCTGCAGTTTTCCCACCGTGTTCATGACATCTTTGCATTGCAACGCAATGTGCTGCGCCCCTGCTCCGCCGTAAGCTTCAATGTATTCCTGAATTTGGCTCTTGTTGCGCGCCGCGGCCGGTTCGTTGATGGGAAATTTCACCGAGTGCGAATCGTCCGACATCACGATGCTCATCAACGCGCTGTACTCGGTCGAAATATCCTTATCGTCGAACGTGATGTAACGGTGGAACCCGAAAACGCGAGTGTAATAATCCGCCCAGTACTGCATCTTGCCGAGTTCCACATTCCCCACGATGTGGTCAATGCGCAGAATGCCGCAGTCGTCCCCAGCCAGCGGGGCCGCCATAAACCCCGGCAGAAACGGCCCTTTGTAATCCTTATATGAGAGCAGCGAATGGATCGTGTCGCCATAGGTGCGGACCGCGGCACGGCGAATGGCGCCGTGTTCATCCCTTATCTCATGCGGTTCCTCGGCCGGCTGCGCTCCGCACCGCACGGCTTCGGCAAACGCCTGATCAGCGTCCTCCACTTCCAACGCGATATCCCGCACGCCATCGCCATGCTTGCGGATATGATCCGCCGCCAAATCGTCGGGCGTCATAGGCGTGGTCAAAATGAAGTTCGCCTTGCCCTGGCTCAGCGCATAAGAAGCGCGCTGACGCTGGCCCGTTTCCAGTCCGCTGTAAGCAACCTGCGAAAAGCCGAATCCCTTGCGGTAGAAGTAGGCCGCCTGGCGCGCGTTGCCAACCCAGAATTCGACGTGGTGAATGCGCTTAAGCTTAAGTGGGTTCTCCATGGCCTTGCTCTCCCCGACTCCATCTTCGCATATTTTGCCGTCGGTCCGAGTGCCGCACCGGTTCTGAAACCCGCGCCAGTTGGTCGCGCTCAGTGCACTTCTACCGACACCAATTCTCCTTGATTTCTCCCGACCGCACGGTAGTTCACCGATACGACACGGTTCTTCCACTCGCAGGAAAACTGGTCCTCCCCAATCGTCAGCAACGATTTGTAATCCGAAGCATGAAGCTTGTAAGTCGTCATGCCACTCAGAATCGTAACGGTAGCCTCGGGAGGCTTGGAGCAATCACTACTCACGATCTTGCCCTTCAAAAATTGCACCGGTCCCGTCGTCCCCGGCTTGACCGGCGCAGGTTTCGGCGCCGCATCAGCCTCCTCATTCTGATCTTGCCCTGCGCTCACGGCCGCTGAAACCGCTCTCGTCCCTGCCAAAGGAGTGCTAGCCGCCCCCGCCGGCGCTGCGCTTTCCCCCGCTCGCTGCGGACGCACTCCGTACTTCTGCAGCGTCTCTAAATCGTCCAATTGCTGTTTCGCCGCTGCCGCCGCCACCCGATCAGGTCCCGCCTTCAGCCGCGTAAACACTTCCCGCGCCAGATCCCACTTCTTCCCCGCTACATAAATCTGTCCCAGGTTGAACTGATACTCCACATTGCGCGGCGCCAGCGCGATCGCCTGCCGTTGCGCCTCCAGCGCCGAGTTGATTCCTCCCCCCTCCACTCGTGCCATACCCAGCATGTTATAAGCGTCGGCAAACTCCGGATACCAATCGGTTACCGCTCGCAGATCCTGCATCATGTTTGCCAGCCCCGGCATTTCCTGCCGTGTCGCCTGCGCCTTCTGATACTTCAGCACCGAACGGTAATACCAAATCCATGGATCGCGCGGATTCAAATCCGTCGCCTTTTCCAATTCGTCGTCGGCCGCGTCGAACTTCTTCTGCCGTAAATATTCCCGCGCCAGCCCGCGATGCGCCGCCTCATTACCTTTTGGATCCGCCGTCAACTGCTGCAAATCGTGCAGCGCCTGATCGCGATGCTCCGGAATGCGCGCCATCATGTCGCCAATCACAGCTTTAGCTTCTTCATCCTTAACCGGATTGACCGCCATCCCGGCGTCGTCCGCGCCAAACGGCAGCGCGAAATGATTCGGCTGCTGAATGTCCGCCGGATCTACAACCGGCTTCTTCGCCTGATCGAGCGCAATCCCCAACCCGCTCTGTGTTTTGAAATAAGCCTTGACCGAGTCTTCCATCTGCGCCGGCGTCATATCAAACGCCTGCACCATCGCCTTCTCCACCGGCAGTTTCTGATTCACCACCAGATCGAAGTAAGTCCCCGCCTCCGGCATCTTGTTCTTGTTCAGCAGGTAGTGGACGACCATCCAAGCCTGCGCATAGTACAGCGTGTTGTGCGTCCCCTCGCGCGTCCCCGATTCGTCGTGCTTCATCGTGAACAAGTCCACCATCGACAGCCATACCGGAGAACTCACCAGCTGCGTCAGCGACTGCGGCACATTCGGGTCCCGCCGCATAAAATCAAAGATGTCCTCGTGCCACTCCGCTTGCAGTTCCGGATCGCCTCCGATCTCCACTTCCTTGCCGATATAAATCGATCCAAAGTATTCCGCCAGCCCTTCGTCAAACCAGCCCTGCACCGGAGGATAGTTGTAATTCAAAAGATAGTGCGCCAGCGAATGCGCCACCGAGTGCCACGGGTCGGCCTCAAAAAGATTCAGGACGATATAAACCCGATCCGACCCCGGCACATAAAACCCGGCCGCCGTGCTCTGCTTCGTCGGAGCAACCAAGGCATATTGTTTGTCGCTCTTAAGTGCGATGACGGTGATCGGTACCGACATTTTCAGCTTGTCTTTCAGTATCAGCTGTCCAAAAACCGTCCGCATCTGTTCCATCCGCAAAGCAACTTCCCGCCCGTGCTTTTCCCCCGCATCGGTAAGCACGGAAAAATGTGCGGAATGCACTTCGATCCACTTAGGCTCATCCTTAGCGAATGCCGGAGGCGAGAAACAACCCGCGATCAGCAGACCCAAAATTACGGGGCCGATACCAAACTTGCACTTCACGGTAGAGTCCTTCCCCGAAAATGCTAGCATGCCAGGCAGCAACATCGCCGCAGAGCAGCGCAAAAAGAAGCGCAATACCGATAACCGATGGAGAGACGGGCGTCCTCGCCCGTCCGCCTTTCACCTTGGTCCCACCCCCGCTCGCACGTTACACTCTCGTCCGTGACCTCGGCCCCTTCTTCCCGTCTCGCTTGGATCGACTGGATGCGCGGCCTGGCCTGCGTCCTGATGTTCCAGACCCACTGTTACGACGCATGGCTAGGCGGCAACGCCCGCAAAACCAGCTTCCTCAAAGCATCGCAACTCCTCGGCACGCTGCCCGCGCCCCTCTTTCTTTTTCTAGCCGGAGTCTCCTTCGCCCTGGTCACCGACAAACTCATTCGCAAACGGCTGACCCCCGCCGAAATAACCCGCGCCATGCTCCGCCGTGGCGCCGAAATCTTCGCCTTCGGACTCCTCTTCCGCCTGCAAGAATTTCTAATAGCCTGGGGATGGGCCCCATGGTCCGACTTACTCCGAGTGGACGTCTTGAACATCATCGGCCTATCCATGATCCTGATGGCGCTAACCTGCGGCATGGTCCTGCATGTGTGGGGACGGGCGTCCTCACCCGCCCAAGCCGAGCATACCGGGGCCCCCGTCAAGAACGGTGTTGGCTTGGCGGGGTGGAGTAGCTCGGCAGTTGCCGGTGGCCAGGGCCACTCCGGATTTCCGATGATAGCCGCTGCCATCGCCGCCGCGGCTCTAATCGCCCTGCTAACTCCGCCCCTCTACACCACCTGGCGACCAATCTGGCTGCCCTGGCCGCTGGAATCCTACATCGACGGATGCCACAACCTGGGAGCCCCACAGTCATGGCTCTTCCCCTTATTCCCATGGGCTGCCTTCGCCTTCGCCGGCTTGGCGGCCGGATTCATTCTCTTCAGTGACCAGGCCCGCAACCAAACAGCGAAAACTCTAACTCTGTTCGCAGGCATAGGAGCTGTAGCCATCCTCGCAGCGCGCCAACTGGATCACTCTTCCTTCCATCTTTACTCGACTTATGATTACTGGCACACCAGTCCGAATTTTCTAATGATGCGCATAGGCATGTTGTTAGTAATCTGCTTCCTGAGTTATGCCTGGTGCCGTTGGGGCCTCGGAACTCTTGGCTTCAGCCCGCTAATTCAACTAGGCCAGACGTCCCTCCTCGTCTACTGGGTCCACATAGAATTCGTCTACGGACGCTTCTCCCTGCTGCCCAAACGATCCCAATCCATTCTTACCGCCTCGCGAGGATTGCTGGAAATCTGCCTATTCATGCTGATCCTCTCGCTCCTTCGCACCAGAATCGACTGGAAAAGAGTCGACTGGAAACGATTCAACTGGAAAAAGATTAGCCGACCAGTCCAGCCCGTGTAGGCATATGCAAAGGGAACCTGGCGTACTGTTGTCAGTGTAGGGACTCTAATTCACCACCCCTCAATACTCGGGTGGGTCTATGGGTAAAATCAAAACTGCGGAGCCTGCGCCAACTCCACGCTTGGTGCGGCTGCGTAAGCGAAGCGATGATGGCCGCCCATCCCACGTTGCCAGAAGAAACATCGTCCCGATTTGCACCCAACGTGTTGGGTTTTGAAAGCCGATTCCAATCAACCCTGCCCACCCCTGTGGCTCTCTCTGCCTGAAAATTCCGGCTGCATGATTTCGCCGCCTTAATTTCGTAAGCCGCGGATTCCCTGTGTCAAGGGCAGGATTCCCCGGTCGCGCCGCGCTTGGGACCTCCTTACCTATCACCCCACCCCGCTCGCCGACAACTGCATGATCGCGTTCCCCATCAGCTTCAGCCCCACTCCCCAATTCTGACGCGCGCTGCCATCGTCGTTGCCGTAGCCGCTCACATACAAGGTGCAGTAAAATCCTTCACGGATCGCACCTTCCTCCCCGTAGTAACACCGCCGCACGCACACCTCCGCCGACGACGGAGCCTCCGCCGCCCGCCGCAGCAACTCAACCAGATTCCTGGCAAACTGTTCGTGAGCGGACAAGGATTGGCGCGACAAGGATTGCCGAAACAAAGATAGTCGCACATCAATCTCAGCAAACACCACGTCGACATAACTCGCACACTTGTGCGTCGCGTCGTAAATTTCTTCCTCTGCGCTCAGTTCACTCGTCGCCCACGCATCGCACTTCGCCGTCTCCACCATGCTCCGCGCCGAGTTCATCGTCCGAAGAAATTCCCCCAACTCGGAAAACCTTTCCGCCTCCTCGATCCTCGCCACCAACTCCGGACGCCCCTTCAAGTCAACATAAGCAAACTTGGCCGCCGGATCTGTCCAAGGAAAATCCAGCGCCGGATCTTCCTGCCCCAGTTCGATCGAGAAGTCGGCATCCATCAGAATCCGCGCAGGAAGTTCACGATCTCACGCTCCGCCCAATAACCGTCGTCATAACGACCATCGCTCGTATTCCCCACCCCCGCGGACGATCTGCGGGGGGACGCGTTAGCTGCTCCGATGAACGCGCAGTGGCCGCCGTCGCCCGTCTCCACGAAGGTGATGTTCCTGTTCGACGAAATCTTCCGCCGCGTCTCCGCCGTGATGCGGATGAACGGATCGTTCGCCGCGTACAAAATCAGCGCCGGCACAGCGATCCGCTCCACCACGTGCGCCGCCGAAGCACGATCGTAGTAATCGTCCACGCCCGTGAAGCCGCAATAGTGAGCCGTCACCTTGTCATCAAACTCCCGCAGGCTTCGGATGCTGCGTAGGCGGCTCACGTCGAAATGGTCGGGAAAGAGCCGCGCCTTCTGAATCATCCGGCGGCGCAGCGCCCACAAAAAATACTTTTCGTAAATCCGGTTAGCCGGTTCGTGCAGCGTATCCGCTGACGTAGCCAGATCAATTGCGGGACAACACACCGCGGCCGCGCGAAACTGCGGCGGCGCCTGCGATCCCCACTCCCCCGCCAGCTTGAGTACGATGTTGCCGCCCATCGAGAAGCCAACCAGTGCCAAGCGAGAAACGCCGTCGCGCGCGATGACCTCTCGCGCCACCGCCGCGACATCATCCGACAGCCCCGAGTGATAGAGCACGGGCGCAAGCGCGTCCGTGCCGCCGCAGTTGCGCTGGTTATAGCGGATCACATTCATCCCCGCCGCCAGCGCCTTCTCGGTGATGCCAAGCATGTACTGCGAGTCGCTCGACCCTTCGAGCCCGTGCACAATAACGATGGTCAGCGCCTGTGCTCGATCCGCTTGCCAGTGGCAGTGGCAAAGCACCTGGACGCCGGGCGCCACTTCGATCAACCGCTCCTCGGGCGCGGGCAGATGAAAACGTCGCGGGATCAAAAAACTGGCAACCGTCTGCACATGCCCCCCGCGCAGCCAGCGGCGCGGTTTGAAGGGACGAGTCTCCTCGTGTGTTTGCGAAGTACCCACTCTTTGATTTTAAATAGGAAACAGCAATTTTCTTCGCGGAGTTTTTACATGCCCATCTTCGAGTACGTCTGCAAAGAATGCCAGCACGAGTTCGAGGCTCTGGTCTTCGGCAAGCAGAAAGCCGAGTGCCCGAAGTGCCAGAGCAAGAAACTGGAGCCGCAACTCTCCGTGTTCGCCGTGTCGGCGAAGAGCGGAGCAACGAGCCAGCCGCCGATGCCGGCGGGACCATGCGGGTCGTGCGGCAACGCTCGCGGGCCGGGGGCCTGCTCGATGAAAGACTTCGACTAAGTCCTTTGTTTGCATTCAAAAGTGTTCCACGTGGAACATAAGTGCGTTTTGTAGTATCTCTAAGCTATAGGCAGGCAATACCTATTTCCTCCACTATTCCTTCCGTTGTGCAATGTAACTTCGGGAACTCGTTCGCATGTAACTGATGTGACGTTTCGCTTTGGGGCATTCGTGGTTATGATCCGTTTGAAACGTTAAGCAAAACTCGGAGCGCGAATGGATCGGCGAAAAGAGCGCAGACTGAACCTGGAGTTGCCGGTACGCATCTGGGGAGTGGACAAAAATGACGCGGCCTTTCGCGGAGATTGTCCGGGTGCGCAATGTCAGCAACCACGGGGCGGTTCTGATCGGCTTCCGCTCGAAGGTGCAGACGGGTGAAGTGCTCGACGTGCAACACGGCGCGTCGCGGGTGCAGTTTCGCATTGTGTGGATGAGTCCTTCGGGAGAGGCCGGCATCGAGGCTCTGGCATTCGAGTCGCCCATCTTCGACATCGGCTTCGGCATCGGCCTCCCGAAAGTTTTTGAGATGGTGGGAACCGGATAGGCCAAAAGCCGAACGGCACTGATCGGCCAACTAACGTGGATTCACGTGGCCGGTTCCCACTTTTGTTTCTTCGGTAAGAAATCGGGCAAATACCTCGTTGGATAAGAGACGGCCACGGGCGGTGAGGCGCAGAGTTGCGCCTTGCCGCTCGAGCAGGCCGTCTTGCACGCATGGCTGGATCGCCGATTCCCAAGTAGCGACTGCGTCCTGGCTGAACATCGGACTGAAGTCTGCGCGAAGGCGTTCGAGGTCGATGCCGCGGTTGAGGCGCAGACCTAGAAAAAAGCTTTCTTCGATTGCTGCCTGCGCCGAAACCGGAGTCACCGTGTGCGGCGCGCGATTCATGTACGCGTCGAGCGAGTCGGTGGTTGCGAAGCGGAGGGCTTGGTGGACGGCCTGGTTATGATTGGCGGCAAGCATGGAGTGCGCATCGACTCCGAAGCCGAGGTAGGGCTGGCGTGTCCAATATTTCAAGTTATGGCGCGACTGGTTACTTTGTAACTCGCCATTTTGCGAATGCGGGGCGGTGCGGGCAAAATTGGAAATTTCGTACTGCGCGATGCCGGCGGAGGCTAGCATCTGGCACGCCAGCTGGTAGAAATCCGCGGTCGCGTCGTCATCGGGCACGAAGTGGGCGTGGTAGCGCGAGCCTCCAGCGATCAGTTCCCTGCCCAGGCGCGAATCCTCGTCTACTTCGAGCATGTAGACGCTCACGTGCGGAACGCCCGTGGCAATCGTCTCCGATAGCGAGAAGGCCCAGCTTTCGGCCGTCTGGTGCGGCAACCCGGCAATCAGGTCGATGTTAATGTTGGCGAGGCCGGCCTCGCGCAGGCGGCCAATCTCTTCGAGAACGGTCGAGCGTTTGTGCAGCCGTCCCACGGACTGCGCTTCCTGATCGACGAAGGACTGCACGCCCAGGCTCACCCGGTTCACGCCGCATTGCAACAAGGTTTCGATAAGAGAGGGAGTAATTGTGCCGGGAGCGCATTCGACCGTGATCTCGGCATCGGGCGTAACCGCAAATTGACCGCGCACGGCGGCAAAGATGCGCAGCAACTGCGAGGCATCGAGGATCGACGGAGTTCCTCCGCCGAGGTAAATGGAGTCGGCGGTGTCATCGCACGTACATCCCAGGTCCATCGCAAGCTGGCGCGAGTTGGCGATATCCTCGAGCACACAGATAACGTAATTTTCGTAAGCGGACTTCGAGAACACGTCGGAGGCGAAGTTACAGTAGCTGCATTTGGTCCGGCAGAACGGAATCGAGATGTAGAGGCCGAGCGGCATGTTTTGCTTTATTCTATGGGATGGCGCCGCGGGCCGTGATACCGCGGCAGTCGCCTAGAATAGAAGGGCAGGAGTCCGCTACCGAAAGGCTACAACAATCAAACGTGGCTCTGGAACGAGAAAAAATATGAGTGCTGAGCAGATTGATGTTTTGTGCAATCACTGTGGCCAGGCGTTTTCAACCTTTCTGCACGAGATGGCTGATCACAATGCCAAGGTTACCTGCCCGAGTTGCGGCAAGGTCCATGACGACAAGCCTCCGAAGACTGCCCAGCCCGATGTACGGGCAGCATCCATCAAAAAGACTAGCAAGCCGATTTAGAGTGCCTTTTTTCCTTCTTTGCTGATCTCTTCATTCTTTGTTTTCCGGCCTGCAATGAAATCGGCATAGGGGGACGGGTCGCCCCGCCTCCCCTGCCACACCACCGTACATGCGGGTCCGCATACGGCGGTTCGGCGGATTAAGCTAGGACGGCACGACCATGGGTGGAAGCCCGAGCTTGGCAAAGTAGGCATTCGGCAAAGCCATGGCCAGGGCGGGCGAGTTCGCGATGCGCCACGGGCCGTGAGGACTACCGGCGGTTTGCGCCGCCAGGTCCTGGCTCACGTGCCGTTTGCGAAGTTCGCGAAAGCGCGTTCGTCCCTGCTTCCATTGCTTCCACACCACCGACCGAAGTCGGCGGCGTAGCCACGCTTCAAGGCGTTGCAGCACCGAGGGCGTTTGACAATCACCGAAGTATCCGAGCCATCCCCGCAGGTAGGTCCCAATCTGTTTGACCATCTGCGCGAGGCTGATACCACGGGTTCGGCGTGTCTGTTCTCGAATCCTCTCCTTAAAGCGAGCGATGGCCTTGGGGGCAATACGCCGCCTAGGCTCCCGTTCCCTGGTGAAGCTGAATCCGAGAAACTTTCGTTGCCCCGGTCGGGCTACGGCGCTCTTCGTCTGATTTACCTTCAGTTTGAGTTGGTGCGTGATAAAGCGCGTAACGCTCTCCATCACTCGCTGTCCTGCTCGTTCGCTGCCGACATAGACGTTACAGTCGTCGGCGTAGCGCACGAAGCGATGACCGCGCCGCTCTAACTCCCGGTCCAGTTCGTCCAGCACCAAGTTGGAAAGTAGTGGTGAAAGCGGACCGCCTTGAGGCGTTCCCTCATCCACCGCACTTACCAACCCGTCCTCCATCACTCCGGCCTTCAGAAACGCTCGGATCAACTTGAGCATTCGCTTATCGGCCACGCGCTCGGCCACCGCCGCTAACAGACGGTCGTGGTTTACTCGATCGAAAAATTTTTCCAAGTCGAGGTCCACCACCCAGCGGTATCCTTCGGCGATATACTGCTGCGCCTTGTGCACCGCTTGCTTCGCACTGCGCCCCGGTCGGAAACCGTGGCTATGTTCGGAGAACGTCGGGTCCCAGCACTTCTGCAGAACCTGCAACACCGCCTGCTGGACAAAGCGATCCAGCACGCAAGGAATGCCCAGCTTGCGCATTCCACTGCCATCCGGCTTCGGGATTTCCACCCGTCTTACCGGCTGCGGTTGATAAGTTCCGCTTCGTAGCTGTTCCCCGATCTTCAACCCATGCTGCTTCAAGTACTCCGAGAGCTCGTCGACGGTCATCCCGTCTACTCCCGGACTCCCTTTATTCGCCTTGACTCGTTGTAATGCCTGCTTGCAGTTTTCCAGCTCGCAGACTTCTTCCATCAGTCGTTCGGTTCCAGCCAGGCTTTCAGATTGGCGCTTCGCCATAAGCGTTTCGGTCCCTTGCTCGGCGGCCTTCGGAGCATCACTCCTACTTTCCGCCGGAAAGGCCAGCACCTCTTGTTCGGGCTGGTTTTTCTGCCGCCGTCCACTCATGAGTCGCGCCACTTACTTGCCCTTTCCTTTATTCCCCTTGCGGGGTACCGTTCGGGCCTTCGGACCATCGTTCCCGGCTCGGCCTATCTTGTTTGCTCCGCCTTTCAGCATTGGAGTGCCTCAATAGCTTCGCCGACTGCATGACCTACTTTGCCCTCTGCTGACTTCTGCGCCACGGTCAGGATGAATCGCTTCATCCTCAGTCACGATTCCGTGACATGCCGCAGATCTCCCAAGGTAAGTTCAACCGCTTTCGACGCACGACCGCCGGATTTACCACCAGTGAGCTTGATGGATAATGGGCTTCGCAATCATCAGCTCGCTCGCCCGCCACCGTAGGCCTCCTATCCGGTTCTTGTTCATCGGCTCGCGTCTTTGCTCCACGCTTCTTTCAGGCCCCACCTCGCGGCGGGTGTTATTTCACCCTTGCGCTTCACTAACCCTTCGTCTCCATCAGACTGGGTAGAGGGCTCTCACCTCCTAGCTGTTGAACATGCTTGGCACA
>PLHP01000218.1 GCA_003138955.1 Acidobacteriaceae bacterium | reverse complement strand
ACAAGCGGAAGAACCTGGAGATGGCCTGGGAAAAGGTGAAGGAGAACCGGGGTAGCGGAGGTGTGGATGGGCAGAATCTGGAGGCTTTCGAAGCGCAGCTGAACCAGCAGTTGGATCGGCTGCACCAGGAGTTGAAAGAGGATGCTTATCGACCTCTGCCGGTGCGCCAACACCCGATCCCGAAGAGAGACAAACCCGGTGAGTACCGAATGCTAGCCGGCGATCTACGACCGCGTATGTCAGCAAGCGCTGCTCAATCGGATAGAGCCTATCTTCGAGCCGGTATTCGATGATGCTAGCTTTGGATACCGGCGAGGGCGATCGACGAAGGATGCGCTGCGTAAAGTGTGGAAAGAGATTCAAGGCGGGTCGGAGTGGATCGTGGATGCGGACCTCCGAGACTTTTTCGGGTCCGTGGATCACGAGAAGCTTCTCACGCTGGTAGCCCAACGGGTAGCGGATGGCCGCGTGCTCCGCCTCATCAAGGCGATGCTCAAGGCAGGAAGCTACGGCAAAGGACGACTCTTTCCTAGTGAGCGTGGCACTCCGCAGGGTGGGGTGGTTTCGCCCGTCCTCAGTAACATTCTTCTGACGCCCTTTGATCGGGAGATGCGGCTGAGAGGGTATCAGCTTACGAGGTATGCCGACGATTGGGTGGTTACCTGTAAATCGGCAGCAGAGGCACGAGCCGCCGTGGACGCGGCCCGCCGAATCCTGAAACAGCTGGGTGTGGAATTGCATCCGCAGAAGACGCGGATTGTTCATGTCCGGTACGGTTTCGAGTTTCTCGGCTACAAAATCAAGCGTGGGAAGAAAAAGCTCCGTCTTCCCGAAAGCAAGATTCGTAGCGGATTACGTGCGGGGGCGCTCTATGCGTATCCTCGGGCGAAATCCATCCGTCGTTTCATGGACCAAGTGCGGCAGCGGACCAAGCGCAACATGCCTCTGACGACCCCAGAGTTGATCGAGAAACTGAATCCGCTCCTGCGAGGTTGGGGTGAGTACTACAAACGAGCCCACGTCCGAACGCTCTTCCACCGTCTCGACAGATGGATCGTGCGACGCATTCGGTCGCATCGGTTCAAGCGATGGCGCAACAACCGCGAGCGGCAGTTGCCTGAATCGCTGTTGTACGCCGAGTACGGGTTGGTTAACCTGATTAGGCTAATTCCTTCTCTGGCATCTCGGCAGTTATGAAATCTTTGCGAAAGCTGCATACGGGAAAACCGTACGTGCAGTTTGAGAGGCGGACGGAGGCCAGCGTGAGGGTTACCTCATGCGCCTCCTCCGACCCGAGTGGTCGGTAATGGCAAAGTCCGAGCAAGCGCAAACAGGTGACAGGACCCGTGGACTCTCTGGCACACAAACGCTTTCGCGAACGTCCCCTCGCTGTGTCTCAGGCCCGAGTTTGTGCACCCAGGGTGCACAAACATCGGGATTGCCTTTGTGGTCTGAGCGCGGGCTAAATGATGACGAGGACAGGCAGCATTTCGTGGGAAGTGTCCTGGTGTGTCGCAGGCCCGAGTTTGTGCAGCATGGATGCACAAACAACATGGGAGTGCTTTGTGGCCCGAGCGCTTGAATACTTTCTTGCATCCGGCCCGCTTCAACGCGCCCATTTGCAAGGCCCGGTTCTGATCGTCGGTTCTCGCGCATAACCGTATTTGACTACTTTGGACCACCAGTCTTTTTGGGTTCAGACGACTGATTGACCTCTCCCCGCGCAGGCTGGCTGGCGTCGGACTCGCAGATTTCTTCAACGTCCGCAAGATCGCGCAACCGGCCGGCCGCGAGTTTCGATGCAATGAGGTCACTCTTGGAAATGAAAAAGGCCGTGAGGCCGCTCTTCGCGTCGATCACGCCTTCGACTCGCCGCGGCCATGCCTCATCAAAATTCACGCCATCGATGCCAGGGAGAATATCGACCGCGACCGGCTCCCGTCCAAAGCGGACGAGTTTTCGGGGATCCGCAAGATCGTCAACGGTGATGTTGCTGAGGGGAGCACCAAAGTTGGCAAGCGCCGCATCGGTCGCCTTCGCGTTCGCCGGGTCCGCCTTGATGAACAAGTCGAGGTCTTGAGTCGCGCGGGGCTGCGCGTGGAACGAAACCGCGTACCCACCGACAACCAGATACTTAACGCTGTGGTCGTTGAAGACAGACAAGAGTTTTTTGAAGTCGTCGAACATCGCGGGCCGGCTCCTTCATGGCGTAAGCGGAAAGGGTAAGCTCTGCAACGGCGCTCATGCGCTCATGGACCGGGCGGCTCTGCCAGTACCGGTATTCGTCAGCCTTCATTTCCTTATGGCTGTCGTATATGCGGATGCTCTTGTCCATACCCGTTTGTAGCAGGCAGCCGGTCGCTTTTCAACGATTACTTTTGAGAGAGACTTTTGAGACGCGAAAACCCTTGATTTCCGGGCCTCCGCGAAACGTCTCGCAACTTACCCCTTTGTGAAACATCAGAGGCAGGGAGGGGACACTTGCTCCCAGATCACTAAAAGTCAGGCGGGTAACCTTGGATGCAGCATTCACAACTGGCAGAGATCTCGAAGGTAGGCAGATTCTTTTGATCGACGACCTCTTTCAATCAGGAGCGACCATGAATGTCGCCGCACAAACGCTTAAGAGGCAGAGCTTGGTAAAATCACTCTACGCGATCGCACTCACGCGCACGAGGAACTAAAGGATGGTCTCTGTTTTTGTCGCCGGCTCTCGCGCATTGTCGAGGCTCAACCCGCAACTTAGAGAACGACTCGACGTCGAGTCGACTTGATCGTCGTATTTTCCGTTCGGAAAAAGCGTCAACTCATTCACATATTCTGTTAGCCAGTCTGCTTTTTCAGGTAAATACACGAAACCGTTTTCGATAACGCTGCAGCAGCTGTACATTCGCATGACCGCAGCATTTCGATTGTGCAACTTGGTTGCACAAGGCCCGCGAGATGCCGAAGGTCAGTTTAAGCGGTGGGGCGTCCCCTTTTACGGGGCACGCATGGTGGTGCGCTCTGCAATTTTGCGTTGTTCCGCCAAAAACCAAGCATCCTGATAAAGTTCGCGAAGCCAAGTTTGAGAAGACGCCAAGACCACTTGCAGGTCAAGCGCATGGGGCGCATTGGGTAATAAAGAAAGCTCAGCGACGATGGAAGCCGCAAGAAATCGCGGTCCGTCAAGCAGGGGATAAGTACGTTCTTCGCAAGACAGCGTAGCTTGTCCAGAGGTCGCCTTAACACGCGAAGACGGAAGAAGGCAGCCTCCGGTGCTCCCATTGGGTTAAACTAATCCGTTGGGGAAATGGTTTTCCGAAGATGCCGAACTGAGCGTGGGGAGAGTGGCAGCGGATCGCTCTAGCTCGCGCCGTCCTCCGTCGGGCGCCTATCGTCCTCTTGGACGAACCCACAAGCGTCATGGACTCGTGGGCCGAGGTCGACTGGTTGGCGCGATTCCGCCGCGTTGCTGCCGGTCAAATAGCCATTGTCATCAACCATCGTTTCATCACCGCGATGCTTGCGGATGAGATTCATGTGATGAAATCGGGCAGGATCGTCGAATCCGGTACCCACCAGGACCTCGTTCTGCGCAAAGGTTTTACTCCGAGTGTCGAAAATTCCTCCGGTCCAATGCATTGTTTGGCGCCGTGGGGTGACTTGCGCTGGAATGAATCCCTTCGAATGGTGCGCGTACACAAGTGATTTTGCAAAGAAACAGCCGGACAGACATGCGTCTAGAGACGAGAACCAGTAGTTCGACGATCCCGGAAGTCGACCTGATGCTCTGCTGTGCCCGGACGTGCAACACGCCCCAAATCACAGTTCGAGTCAAGGAAATAGTGGCTCAGGATATTAATTGGCAAGTGTTTCTTCAACTTGTCACATCCCATGGGGTAAGGCCGCTAGTTTACCAGATATTGCATAAAGCCTGCTGGGAAACTGTGCCCGAAGCCGCGCGAAACGAACTGAGTCACTTCTATTCCGCCAATTCCGCCAAGAATCGGTTCTTGGCCGGCGAACTGCTTCACATACTTCAGCTCTTCGAGGCCGAGCACATTACTGCAGTGCCCTTCAAGGGGCCTGTGCTGGCTGCTCTTCTCTACGACAACTTGGCGCTGAGGGAGTTTGTAGATTTAGACATCCTGGTCCAAGAGCGAGACATTCCCAAAGCCAGGGAGATTCTATCGAACCAGGGCTATCGATCGAATTTGGCAAGCGCGGCTCTCACTCCAGATGCTAACAATGACGAACTATACTCTGCCTCGACGGGAATGATGGTCGAACTCCACTGGCAGTTTTCGCCGCGGCGATTTGTATCTAGCCTGGCGGCGGAAGATGTTTGGAAGGGCATAGAGCCGGTTGTGCTCTTGGGTCGGCAAGTCTGGTCATTTTCCTCTCAAGACATGTTCTTATTCCTGGCCTTCCATGGTGGGAAACATAGCTGGTCTGCGCTGAAATGGCTCTGCGATCTAGCCGAATTCATTCGATCGAATCCTGAGCTCGATTGGCCTCGCCTTCTCAACCGAGCTGAAGCCTTAGGTGCAGTGCGAACGTGTCGGCTTGGGATCTATTTGGCGGCGGATCTGCTGCAGGCCGAGGTGCCATCAAGCGTTGTCCGTGCGGTCCGCGAGGATGCTCAGGTTAGGCGCCTTGCCCAAGATGTTCGGCTGCGCATAGAAGAACCTCGGGATGTGGACCCAATCGAGGGGCAGATCTTCAACCTGAAACTAAAAGAACGTTTACGCGACAAGCTTCGCTACGTCTTTCTGCAATGCACACAGTATTCAGGCGAAGAAGAGCACTTTCTCTCACTACCTTCGACTCTATCATTCATGTACATTTTTGTCCGGCCGATTTGGTTAGTTCGGCGATACGGATTCTCGATGCTGAAGCGCATCGTGCGCTAGCGGAACTCAGGGCGTATTTCAGCAGAGAGTGTGCGACTAGTGGCGCAGCCGCCCTCACCTTCTCCCTGCAGACCGCTAGAGGTGACTGCCATGCAAGGTCAAGTGGCAGTCGCTGCACAGCGTGATCAGGTTCTGCTCGGAGTCATCCCCGGATTGACTGCGAAATTCCTCCCCAGAAACTTCTTGGGTGATAGTTCAAGGATGTGTGTCCAATAAAATCGAACGTCAGCTCGACCTGCGGAACCGACGCTCTCCAGCTTTTCTTTCAAATCCCGTTTATCGCTGCCACAGTCTCTGCTGTAACAGGGGTCCCATCACTGCGCAGTGTCAGCACGAGCGGCGGCAAATTCCCAGGATGTTATTCTGATACCGGCATGAAGCTCCTGCGCAAGTTCCGGTCTCTAAATCCCGGGGAACGCAGCCTGCTGCTCCGGACGGTTCTTTTGGTGGCGTTCTTACGCGCCGCGCTCTGCCTGCTGCCATTCGTCCGGTTGAAGGATTACTTGGCCCGTCGAGCCGCGCACCATCCGATCCGGCAAGACATCCCTGTCGCGCACCTCGTCTGGGCGGTCCGCACCGCCGCTGCGTACATCCCCCGCGCTACCTGCCTGACGCAGGCTTTGGCGGCGAAATATCAGCTCGAACGTTCAGGCCACTGCGCCCGGATCCATATCGGCGTCGCGAAAGAGAACGGCCAGTTTCGGGCCCACGCATGGTTGGAATGCGAGGGTGAAGTAGTGCTCGGGGGAGGGGTCACCGACCGTTACGCGCGTCTCCTCGCAGTCGATTAGCTGACGGCTTCCAGTAAACCTTTAGAGCGCATCGCTTCGGAGAGCCGGAGCAGATCGGCTTCTAGAATCTCGGGCTTGACGTCGAACTCTTCCAGCATCGTGCGGTGCGCGACGGCGATCTCGCCGTTCCGTTCGAGCAACTCCAGGAAGCGTGATCCCACGGTGTCCAGGCCGAAGTACGTTCCGGTTTCCAGGTTCAACAGGATCGTCTCGTTGCCTATCTTGCGAGTGGCCACGCCATCGGGAATGCGCAGGTTGTCATTCAGTGTCATGGTCTCGGTCCTCCTCCAAGTGCTTAAGAATAGTTTCCCGCACGGCCGGCAGCAAAGCAAATTCGCGCGGATAGTGAATCGCGTACGCCGGTACGTCCGCCGTCAACTGTCCAACCGCCTCGAACTGGCTCCGGAGAAAAGCTGCGTCCTGGATGTCGAGATTATAGGCGCGTTCCACCAGAGCCCAGAATGCCCGCCCCGGTGAAAGTCTTTCGATGGAAACGGCAGAGGTATCGTCGGCTAGGAAGAAAAGCTTCCGCATCGGCGCCGGGCTGTTGGCGAACGGTAGAAGGTCCGTATCACTGACGCGGCGTTTGATGGTGTAGTGCGCCACATCCGCGGTATGCGTGTCTTCCCGCAGAAGCTCTTCGGCCGTCGATGGCCAAAGGCGAACGCCGGGATAGCTCGGCAGCGCGGTCCAGCTTCCGTGCTCCGCGCGTAACACCAGGCAATCGTCGGAGATCAGCGCGCACCCCTTCTGGACGAAACTTGCGGCCAGCGTGGACTTCCCCTGGCCGCTCTTCCCGGCAAAAGCAATCACGCCGTGGGCGGTCAGCACAGCACTTGCGTGCAACACGATTGGTTCCCGCCGGCTCAGCACTAGCGGAATTACTTGATCGAGGAACAGATGTCGTACTGTCACCTCTGGTATGCCCGGCAAAGGACGGCATTGAATTTTTTCTGCGTCCGCGGACAGGAAGAAATCTCCACAGGAAGGGAAGCGCAGCAGATAGCCGTCACCAGTGCGGGCGAAATGGACCCAAGCTTCTTTGCCGCCTTCCTCCTCCTCGTTGTCTTCCCCAGAAGTCCAATGGTGAAACCAGACGAAATTGCCGGGCGAGGGGTTTCCCGGAGGCAGGAGTTCAAACCGGCACTCCACGGCGAAGACCTTTGCTGGGGTGAGTTCCGGCAGGGGGATGTTGCTTGCGAGTGCCAGATCGCAGATGCGATAGGCGTGGGTCAAGCTCATTCGGAGTACCGCGTGACCACTTCTGCCACGAAGACCGCCGCCGCCTCGCGGTTGCGGAAGAGGTCCGGATGCCGGCGGAAGACTTCGTCCTCGATCTCGGTCAGCGTCCGAACGCCATCGCAGAGGTTTACCACTGTTCGCCGCCCCTCACCGCGGGCGGTGAGCTTCGGCTTGAATCCGGGCTGTGTGCGTTGGAGATCTTCCGCTGGAATCAGCATTCCCTTCCATGTCGAGTGCCGGAAAGAATCCTTCTTGGAGCCGGTATTGCCGTTCAGTACATCAACGTTCCAGTTGACCAGCGAGTCGGTTGGCCGGATCACCATTCGGATCCGCACCAAGTCGCCCTCGGCCACCTGGACCGCGCGGTCAATCGGAAAGTAAATCTGGCGCCGCTGGATCCGCTCCGGGGCGAGCGGTGAGTTTGTCATCGAGATTCCCGGCGCGAGTTCTGCGGTGAACCAGCCGCCCAAACCATGCATCGTGCCAGACCGGCGGATCACCGCTGTCGCTTCGCCATGGAAGGGCTCTGTCGTGGCGTGATTCAGATCAACATTGGCAATGACCACCGCGTCGCCGCAAACGCTCCCGGGAGAGAGGTTCACCTGATAGCCTGTGTTAGCCGCGAGCACACGAGCGGAATGGAAATCGAAACCCGCGGGCGATGAGTTCCAGAAATCCACCTGGCCGAACAGATCCGGAGCATCGACGGGGGCGAGCATGAGGTTCATCCGAAGAGGGAGCGTGACGCCTTCGGGCTTCAAGAAGCGCCGGCGGGCGTCGGCGAAATACTCAATGACACCGGCGTTGAAACCGAAGTTGCCAATCTGGTCGGCGAGCACGACATCGATCTTTTCCGGCAGATCGACGTGAGTGGAGTATCCCTTGATGAAGACTACTCGGTCCCCATATCCGATGGCGCGAGCTACCTCGCGAGCGACCGCGATCATTCCGCCCATTTCAATCGAGTAAACACGACCAGCCCCCGCGACGCAGGCCAGCAAACCCATGATTCCGGTGCCGGAAGCCAGATCGAGAACTACGTGACCGGGCTGGACTACGGACGCAACCGCCGCTTGGAAAGCCGCGAGCCGACTCTGATCGGCCAGATACTCCCGGTGTTCGTCAATGATAAGAGACAAGAATGATAAAAGAATGTGGCGCTAGCCGGCCAAAATGCTTAAGAGCGACGAGGACGACTACTAGCCCCAGCCTGCATCCCGCCGAAGTTGCCATCGCCTGCCGTTCCGGTAGCAGAATCCGTCAGCTTGGACACACTGCCATACTCGATAAGCGCCGGGCTGCGGTAGGGAAGGCGTTGCACTGACACGAATCGTCCGGCATTGTCTTTAGAAGCGGTCCCTGAGCTTTCCATATATCGAATCCTCACGCTGCAATATGATAAGGTTAAACCAGATCGGCAGTCAACCAGCAGTCTTATCCAATACAAGAT
>PLHP01000420.1 GCA_003138955.1 Acidobacteriaceae bacterium | reverse complement strand
GACTTGCACCACGGCCTGCTAGGTACTGGAAACCGGCACCCACGGTGCCGAGGTGAGCCACTTCGATATTCGTAAGCACGCTCAGCGCCTTGATCTTAAAAGCAATCGCCTCCTGGCCGCTCGTTACTAGAGATAGTTGATGCAGCAGCTTGACTTCCATTGTCACCGTCTCCAGTATTCCGGTAGTCGCCTGCAGCCTATCTTCAATGAAGCGTCTGGCCGCGGCGCACAGCGTTTGCACCTTCGGCAGAACGGAACTGACATTTTCATTTTCGACACAGCCGACAATGGCGGCCGTCAGCTTCAAGATTGTGTCGGCATGCCCGGCAAGGCCCTCAAAGGCTCTTGCCACCGCCCCGATCTTGCTGTCGACTACGCGCGCCATCGCGCAAAGCTCGTCCTTTGCCTGCGCAAGAGTGGAGACAACTTCCGCTTTGGCTCCAACCCTCACCGCGACCTTTCCGGCGCGGGAGCCAACGCCAGATCGCTGCTGCTCATAGGACAACCCCGGCGGGATTCAATACCAGCACGACACGGCCATCTCCCATAATCGTAGCGCCAAGAAAGTCGTGGCTATTCTCGAGCCCTCCGCTCAGCGGCTTCACTACGACTTGTTCTTCGCTGACCAGGCGATCCACAAGCAAGCCATATCTTCGTCCCGACGCATGGATCAAGACCACGCACTTCTCTTCGCTCTCGGACTCTTTCCCGAGCTTGGACTCTTCCCCAAGGCCCAATTGCTCGCGCAGGGAGAGAACCGGACAAGCGCCTTCGCTGCTGTGGATCATGGCGTGGTGACGGTAACGATGGATCTCACTGGCCGTGATCTTGCGGGCTACGCTGACGCTGTCGAGCGGAAGAATGAACTCCGAGTCTCCGCACTGGGTCAGGATGCCTTTGGAGATCATCAGACTGGTGGGCAGCTTGATCACGATTTTTGTGCCCAGTCCGCAGCGGCTCTCGATCCCGACCGTACCCTTGAGCTTTTGCACATTGCTTGAGACCACGTCCATTCCCACCCCGCGGCCGGAGACGGCGGTCACCGCTTCGGCGGTGGAGAAGCCGGGAGCAAAGATCAGCCGGTAGGCGGCTTCGTCGCTCATGCTCCGGGCTTCGGTCTCACTCAGGATTCCACGTTCGGTAGCTTTTGCTTTCAGTACGTCGGCGTGCAGTCCTTTGCCGTCGTCCTCGACCTCGATCACTACCTGGCTGCCTTCGTTGTAGGCGCGGAGAGTGATCTGGCCGCACCTCGCTTTGCCGTTGGCTGCACGCGTCTCCGGGGACTCTATGCCGTGGTCGGCGGCGTTTCGAACCAGGTGCACCAGAGGATCGCCGATTTCCTGGATCACGGCTTTATCAAGTTCGGTGTCTTCACCCTGAAAGCCGATTTCAATTTCTTTCCCGAGGCTGCGTCCCAAGTCGCGGACGAGCCGGGAAAAGCGCTGAAAGACCGTCCGCACCGGAAGCATACGCAGGGACATGACCGCGTCCTGGAGTTCCTCGGCGATGCGCGATATGTCGGTGCTTGCCTCTTTCGCTTCGGCCGACAATTCGCGCACTCCGGGTGCGCGGTCGAGTTTGCGGGCCAGCAAATGGAGGGCGCCCCGGGCCACCAGCAGTTCGCTGACATTGCGAATCAGGCGGTCGAGTTTCTCGTGGTCGACGCGAATGGTCTGCGAGGAGGTATCGGTTGCGCGCATCGGGATTTCAGAAGCCGCTTTCTGAGCCTTCTCGCCGCTGGCGTCTTTCCGCGCCGACTCAATCAGCTGCTCCGTTCGGTCCAACTGCTGGACCAGGTACTCCAATGGCCCGGCAGCGTCCCCAGCGACGGCCGCAGCTTCGAGAGCTGCCTTATGCTCGCGCAACTGCGCCCGCAGTTTATCGATGCCCGCGTATTGGCAGGCGCTGCCCAGGGTCTCGATTGCGCGCTGGTAGGTCGCCCCCACCGCGGCGTCTTGCTCGCCCGCCTGCAACCTCGCGAAGCAGGTGCGCATGTTCTCCAGGCACTGGCCCGCCGTCTCCACAAAAGCAATTTGCTTCGCGTCGCGGGGAGTTTCGGCATTGGGAGCACTGATGGCGATTCCCAACCGCCGCAAAAGCTCGGGATCGAGGTCGGCATGGCGGTTTTCGTCGATGCATTCGAGCAAACGCCGCATGGCCGCGGAGACGTCGAACAAGGTGTTGCCGATTTGCGTGTTGTCCACTTGGGCATTGCCCATTTGCCCGGCAGCGGAGCCGTTGCCGTCGCGCTGTTGCTCGACCAGGGCTTCGGCGGCGTGGGCCATCTGATGCAGAAAGCGCAACGGATGTTGCGGGGCGAGATCGCCGGACTCTCCGAGCAGAAGCGCGCTGGCTCCTTTGAGGCTGTGCAGGCGGCGGAACAACTCCGCCAAATCCGAAGGCGTGGCGGCGGTTTTGTCGAGCCGCAGCAGACAGTCTTCAATCGCCTGCAAGTGCTCCTCTGCTTCACAATAGAACGACTCAAAATCGCGCGACGAGACCCGAACCGGGCCCGGCCCACGGTCGTCGATTACCTGCTGAATTTCTAGGCGGCACTCGTCGGCGACAAAGACGAAGACGTCGCGGATGGCCTGCTCGGAGGCTTCCGAAAGCAGGTCGATTTCCCACCAGAGGTAACATTGCTCGGGATCGAGTTCCTCGAAGGCCGGCAGCGAATCCGCATGGGCAGTCAGGTGAGCGCTACCGAGCGCGCACAACTCCGTGAGCAGCACTACCGGGTCGTTTCCCGAAAACAGCATCCGCAAACCGGGTGTGTAACGGATACGGTACGACCGCTGGAGGCTGGCCGCGACCGCTGGTCCCGCCGCTTGGACGGCTGGAGCTGCGGGCGTTTCCGTCTTAACAAACGCCTTGAGCGCGGTAACCAGCTGCTGCTCGGTCCCGGACTCAAGATCGGGCGTCGCCTCTGCGTCCGCGAGGAACGCGCGCAGCAGGTCGCAGGCCCGGAGAGCGAGGTCGGTCAACTCCGGCGTGACCTGCACTTTCCCGTCGCGCGCGGCGTCAAAGACCTCCTCCACCCGGTGTGCGAAACGCGAGAGGCGTTCGAGGCCCACCGTCGCGCCCGAACCCTTCAGCGTGTGGATGGCCCGGAATACGCGGTGAATGATTTCTCCGTCCGCCGGATTCGCTTCCAGTTGGAGCAAGGAAGAGTCGAGTTCGTTAAGTAGGTCCGCGGCTTCGGCCTGAAACGCGGAGCGTAAGCTGGTGAGCATTTCTTTGTGATCCATTAGCGCATCACTTTCTGGACGGTCGCCAGCAACTGCGCGGTGTCAAACGGCTTCACGATCCAGCCGGTTGCCCCGGCGGCCTTGCCTTCCTGCTTCTTCTCGGGTGCCGATTCCGTGGTCAACAGCAGGATGGGAACGAATTTGTAATGGGCCAGGCTTCTTGCCTGGCGGATGAGCTCGATGCCGTTCATGTTGGGCATGTTCAGGTCGGTGATGATCATATCCACGTGGCGGCCGGCAATCTGCTTCAGTGCATCCACGCCGTCGATCGCCGCCAATACTTCGTATCCCGCGCCTTGCAGGGTGAACGCCACCATCTGCCGCATGGTGGCGGAATCGTCGACCGCGAGAATGGTCTTCATGGTTCTTTTCCTTCGTCTTAGTCTCTCTGCTCCTGTTTCAGCGCGGCGCGAACGTGCCGCCGCATGCCGCAACGGTCGAGGGACGCGAGAAATTCCTCCGAGGGCCGCTCGATGCGAAGCTCAGGACAACAGGCCTGCAATGCCGCAAGTACCTGGACGACGGTGATATCGATGACGCCACTATGTTCCGCATTCACGCTGACCGCTTTGGCCGCGGCCCCAGCCGCCAGCAATTGCTGGTGCATCTGGGTTACACGTTCGACCGAATTGTCTCCCTGCAGTTCCAGGGTGACTTGCTCATTCGTGTATCCGATTTGAAAAGCCATCTTCATCCTCCAAGCCGCCGCTCGAACCGCTGCCAGGAAGCGGACGCGCGGTGCGCCAGCCATCTTGTTCAGAGCGCTTTTAATATTTCACCGGCGATCTGCCACGCGGGCGCGACCACGCGAGCTCCGCCGTTCTCGATCGCCTGCCGCGGCATGCCGAACACCACGGAGCTTTCTTCGCTCTCGGCAATGGTGTGGCCGCCGGCCTTGGTGATCGCCACCATCTGTTCCGCGCCATCGTTGCCGATGCCGGTCATCAATACGCCCACCGTGTCCGGTCCGTAGGTTTGCAGGACGGACTTCATCATCACATCGACCGACGGAACGAATAATGTCTGGGGTTGCGTGGGGGTGCGGATCACTATATCGCCGGTGCTCTTGCGATAGAGCGTGAGTTGGTGCTCGCCGGGCGCCACATAACACACTCCCGGACGGACCTCGGCTCCGGCTTCGGCTTCCACCACTTCGATCTTGCAATTGTCGTTCAGCCTTTCGACGAAGGTGTGAATGAAAGACCCGGGCATGTGCTGGACCAGAAACAGGGCGGCGTTGATCTCGGCGGGGATGAGCGGCAACACCTCCATCAACGTGACCGGACCACCCGTGGAAATGCCGATGGCCACGGCTTTGTAACCGGATGCGGCCACTGCGGCTCTGGTCTTTGGAGTTGGCGTCCACGCCAGCGGCGAGGGTCGCCTTTCGCGACGTGAGACCAACCGCTTGAGCGTGCCGCTCACCGCCGCCATCTTCAGCTTCGACCGTATTTCATCGGCCAGCAGAATCAGGTTGCTGGAGACCGTTCCGTCCGGCTTGCCCACAAAATCGAAAGCGCCAAGTTCCAGGCACTCGAAGGTGGTTACCGCTCCCTTTTGCGTCAGCGAACTCACCATCACGACCGGGCAAATGCGTTCGCTCATGATCAACTGCAGTACGCAGACGCCATCCAACCTGGGCATGTTGATATCCAGGCTGACGACATCGGGGCGCAGTTCCCGCGCTTTGGCGATCGCGTCTTCGCCATCGCGGGCCACGCCCGCCACTTCCAACTCCGGATCGGCTTCGACGATCTGGCGCAACTTTTGCCGCATCAAAGCGGAATCGTCGGCGATCAAAACCCGGATTTTTTCAGATCGACTCATATGTGTGCCTCGACTCCGGATTCAGGACGATGCGTGCATCACCATGTTCAACGTTTCCAGCATTACTTCCGGCGAGCAGGGCTTAACGATATAAAGGTTGGCGCCCGCTTCGAATCTCTTCTTCTTGTGTTTGGGTTGGCCGTCGGTGGAGATAATGACGATCGGAATCTGCTGGTACTGCTTTTCCGCCCGCACCCGCCGGATGAATTCATAGCCGTCCATGCGCTGCATGTTGATGTCGGTAAGCACCAGGTCGCAGCGGTTGGTGAACAGCTTCTCCAAGGCCTCCACGCCGTCGCCGGCGGTAATGACCTGAAAGCTGGCGTCCCGCAGGATGGCCGAGTGATAGTTCCTGACAAATTCCGAATCGTCCACGATCAATACGCTTCTCGTCATAGTTCCTCGATCGGGTCCTCAGTCGGGCTTCATGTATACGAGGTGCTCGCCCATTCGCCGTAAACGAAAGGCGCTCGAAATTCGTCCTACCGACTCCGAGTGCCCGAGGAAAAGGAAGCCACCGGGATTGAGGGCATTGTAAAAATGGTCCACCGCCGCTTTGCGCGACGCGTCGTCGAAGTAGATCAGCACGTTGCGGCAGAAGATGAAGTCGAACGCGCGCATCTTGCGCATCTGCAGGCGGTCGTGCAGGTTGAGGCTCTGGATGGTTACCAGCGACCGGGTTCGCGGCTTCACCCGCCAGTCCGCGCCTTGCGGCGTGAAATGCCGGCCGAGATAGTCCGCCGGAACGTTCTTCATGGAACGCTCGCCGTACACGCCGGCGACGGCCATTACCAGTCTCTCTTCGTCAATGTCGGTAGCCACAATCTGCATGTCCCAATCGTCAATGGCGGGAAAAACCTCCTGCACGATAATGGCAATCGTGTAAGTTTCCTCTCCCGACGAACAGCCCGCCGACCAGATGCGCAGGTTGCGATTCCTTTGCGCTTGCTTGCGCGCGACCACCTCCGGAAGACACGCGTTGCCGAATGCCTCCAGTTGCTCGAACTCGCGAAACATGTAGGTCTCGTTGGTGGTAATCAGGTTGGCCAGGGACTGCATCTCCGATCCCGAGCGGTCGCCGTAGGCAAGACGCATGAGATCGTCGGAAGGATCGTCCAGATGCAGGCACTCCATGCGCGCGGACACTCGCTTGCCCAGAAAATGGATCTTCTTGTCGTCGAACGAAAGTCCCAGCTGATCGTAGATGAGCCGGCACAACCTGCTATATTGTTCCAGCGAGAGTTGCGCTAAGCTCATTGGCCGTTCACCCGCAACACATCCTCAAGGGCCTGCCGGACCTCGGGATCACGTTCCAACCGCAAACAGGAGCACAGGACGGGCCTGGCATCCTCGAACCCAGTCCTGCTCAGGGCTTCAATCGCTCCGAGCCGATCGACTTTGATTGGAGATCGCAGACAAGCAATCAACATTTCAAACGCCTGGTCGCAATGCCCGAAGTGGCCCAGCAGCAACAGCATCTGATAGCGTTCGGCAAGCGATGTGGTCTCGGGCAGTCTGGCCCGCAAGTCTTTCCACCAGACATCCGGGATGCCGGCGGCGCCGACGCGGGCGAGGAGGTTGCGTAACGCGTCCAGGACGGCGCCTTGCAGGCTTGGGTCGCAAGCGGTCACGAAATTCTGGAGCTCCAGCAGATCGGCATTTTCCCCGTTCCTGCCGACAAGCTTCAACGCCGGCCGAAGATAGAGGAGCGGCGTCCGTTCGAGGGTCGGAAATCTCTCGCGAATCCGCCGATAACACTCAGCATCGCCGATTCGGCAGAGCGTCTCCATGGCGGCCAACACCAGCATGGGATGTTCACCGCAGAGCGCGCGCTCAAGCACCGCTTGCCGCAGGGCCTGGGTATGGCAATGACGAACGTTTTCGAGCGCCGTGATGACCACGTTCAAATCGCTGTCCCCGAGCGCAATCTCAAGCAGTTCTTCGATTTCGGGCGTCTCGATCCGGCTCAGTACATCGACCGCGAACTTGCGCAGATCGTGATCGTCGGCGCTGAGCAGGCGGCGCAGCTCCGGCACCACCGCGCCGCCGCGAGATTGCAGCAACTCTAGTGCCTGGTTGCGGATGCCGGGGTCGTCATTGCATAGTAGTTCCGCGGCCCGTTTGATCACGGCATTGTCCGGAATCTGCGCCAACGCCAAGAAGATGGCCTCCCGGACGGCTTGAGAAGGTTCCTCGACGACCCGCTGGAAAAGCGGGTCCGCCCCCTCGCCCTGTCCAGCCAGTCCGATATCCTCGGCGGCGTAAATGCGCTCGCATTCGTCCGGATTGGATAACATCCGAATCGCTTCTTGCAGGTCCATCGTGGTTCTCGGTTCCTAATACTGTGACCGCATGATGAGTCCTACGACGCAGGGACGGGCGTCTCGCGAACCTTCCCTGAGCGAAGTCGAAGGGTCCAGCCGGGTGCGGATGCCCGGCTCTCCACCAGCAAGCTCGCATAACCAAGTTCGCATAACAACGATAGCCGTCACTCGCTCGGGGCACCTTACGACGCACTCGCACCCAAAGCGCGCTCTTTCTGGGGAAGCACTTCCTCGACATTGAGCAGAAAGATGATCCGCTTTCCGTTATCCACCTTGCCGATTCCGGAAACGAATTGCCGCTCAATGCCCGACTGGACGGTCTCGGGAGGTTCGGCAATGTCGGTCCGGGACAAACTGAGCACTTCGCGGACGGAATCCACGACCAGTCCGGTTTTGACGCCGTTCAGGTCGACAATGATGATGCGGGTGTGGTCGTCGGCGGAGCGCAGGTCAAGATCGAAACGCTTGCGCGTGTCCACCACCGGAACCACCTCGCCGCGCAGGTTGGTTACGCCCTCGACATAGTCGGCCGCCTTCGGGACCTTGGTGATTCTCGACAGCCGGTCGATTTCCTGGATCTGCGCGATGGGGATGCCGTACTCTTCATCCCCCAAAGTGAAGGTGACCAACTGGACCTCGTCGCTCGCCGCCACATTGCCCTCTCTCCCGGCCTCCGGATGGCCGCCGTCTACCTGTGGCGACTGCTCGCCGGCGGAATTGCACAAGCGCTCCAGATTCTCCCGTTTCAGGATTTGCGTGGGATCGAGCAACAGCAATAGCCGCTTGCCGTCGTCCAAGCGGGCGATGCCCGAAAGATCGCGCCCATCGCCCGCGACCGTGGCGGGAGGCGGGTCGACGAATTTCCGCGACACCTGGAGAACTTCGTTGACATGATCGACGACCAAGCCGAGCAGCATTCCGCCCGCATCGACCACCACGATGCGCTGGTCGTCCTGGATGTTGGCGGCGATCTCTGGTTCGAACCCGGCCAGCGCGGAGGTCAATTCCGTGCCCACCTCCTTTATGTCCTCGAGGCACGCCTCGACCGCGGCGTCGTCGCCCGAGCACTCGGATTGCTGGCCTTGCTTGGCGGACCGCGCCAGTCTCTCGTCGAGCGTCCGCAGCTTGGCAATGCCGTCCATCAATACCTGGCTAGAACTGTTGAACTCGGCAACCCAGGCGCGGAACGGCTCGGAGGCGGCGATGGTCCACTCGGGTTTCGCGTCCGCAGCGCGCGAGCGGAGAGCGGTGAGCCAGTTCTCGAAGGCGTGGCGAACCACCCCGGACTTGGCGAGGTGCTCTTCGGACATCGCCTGCAAGTGCAGTTGCCGCCGCAGATCGATGATGGGGAGCAGTTGCCCCCTGACCGTAAGCACGCCCAGCACGGAATCGGGCGCGTTCGGAATTTTGGTGGGAGTTTCGACACGCAGTATCTCGCGTACGCGCTCCATGGGGAATGCGAACTCCTCTTTGGCAACCTGAAACGAAACCAGTTGCTGCAGGTCGTCCGCTGCGGCATGGTCGACGCTGGCCGAGGCGTTCTCTTTCTGCTGAGCGCCGGTTGCGCCGGCTGTGGAAGACGCTGCCGCCGTTTTGGCGCCGTCCATTTTCAGGTCGCAGACCTTGGAGGCGTCGAGCGCCATGATGATGCGGGCGCCGGCGTCGAGTTTAACCACGCCGTTGAGGTATTCGGTGCTCGCGCCGCGGATGGCCGCCGGCGGCGCCTCCATGTCGGTTCGCGACACACTGGTCACCTGCTTGACGCAATCGACGCGCAGGCCCATCTTCACTCCTCCGACGTCAATGACCAGGACTCGCGTGCTGTCGTTGTCTTCGGCATGCTCCATGCCGAAGCGCGGGCGGATGTCGATGATCGGCAACACGACTCCTCGAAGGTTGGCGATGCCTTGCACGTAATCCGGCGTGCGCGGCACCTTGGAAAGTTTGGGCGGCCGGATGATTTCCTGCACCGACATGATGTCAAAGCCGAACTCTTCGTCTTTGAGCATGAAGGTGACCAGTTGGGTTTCATCCTTGGCGCCGGTGTTGGCGCCGGTGACAGCGCCAGTGACAGCGCCAGCAGCGATATGGTCCGAGCTTGACATGGGTCAGTCTTCTCCTCTTTTGTGCGCGTCCTGATGGGCGCGTCCTGTTTGCGTGGGCCAATGCGAACCGCTTATCCGTTCTGCAGTTGGTCGGCCTGCGATGCAATCTCCTCGACCGCCTGGGCGATTTCCTGCGCCGCGGTCAGCCCCTGTTCGGCAGCGGTCGCGGCTTCGGTTGCCGCCTTGGTCATCTCTTCCGCCGCATCGTTGATCAGCTTGCTGGCCTTCACCGCCTGCTGCAGGGCCACCATGGACTCCTCGGCCCCCTTGGCAATCTCCTTCATGCCCGCCAGCACCACGCCCGCATCGGTCGCCATCTTCTCCAGATTCCCGCTGCTGACCTTGGCGCGTTCCGCCTCGGATTTGGCAATAGTGCCGGCCTGCTGAATATCGCCAGCCACTTTGACGATCTGGCCCTGAATGCCCTTCACCAGTTCCTTGATTTTGTCGGCGTTGTCGCTGCTCTCGTTGGCGAGGGAGCGAATGTCTCCGGCCACCACCGAGAAGCCCCTTCCGTATTCGCCGGCGCGGGCCGCTTCCACGTTGCCGTTTACCGCCAACATGCGCGTCTGCACCGTGACCATGATGATGGCATCCACGATCTTGTCGATGCGCCGCGTGCGACCTTCCAGTTCCAGCACATTTTTCGCCGAAGCGATCGAGGCTTCCGCGGCCATGCCGATGCTTTCGATCATCTTGTCGACCGCGGTCCGATTCTCGGCCAGCATCTTTTGCAGAGCCGCGCCGCGCTCGGCGCCCTGAGTAGCGCCCTCGCTCATCTGTTTGCCATTACGGTCCAGTTGCTGGCTGGCGGTCATCGAAGCCTCGCAGGCCTTGGCCGTCACGTCCGCCGCCTTCGAGATCTGCTGAATGGCCGTCGAGATCTGATTCGACGAGGCCTTGACCTCTTCCGCATTGGCCGACAGTTCTTCCGCGGCCGCCGCCAGTTCTTCCGCCGATTTCTGCGCGTTGGTGGAAGTCTTCAAGGTCTCGGCCATCTCCGACAGGCTGTTCGAGGCTTGCGCCATTTCGGTGTAGGCCTTGTTCTGCTCTTCGACCGCCCGCTGCGACTCCGTGCACGCCGACGAAGCTTCTTCGGAGGCGCTCCCGATCTGTTCCGCTCCCTTCAGGTATTCCTTGGCGCCGCTGAGCGCCTGCGTGGCGTTTTGGGCGATGACCTGCGCCCCGTCCTGCAGCAGGATGAAGTCTTCGCCAACCTTCTTCAGGGTGGCCGTGACGGCTTTGGCTTTTTCGACTTCGTCGCGCGCCTTCTTGCCAGCGCTCTCCGTGTCGGCGGCCACGACTTTTACCTGGGTCTGGATCTCGTTCACTACTTCCTGAATTCCGCGGGCGCTCTTCTCGCTCATCTCGGCAAGATTGCGGACTTCGTCTGCGACCACGGCAAAACCCTTGCCGTGCTCTCCGGCCCGCGCGGCTTCGATGGCGGCATTCAGAGCCAGAAGGTTGGTCTGATCCGCAATGCGCACCACCGCATGCACGATCTTGCCGATCTCCTCCGACTGTTTCTCCAACTCCACGATCATCTTGGCCGATTCCAGGTTGGCGGCGCCCGCATCATAGACGCCTTTTGTCAGGTTTTCAATGTCCCTGGTGGTGGCGGCGGAAAGCTCGTTCAGAACGTTGATCTTTTGCAGGGAGACTTCCGCCTTCTTGTTGGCGCCATCGGACGCCTTTTCGATCTGGTTGATGGCGGCGCGCGATTCCTCGGCCGCGGCGGACGCCTGCTGGGTCTGGGTGGCAATGCTCAGCATCGTCTTTTCGAGTTCCTGAACGGCACTGGTCGCTTCCGTTATGGCACTCCCCACCTCCTCCGTCGCAGTCGACAGCTTCTCAGAAACGGCCTGCACCCGGGCCAGAGTGCGAGCGCGAGCCTTATCGTCGGCCATTTTTTTCGTCGCCAACGTACTCTTGGCCCCAGTGTGGGCCGCCCCGTGGGCGCCGGCGGAGGGCTGCTGGGAAGCAAGCCGGTTAAAAGAAGGCTGACCCACAGGTGGAACCGTTGAGTCGGTGGAAGTCTCAAGTCCATTCGGCTTATTCATATTCGAAGCTCCTAAGTTTTTCCTTTGTCGATGAGTTAGAAACCGCTTACTTTTCTTCTTGATCCCATGTGTTGTTGACTAGATCGGCTAAAGATCGCGGGACTGTAATGTGAGCGTTCGACAGTTTGTTCGTATGCTCCCGGCCAGTCGACGAATAACCGTCAGATCGTGGCCAGTCTCGTCGAAGACCACATCTTTTTTCTAATTTTCTCTTCGGATGGTTGCACGTGTGTCGCCGTCATTGCAGAGCCGATATCTTTGGGTGATTATTTTCGCTGGCGGGTATAGGCCAGACTATGACAATTGCCGGCACCAAGGGGCGCATCCTTGGCATCCCAATCCGCGAGTTGTGCTGCTCCTGCATTCTTACTCCCGCCTTCGTCGGCCACGCTCATAACCGGATGAACCGCACGATCGCAGAGTACCAGCAGCTGGGGTATACCGTTTGTGGAACGATCACAACGCACCTTGAAGCGATTGACCCATAGGCGAAATCATCACTCGGCAGTCTGCGCATCGTCTCTAAGGTGGCAATCCAGTCACTCTGGGACAGAGTTCCCTTGTTGTTCAGCTTGTACCGCGACGGCTGGTCCTTGGACGACGTAAGCGCCCGTCTCGTTGTCGCAGTTGCTCTACGGCCCAAGTGCCCTCCTGCCGGATGGCTGGTCACCACGCTTCAACAGGACACGGTCATGATTGGAGCGCTGGAACTGCTAGCTAGGTAACCGCAATAGCTGACTGGGCCGTCGGTTATCGACCGTCACTTGTCATTCAGAGTTGAAGGCCGATGGCAAGTGCCGAACGCGCGCAGTTGCCAGCTTAAGTTCCGTAATGGGTGGTCGGCAAAACGGAAAGTTGGCCCGAAACGGGTTTAGCGGAAGTCTCGGCTGGGCCTGGCATCGATGGCACTTCCCCCAAGCCGACTTGAACGAAGCCG
>PLHP01000160.1:7036-7160 GCA_003138955.1 Acidobacteriaceae bacterium | reverse complement strand
ATGCGGTATCGCGAAATGGTCTGACCGATCATGGGTGGGCGCTGGGACTCAGGGTGCAATATTAGGTGTGCTGGGAAGCCGAGTCAACGAGGGCGGCGCACCAATGGACGCAGGAAAGGGCAAA
>PLHP01000160.1:0-7008 GCA_003138955.1 Acidobacteriaceae bacterium | reverse complement strand
GGTCGCTGGTGCACAGGTATACCCAATGAGACGCGGCGAGCAGAGCGGTCATGACTCGGGGGGCGCACCGCCCTTACGATGCCCCATGACTTGCAGAAAGGGCTTGCACCGCTGAGCCTCGTAGTTTGTCGGCAGCCTCCTCGGGCGCTAAGGGCTTGCTGAAATAGTANNGTTGTGATCGCCGCGTCATCCGGATTCGCGGCGACCTCCCGAACAAATGAGCGGTCGATTTTGAGCTTGCTAACCGGGAAGTGTTTCAAGTAGCTGAAGCTGGAATAGCCCGTCCCAAAGTCGTCAATCGCTAACTTCAACCCCATGGCCTTTAATCCTCGCAGAACTGAGAGCGTCACGTCTGCATTGGATAACAGGAGGCTCTCTGTGAGTTCTAGTTCGAGATATTCGGGGGCAAGTCCAGTCTCCCGGAGCACCCTGTCGATCAGTTTGCGGAAGCCCTCTTGGCGAAACTGTACTGCTGACACATTTACGGCCACTGACACGGTAGGAAGCCCTTCGTCTTGCCATTTCCGGGCTTGCGAGCAGGCCGTCCTGAGCACCCATTCCCCGATGGGAACGATCAGGCCGCTGTTCTCGGCAATTCGTATGAACTTGTCGGGTGGCACAAGGCCCAACTCCGGGTGTTGCCACCGCAGGAGTGCTTCCAACCCGGTGATCCTTCCACTGGCAATTTCCATCTGCGGTTGATACACGAGAAAGAGTTCTCTCTTTTCGAGTGCCAGTCGCAAGCTGCTCTCCAAGGTCAGTCGCTCCACAACCTCAGCATTCATGTCCTGCGTAAAGAACTGAAAGTTGTTACGTCCATAATCCTTGGCGCTATACATGGCCGCATCGGCATTTCTGATCAGGGTTTCGCCGTCCGCACCGTGTTCCGGGAAAATGCTGATGCCGAGGCTGCAACTGACCCTTAGTAGGTGACCTTGAACGACGAATTCAGCAATCATTGCATCCATGAGGCGCTCAGCGGCAACGGCTGCGCCGGGGATGTCCTTTACGTCAGTCAGCACGATGAGGAATTCGTCCCCGCCTAGCCGGGCCACGGTGTCTTGTTCACGCGCCCATCTCTTAAGTCGTGCTGCAACTTCCCTCAGCAGAAGGTCGCCTGCCGAGTGCCCCATTGAGTCGTTGATGTCTTTGAACCTGTCGAGGTCGAGGAACAGAAGCGCAACTTTGTCCTTTCGCCGACGAGCACTGGCGAGCGCCTGTGACAATCGATCATGAAGAAGAGTCCGATTGGGCAGCTCCGTAAGAGCATCGTAGTAGGCTAGGAATTGAACCTGTTTCTCAGCGGCTTTACGATCCGAAATGTCCTCGACTATGCCTTCGTTTAGCACGGTATTGCCATGGATAACCGCTCGCAGACTCATCAACACCCATTTTTTCGTGCGATCTCTGCGGTAGACTTCGATTTCGGCACCCCGTACTGCGCCCTTTTCCTCCAGCATCTGTCTCAATTCATCCATCCGATTCGGATCAACGAATAGCTGGTGTACTACGTTCGAGACTTCTGCCAGAAGCTGTTCCGGAGAATCGTAGCCATGCATTTCCGCCAAGGCACGATTGACGATTAGAGGACGACCCTCAGGAGTGATCTGAAAGATTCCAACGACAGCCTCCTCGAAGATCGCCCGGTACTTTTCTTCCGCCTGCCGGAGGGCTTGTTGCTCAGCCAACTGCCGTCGAATGCGCTGAAGTTGCAAGCATTGATAAACCGAGTAAAAGTCGAAAAGTAATACGAGAGCGGCCAGCCCACGTACCCATTCTCTGAGATCAAACCAGTAAGAAGCGTCCGCGTTCCGATTGACCCAAGGGAGAGTGAAGGAAATGATCCCCAAGGTCAATACAACGGTTACGACAACGGCGAACCCCCACAGCCACCATTTCCCGACCTTCGATCCGGTTCACTTCAATCGGAATCGCCCCGGGGCTCTTCTGGCTCGCCTGTCGGAATGCTTGCTGATTCATGCCGTTCTCGTGCGCTTAAGTATTCTAGGCTGGGGTGCGACTGAGGAAGAGTTACGAAAGTAAGGCCGTCAGCAGTCGCCGCGTGACCAGTCGGGCACGCATCCTTTGCTACGTATCGCTGGCGTCGGGAAGGAACTTCAGGGCGACGTGGCAACCGAGCTTTAGGTCTTCCGCCTCATACACCACGCCCATGCCCCCACCGCCGATCTTGCTGAGTATGCGGTAATGGGAAACCGTCTGCCCTACGGGTTGGGAGGGCGTGGCCACTGCGTAGACATGTTAGGTGGACGGTGGACGAGGGGAGGTCAAACGATAGAGCCTCTGATTGCGACATTCGCGTCCGTCGCTGATCGAGCGCATCCTAGACATCCGACAACTTGTAATCATTGCGCTCAGCGGGATTTTCTGAGAGGTACTGCACGAATTCCCAATCGTTGCCTTCCGGGTCGTAGAAGTAACGACGCTTGCGGTAGGGATGTGCGTTGGGTGGGGTGGAGTCCTTATATCCGGCTGACTTCATTCGTGGGCTCCTCCTTTGCCGGACTCAGAGCAATGTAGGTTTCATCCGTGCCAACATGCACCCAGCGGCTTCCATCGCGACTTTTGCCTTCGCCGCGCACCCTGAATTCAGGAAACGCAGTTTGCAGGAATCGGATCATCCCATTGATGTCGCGTACAATGAGATTCGCATGTTCGAGCCGAACAGCCATTGCCCACCTCCGATGCAGGCTAAGGTTTTTTGGCGACTTTAAGCAGAGCCGATCCCCCTGTCAACGAGAGACGCTGAACGATACCAACGAACTTCTGGTTATCGACTGTAAAGACTGCTTTTTCCCGGTTGGGGACACGGATTCGAGGTGGTCGGCTGTGCTTGATAGGCTTGTCGATCTTCCGCGGCATTGTAAGCAGGACCGATGGACCGGCCGACATGGGATTGACTGAGAACAGTCTGTCCAAGTCCGCGAGGCCAGCATCTATAATCGCGAAAACCATGAAGTTCCTCCCCATCACTTCCTTGCTAGTCGGTCTTGCTCTGTTCCTGCCCGCGGTCTGGGCGCAGAACCCGGGGCAGGAATTGACGTCGGCACCCTCCGCTGCGCAACCGAACAGTCGGCCTCAGCCTGCGGCGCCACAACCCGCACCGTCTCAGCCAGAAGTTTCTTCTCCGCCGAGGATAAGCAGCGCTCATGCATCGGTTACTAAGCCGCCCCAGAGTGGAGCGACCATGGTGGCTTCGGCTCAAACCGAGCAATCGCACAATGCGGCTGCAAAGAGCCCGAGCTCCAGCGCGCCAGCAGAACCGGATGAATCGGTCTTCACCGTGCGCAAGGCGGTGAACGAGGTCCACTTGGTTTTCACCGTCACCGACAAGCACGGCCACTACATCAAGGACTTGAAGGAAAACGATTTCAAAATTTTGGACGACCGCAAGCCGCCGGAAGAGATCCTCAGCTTCAGCAGCGAGACGGATCTGCCCCTGCAAGTCGTCCTCTTGATCGACACCAGCGGATCGGTGAGCGGTCGCTTCAAGTTCGAGCAGGAAGCGGCCATCGAGTTTCTGAACCAGACGATCCGGCGAAAGTACGACAAGGCCCTTGTCATGGGCTTTGACCTGACTCCCAAGGTTACGCAGGATTTCACCGACGACACCGAGAAGCTCTCGGTCGGCATTCGCACGCTGCGACCGGGCAGCCTCACGGCAATGTACGATGCTCTCTACTATGCCTGCCAGGACAAACTGCTGAAGCAAACACAGGCTGGCCCCGTCCGGCGCGCCATCATCCTGTTGAGCGACGGCATTGACAACGCAAGCTCCGTGACCCGCGAAAAAGCCGTCGAGACGGCACAGCGGGCCGAGGTCTCGGTATATACCATCAGCACCAACCCGACCGGCTCCCGCGGCCACGGCAACAAGAATTTGGAACGCATTGCCGAAGCAACCGGCGGGAGATCGTACGTGCCCTCCCAGATCACCGAAGTAGCCAACGCGTTCGCCGCCATTCAGGAAGAGCTGCGCAGCCAGTACGCGGTGTCTTACAAGCCGGCGGCATTCAAGCCGGATGGGCATTACCGCACCATCGAAGTTCAAGCGCAGAACCAGAAAGGCCTGCGCATCCGCAACCGTAAAGGGTACCGCAGCCCTACAGAATACGACGTGCCCAACCAGTAGCGCTGGGTTGCTCTATAGCGGGATATTCCCGAATGCACGTGTCACCACGAAGTCGAGGACATCGTGGCCACATATTTCCTTGCCGTCGTCGTTCTTTTTGGTGTTCCGTTCCTGCTGTATTGTGCGTGCTGCCTCGTTATCTGCTTAATGGATTGACCGACTTCGCCCTCACTTGATGGCTCCGGGACCACTTCCCCTTCGAACGCTGAGCGCGGTCCGAGGATGGTGGCCTGCTGTTGGCCGCCTTTCGCCTCACCATCAGCGGAGATTTGCCCCGCACAGATCGCAAGGAGCGACGATGAGCGCGATCACGAGCGGCTCACACCATACGCATCCAAAACGTCCCGCAACGTTACGACACCTTCCAACTTATGAACATCGGCACGGTTCACCACCGGCAGGATTTCGATCTGGTTCGTGCCCATACGCTCGAGTGCCAAATCCAGTCCCTGGTCGGGGTGGACGTGCGGAAAAGCCAAGGCGTCTACCAGTTCGCCAAGCTTCTTGTCCGCGCCTTCAGCCATCTCTCGCTCCAGCCAAGAAAGGTTGATCACGCCAACCACGCCTCGTCGATCCGTCACCAGCCACGTTCTGGCTTCGCTCGATCGAACGCTTTCCAGCGCTTCCCGAACTGTGATCTCGGCTGGCAGCAACTGGCCCGCAGTGCGCATGATTCTTACTACCTGACGCTGACCAGATCGTTGGCGCGTCTTCGCCGAGGGCAGGTGGATGCCATCCTGCACGGCGAGCGCTTCGTAGATGGGCTCGTGCTGCAATCGTGAAGCAATGAAAAGGCTCACCAGATTGGCAATCATCAGCGGGACGATCACCGCATAATCCTGCGTCATCTCGAAGATCATCAGCACTGAGGTCATGGGAGCGCGCACGATCCCCGCGAAGGCCGCGCCCATACCGACCAGCGCATAGGCGCCGGGCGTAGCGGTATAGGCGGGGAACAAATGATGTGCCACGGTCCCGACGGTCCCTCCCAACATGGCGCCGATGAACATCGCGGGTCCGAAGATACCGCCTGCGTTGCCCGAAGCATAACTGGTGGTAACAGTGAGAAGTTTCAGAACCACCAGCAGCAACATCATTTTGAACGCCATATTTCCGTTCAACGCGTCGCCGACGTAGCCATAACCGACGCCCAGAACCTGCGGCACAAACCAGCCGACCAGTCCGACCAGCAGCCCGCCAACCACCGGTTGAAACCAGACCGTCTTCTGCGGAAATCGTAGGAAGCGCGCCCGCATGCCCAGCAAGAGTTTCGTGAACGCCGCCGAAACCAAGCCGCCGGCCACGCCGAGTACCGCATACACCGCAAACTCCGCCGGATGGACGAGTTCATATTGCGGAACCTTGAAGAGAGGATGATTGCCGAGCAACACACGGAGAACCATCCACGCAGTCGCCGAAGCCAGCACCACCGCCCCCATCACTGGTGCGTTGAGATCGCCCACTATCTCCTCGAGCGCAAACAGCACCGCGGCCAGCGGCGTATTAAACGCGGCTGCAATCGCGGCCGCCGCTCCCACCGGGATCAGCTTCTTTACCTGCTCGGAGCGCAGTCCGAGGATGCGTCCGAGCACGGAAGCGATGCCCGCACCCACTTGGACCGATGGCCCTTCGCGTCCCAGCGGAATTCCGCTGGCGAGCGTTGCCGAAGTGCAGAAAAACTTGCCGAGCACGGTGCGCAGCGTGATGCGCCCTTCGCGCGCGTACAAAGCAGCCTTCGTCTGCGGCACGCCGCTGCCGCGCGCATCAGGAAAATACCGATACAGCAAGTAGCCGATGCCGAGCGAACCCACGACCGGGAACAGCGCCCGCCGCCACTGAGCGCCGCCCACCGGATACAGCCGCATCCCCATGCGTTCTGTCAGCACGATGAAGGCGACGACCGCCAGCCCCGTCAGTGCGCCAATTACCAGCGCCAAAACCAGAAAGATCTGCCCTTCACGTTGCCGCAGTTCGGCTAGGCGACCTGACAGCCAGGCTTTCCACCCACTTGCGCTCGTTGTCTGGACGGTTTCGCTCATGGTTCGGGAAATTCTTCCTAAGAGAATATCGCACTGGGATTGGCTCTTAGGGCTTGCGCGTCACTTCCGGCGGATAAAGAACCCCGTCCCAGTCCTTGTACGACCAGCCGGCCGCCCGATGCGGATTCGCGGAGCAGATTCCATACGGCCGGGCAGAGGTTAAGGGATCAGATGCTCGCAGGTTAGCACAGTGCTTGTTTGGCGCGGACACTCTTGTCCGCGTTGCCGCAAGCGTCTCGACATCTTCAGGAGAACCGGAAGGAAGAGTCAGTAGAGAAGAATCGCGACCCAATACATGCCAGTTGGATACGCCGCATTGCGCGCATAGCACGAGCCGACTGCAAACTGGCGAACGCCCGGGTCGCGCAGCAGACGCAGGGCGCCCGGCGGCAGGACTTCCGGACGGCTCTGCGTGTAAGTGATAATTTTTCGATTGTCGTAGGCGGCCGCGAGCAGGTGAGCGTTCGGGCGATTCTCTCTTGCCAGCGAGCACGCGGCCTCGTCAAGATTCGGCGGCGTGAGTTGGACGAGCTGCGGCAGTCCTGCCTGTTGACGCATCTCGTCGATGGCCCGGCCCACTAATTCTCCACTCTGCTGCGCGGAATACGACGGCACCTCGTGCGCGAAATCCTGGACCACATACAGCCGGCCTTTGCTCCAGATGGCGGCGACGCCCGCGACATTGAATCCGCGATCGAGCAGGTTCTCGCGGTGCGGGGCCGAGCGCATCAGGGCATCATTCGCCCCCGGAGCGCAACTAGCATAGGCGATGTTCTCGCCGGCGCGATCCATTCTGAGCGGGCTGACCTGGGCAATTCT
>PLHP01000337.1 GCA_003138955.1 Acidobacteriaceae bacterium | reverse complement strand
ACCCGGGCCTTACTCGAACTGCGCTGCGCACGGCTCAACGTGGCCGTGAAACGCGTAAAGGCTTCGATCAAAGCTTCACGGCTGGCGCCATGATCCAGAAACTCGCGCGCCCCGGCTCGCATGGCGGAAACAATGTTCGTGGGCTGGTTCATTTCGCCCACGGCAAAAATCGTGACGTCGGGAATGCTGGCGTGGATCAGTTCGATGGTGCGGATGGCTCGCTGCGGATTCTGGGGATCAATGTTCACCAGGACAACTTCAGTGTGCTGATCCTGCAATTGACGCAGAACGGCGTCGCTCGGTCCCGCCGGGAGCCCGACATGGCACAATACCGTACGGGCCAGATTGGTGCTCTCCACGCGGCTATTCAGTACGACGGATTGTTCGCGGTCTTCGGTAAGGAGGGCGACGGCGATCCCGGGCATGGTTCGTTTCTCTGTGTTCTCTGTGTTCATTGTCATGCTACGGGCTTCCAGCGTCGGGGCCAAATGACCTTCGTAATCGAAGGCTACCTCAGACGAAGCGGCAGGTCGTCAGCGGGTTCCTCAATCAGTGGGAAACAACCCTCTAGACTACCGAGTTACCTAATTGTAAGGCAAAGGCCAGCGATTGAAAAGACGAGGGAAGCCAAGAATCCAGCAGGCAACGAAGGCGCGTTGGGCGGGACCTGGGGAATAGGGCGCTACCACGTCTGGCAACCAAATCCTACAGAAAGCCCGCCCAGCGCGGTTTCCTGACATTACACCTCGAATACGAATGCCGAAAAATCAGAAGTACAGGGGTCTCTCAAGTGGGTTAGTCCGAGTTCCCGACCACGCCCACCAGTGCGGTCAGGCTTGCGAGTTTCTCTTCTTTTGAAGAACCGCCGAGGANNGCCACCGCGAATCCCCAATACCAGGATTCCGCCTTGAATCCTTCACTCCATCGGGCCATGTGTCCGGCGGAAGGGATGCGCGGCCCGAGAGCCGGCCACAGGCGCGGCACCGCTTTTCGGTAGCCTTCATACTGCTCGCCCTGATGCGCTTGCAGTTCGTCTTCTTCTCGCAGGATCAGACGGTAGCAGAACACCAGCATGGCCAGCACGGCTACGAAAAACCCGGTCCGGCTCATCATGGAACCCAGGGCGATGGCCATCAACACATTGCCGAAGTACAGCGGATTGCGCACACGCCTGTAAGGCCCATCGGCAACCAGCGCGTCCGTCTTCACTTCGGCTGCATACACAACCCTCGCGCGAAGATATGCCGAGCTCCAGGTGCGGATGAGAGCGGCCACAAACAGCAAAAGTGTGGCCAAAGCAAATAGGAGACGAGCGACCAGATCCGCATCCATTCGCAACTTCGGCCCGATCCAGTTGGCCAATGCGGCGGTCGAATTTTGAGGGTCCAGGAAGTAGAGCGGAAACGAGAACCCAAGGATCAGTCCGAAGATCAGCGCTCGGTTCGTGAATTCCCAATTCGTCGCTTTCATAGATTGAAGAAAGATCGATTGAAGAACGATAGATTGAAGAAAGACAGATTGAAGAAACACCGATCAAGAAACATCGATTGAGACCCGCTGCCAAGCCCGCGGCAAGGCCTCAGCGCCCTACCAGGCCGGAAGCCGCTCCGGCGGCGCTCGCAGCCGAAACTCGCACGAAATGGGAAATGGGCTCGTCGGAGGGCAAGTACTGATAGGAATCGAGTTGCACGGCGATCCCGGTTCGCTGACCTGCCGGGGAATGACCGGCCGAGGTAGCCGAGGCGCGCAACACACGCCCACGACACCGAACCGGCATGCTTTCCGCCAAAGTGATTTCCGAGGGCATGGTAAAAGTCAATTCCACCACCGCACCTTGCGGGAGCGCCGTCTCGGCGTAAAAGAAGATTCCACGGCCGCTCAAGTTCTGAGTAAATCCGGGCACGGTCCGTCCCTCGAAGTGAACCGCCAACGGCAGGTGCACTTCGAAACGCTGCGCACCTCGGCGTTCTACACAATGTTCCAGACGATTAGGATCTGCGCTCATTGTTCATCCTTGCCCGTCTCCGATGCTCTCGAAGCGGTGAATTTTAACTCTAGCGCGGATCGAACCCGCGAGGAAGTTCCAAATCGGTGTCTGACCTGTGGAAATCTGGCTGAATCGAGTCATTGAATCGGAGAGTCAATGAATAAATGCCGCAATGAGTCAATGATTCAATGTTCCAATGAATCCTGCCGGTTGCCGTCATCCGAAAGATGTGAAAAAGTTCTAGAAGCGTGACTCCGTCGCCAAATTCCGACACGGCTGAAGAAGCGGCTGGGAAAGCGGCGCGCCTGCCGAAATGGGCCACAACCCTGCGCGCCCTGCGCCACCGCAACTTTCAGCTCTTCTTCGGCGGCCAACTTATCTCTCTCATCGGCACCTGGATGCAGACCGTAGCCCAAGCCTGGCTCGTCTACCGCATGACGAAATCCGCCCTGCTGCTGGGAAGCGTCGGCTTTGCCAGCCAGATTCCCGTCTTCCTCGTTGCCCCTATCGGAGGCATTACCGCGGACCGCGTCAATCGCCAGCGCCTGGTGATCGCCACTCAGATCGCCTCCATGACCCTCGCGGGGATTCTGGCCTGGCTCTGTTTGAGCGGACGCGTCCATGTGTGGCACATCTTCGTGCTGGCGGGCCTGCTCGGAGTGGTCAACGCCTTCGATATTCCCGCCCGGCAGTCCTTCCTCGTCGACATGGTCGGCAAAGAGGATCTGATGAACGCCATTGCGCTGAATTCCTCGATGTTCAATGGCGCGCGCGTCATCGGCCCAGCCATCGCCGGAATTCTGGTGGCGAGAATTGGCGAAGGCTGGTGCTTTGCCGCCAACTCAATCAGTTACATCGCCGTGATCGTCGGCCTGTCGCTGATGCACGTGCACTGCGCCCCGCGCGCCAGCAAACATTCGCCGATTGAGGACATCATCGAAGGCTTTCGCTGGGTCAACCACACGCGGATCATTCGCGCGCTACTGTTGATGCTCGGCCTGATAAGCCTGGTCGGTATGCCCTACACCGTGCTCATGCCGATCTTCGCCGACGAAATTCTGCACGGCGGCGCGCGCGGCCTGGGCATCCTGATGGGCGCCACCGGAGTAGGCGCGCTGTTCGGAGCCCTGACGCTAGCCGCTAAGACCGGAGTGAAAGGGCTCGGGCGTTGGGTGGCATACTCCTGTGGAAGCTTTGGCGTCAGCCTGTTTCTTTTTTCGTTTTCGCGTTCATTCTGGTTGTCCGTCGCGCTGCTGTTGCCCGCCGGTTATTCGATGATGTTGCAGATGGCCTGCTCGAACACGCTGATCCAGACCATGGTTCCCGACCAGTTGCGCGGCCGCGTCATGTCCGTTTATTCGATGATGTTCATGGGCATGGCTCCCTTCGGAGCGTTCTTTGGCGGAGCCTTGGCCCACCGCATGGGCGCGCCCATCACGGTCGCCACCGGAGGAGTGGCCTGCGTCCTCGGCGCCATCTGGTTCGGACGCGTGCTGCCCGAACTCCGCATCGAAGCCCGCCGCCTGATCATCGCCCAAGGCCTGGCCCCAGGCGAACCCGCTCAGGAACTGAACGCCCAACCGGTGGAAGAGTGACATTCGTCATTTATCACTTATCACTTAAATGCCTGTCGCCCCCCTCTGCTCGCAGGCTTGAATTGTCCCAGGCGGCAAGGGCTGGGGTTCAGATGACGAGGTAGCGGGACTGGCGGTCGAAACTTCCGTTGACGGCAGTGCGGCGGCGGCGGAGGGTTCTGCGCCGGTCTTCTTTTTGTTTTTGCTCTTGTCGTTGTTCTTGTCCTTCCGCTGACCTTTATCTCCATTCATGTGAGCCATGTTGGTGGAGGCGACTTGCATGGCGTAGAGAAGGATGGAAGCTTCTTTGGTTTCGATGCGGCGGTGCAGCATCATTTCGCAGACGTCTTGGATTGCCGACTGGATGGAGACGGCGTCTTCGAAGACGGGCAGGTAGGCGTGACCGGAAGGGTCGTTGTCGATGTTGATCTTCGGCATGCCCATTACCTTGTGATAGTGGCAAAACCTTTCACCGCGAAGAGCGCGTGATTGGCAGGGATCGCCATCGCATTTTCGCTGGGCGCAGAGTTCGTCGGAATATTTATCGGAAGAAAAAGGCATTTATGATTGCTCCTAGGGCGATGATTCGCTGATATGATTCGCTGGCTTTTGGGGGTGAGAATTCAGAAATTTGTGGGGGTACCCCCCCTCCCCCCTAAAATGAGTTAAGTCGATGATAGTAAGGTAGTTACATGTAACGTGTTACAAAGATGGGACTTAGCGCTTGATTTTTCTGTTTGGCGTGCACTTGCGGGTGTGCTGACCGGGGCCATTTTTTGTCAAAGAGCACGTGAAAAGTTTGCGGCCGGAAATGCGTTCGTCTCTGGAGACTGGCGCAGTTCGCGATGGTGCACTGTCGAGGGATCTTCGCACCGATTGTGGTGCAGGTCTGTGATGGCGGTACAAGAAAAATGTGATGAAAAAAGAGGGGGTGTCCTGATTTAGTCTTTCCACCACGGAGACACGGAGACACAGAGAAACCCAACTGCTTGGCAAAAACCTTCCCTCTTCAGGCTTTTGCAGGTCCAAGGTGAAGCGCGGCAGGGCCTGGCGATAGGCCATCCACGGGATTTAAGCAAGCGGAATCGGATCGTGTCGGCGGTTCGGCAGGCCACCCTTCGGCTTCGCTCAGGGCAGGCTTTCTCGAAACGCGCGAGAAGTGGCGCACCCGGCGCAATACCGCGATAGCAGTCAAAGCCACGGTCGCAGGGTTGATGAGTGTAGACGCCTTCCATGAGAAGGCCGGT
>PLHP01000176.1 GCA_003138955.1 Acidobacteriaceae bacterium | reverse complement strand
TGGCAATGACGTGGGAACATCCAAACAAAATGGGAATGAGCCGGCCGTCACCGAGCTAATGCGATTCGTCCGCTAGTGTCGAGCTGTACTCGCTGGTGATTCCTAGTTTGTGCGGCGGCAACCGGTATCGACTCTGGCAGCAGGAGCTGATTGAGCCCTCGCCGGTCCTATAGGGTTGGGTTGGAGCTGCACCTTGGACATCTATATTGTCGACGGTACATACGAACTGTTCCGGCATTATTACGCACTGCCGTCCGCCCGCGATTCGGATGGGCGAGAGGTCGCCGCTGTTCGCGGCGTGCTGTCGTCAGTGCTGGGGATGATCCGCAGCGGCGCCACACACATCGCGGTTGCGACCGATCACGTGGTCGAGTCATTTCGCAATGAATTGTGGGCCGGGTACAAGACGAGCGAAGGGGTTGAGCCTGATCTACTAGCGCAGTTTCCAATCCTGGAGAGCGTTTTGTCGGCGGCGGGCATTGTTGTCTGGCCGATGGTGGAGTTCGAAGCCGACGATGCGCTGGCTGCAGCAGCCGTGGTAGCTGCTCGCGATGCGCGTGTCGAACAAGTGATCATCTGCACACCGGACAAAGACCTCGCGCAATGTGTCAAGGGCACCCGCATTGTGCAGTTGAATCGGCGGACGCGCGTTACGCTGGACGAGCGAGGTGTAGTCAAGAAATTTGGTGTGTCGCCGCAATCGATCCCGGACTATCTGGCGCTGGTGGGCGATTCCGCGGATGGCTATCCGGGCCTGCGCGGCTGGGGTGCGAAGTCGTCGGCCGCTGTCCTTGGCAAATATGGCCATCTCGAATCGATTCCCGCAGACTGGCGCGAATGGCACGTGAACGCTACCAACGCCAGCGCTCTGGCAGATACTCTCAGCCGCGAGCGTGATCGCGCGCTGCTCTTCCGTACNNCTGGCTACACTAAGAACCGATCTGCCACTGTTTGAGAACGTGGACCAATTGCGTTGGAAGGGGCCGACACCCACTTTCGACGAGGTCGCGGCACGATTGGACGCGGCAAGAACGGAGAAGCGCCGACGATTTGTTCGCCGGGAGCCGAGCGCAGTATAATCCCGCCAACTCCACGGCTTTCGTTGACTTGCCCGGTTCACGGACGTAAGATTTGCCCCTAATGATCGGTCGGACCATCTCGCACTACCGCATCGTAGAAAAACTAGGTGGTGGTGGAATGGGCGTGGTGTACAAGGCCGAGGACACCCGCCTAGATCGCTTCGTCGCTCTCAAATTCCTACCCCAAGACGTAGCCCAAGATCATCAAGCTCTGGAGAGGTTTCGGCGTGAAGCCAAGGCTGCATCTGCGCTCAATCACCCCAACATCTGCACGATTTACGACATCGGTGAGCAGGACGGGCAGGCGTTCATCGCCATGGAGTTCTTGGATGGACTGACGCTGAAGCATCGCATTGCGGGGCGTCCGATGGAAACCGAGTTGATTCTCTCTCTCGCCATCGAGATTGCCGACGCACTGGATGCCGCTCACTCCAAAGGAATCGTCCACCGCGACATCAAGCCTGCGAACATCTTCGTCACTGAGCGCGGGCACGCCAAGATTCTCGACTTCGGGCTGGCGAAGGTCATGATCACAGCCAGTTCTTCGAGCAACATTGGGTCCCTTAACACGCAGACGGGTTCGGTGGACGCGGAGCATCTGACCAGTCCGGGGACGGCGCTGGGTACGGTGGCTTACATGTCACCAGAGCAAGCCAAGGGCAAGGAGCTTGATGCGCGAAGCGATCTGTTCTCGTTTGGAGCCGTGTTGTACGAGATGGCTACAGGGACTCTGCCGTTCCGGGGAGATACTTCGGCGGTGATTTTTAACGCGATTCTGGAGCGGGCGCCTGCATCTCCGATTCGATTAAATCCTGATGTTCCTTCGGAACTGGAGCGGATTATCAGCCGCGCGCTGGAGAAAGACCGGGATCTGCGGTATCAACATGCGTCGGAAATGCGGGCTGAGCTGCAGCGGTTGAAACGGGATACGGAGTCAGGGCGGAGGATTGTCGCGGAAGAGCCGCCGGAAGCTGAGGCTGCGGTTTCTTCGCCACGATCAAGCTCACCAGCAAGTCAACGACCCAGCGGCTCGGCTGAAGCTGTGCCTCGCTCGTCGTCGGCTGTGCAGACAAGAGTGTCCGATCCACACGAACCTGCGTCTGATCAGCCGAGGGCGGCCACCCCTACGTGGGGTTGGGTTGGGGTTGGACTGCTTCTGGTCGCGGTGATTGCGGGCGGGTTTTACTGGCGGTCGCGGTCCGGGCAGAAGCTTACCGAGAAAGATTCCATTCTGCTGGCGGATTTTGTGAACACTACGGGTGATCCCGTGTTCGACGGGACGCTGAAGCAGGCGCTGGCGGTGCAGCTCGAGCAGTCGCCCTATCTGAACATTGTGCCGGATCAGACGGTCCGCAAGGCGCTGCAATTCATGGGACGCAGCGCAGACGAACGAGTCACAGGCAGCGTGGCGCGCGAACTTTGCGAGCGGGAACATATCAAGGCCATGCTGAACGGCTCGATTGCGACGCTGGGCAGCCAATACGTTGTTGCGCTCGATGCCATTAACTGTGCGACGGGGGAATCGCTCGCCCGAGAGCAGGTGGCAGCGGCGACGAAGGAAGCAGTGCTTCCCGCGGTGGGTAAAGCGGCGTCAAGCCTGCGCGGAAAGTTGGGCGAATCGCTGGCGACGATTCAGAAGTTCGATACGCCGGTAACCGAGGCGACGACGTCGTCGCTCGAAGCATTGAAGGCGTATGCGGCGGCGGACGAGATGCACAACGGTGGCGGCGAGGCAGAGTCAATTCCTCTGTTTCAGCACGCTGTCGAACTCGATCCGAATTTTGCCATGGCCTATGCGCGGCTGGCAGCCATAGATAATAACATTGGGGAGGAGGATCGATCGGTTGATTTCGCCAAGAAGGCATTCGACCTGCGAGAACGAGTGAGCGAGCGCGAGCGCTTCTATATTACTGATCATTTTTATACGGCCACTGGCGATCTCGAGAAGGACAAGGAAACGCTGGAATTGGCTATAAAGACCTATCCGAATGACTCCTCTCCGTTCGCCAACCTTGCGCTCATCTATAACGAAGATTACGGGCAGTTTGAGAAAGCTATCCCGCTAGCCATGGAATTCACCCGGCTCGAACCCGGGGCCCCCTTTGGTTACTTCCATTCGGCGCTGCCGTACATGGCACTGAACCGGACCGAGGAAGCGCATTCCATCCTGCAACGGTCTGTGGATGCCAAGGCGGACAATTTTTTTATCCACCTGCTGTTTTACCAATTGGCATTTTTGAACAGCGATGCTGACGAAATGCAACGACAGATCAAATGGTCGGAAGGAAAGCCGAGCGAGTATCTTCTACTACGCGCGGCCGCGATTGCCGCTGCGGCGCAGGGCCGAATGCGGAAGGCATCGGAATCGATGCAGCATTCAGTGCAGATCAGCCAACGCCTGGGGTTCAAGGGAGGCACGGCGCAAACGGAGGCGCTCGGTGCGCTGCGCGAAGCGCTAGTTGAGAATGCTTCGAAGGCGCGAGAACTGGCGGCATCAAGTGCAGCTCTGGCGCGTGGCCGGGACAATCTGGAACCAGTTGCGTACGCACTGGCACTGGCCGTAGATGCGAGTCGCGCTCAAGCCATTACCGAGGAACTGGGACACCGCTTCCCCGATGACACGCGGTTACACCAGGTGATCATTCCCGTGGTGCAAGCGTTGATTGCACTAGATCGCAAGACGTCGGACGCGGCGATCCAGGCGCTGCAGTCGGCAACGCCGTACGAATTGGGGGTAGACCAGGAGCTGTTCCCCATCTACATTCGAGGCCAAGCCTACTTGCAGGCACGGCGCGGAGCGGAAGCGGCAGCGGAATTTCAGAAGATCGTGGATCATCGCGGGATCGCTCCTATGGTTCCCGTGCACTCGCTGGCCAAGCTGGGCCTGGGGCGGGCGTACGCCCTCTCTGGTGACGCCGCCAAGGCAAGAAGCGCATATCAAGACTTCCTGGCGCTCTGGAAAGACGCCGACCCCGACACCCCCATCCTGAAGGAAGCCAAAGCGGAGTACGCGAAGCTGCAGTAGCGACTCTCGTGGGTCACGGCACCAGTACGATTTTCCCGGCTAGTCCGCCTCGCTCAAAGATGCGATGCGCCTCTTGAATCTCCTGCAATTTCATGGTGCGAGCAATCGGAATCGAGAATTCATGCCGAGCAACGTCTTCAGCTAATTGATGCAGTCTGGAGGCGTCCGGCTGCGCCATGAACGCCTCGACGTGGATGTCGTATTTGCCGGCTCCCTCCGGTTGTCCAAGAACTGAGCCAAGGACGCCGCCCTTACGGATCGTTTTCAGTAACCGCTGGATCGTCGCACCCCCTATCGTGTCTGCGATGGCGTCGAGATCGTGCAAGTGACCGACCTCTTCTTCGCTGTCAATCGCGACAACACCGTCAACGCCTAATTTCGACGCGTGTTCTTTTTCCTTCGTCCGCACACCTGCCAGTACATGTGCTCCGTGTTTCTGAGCGACATGCACCGCCGTTCGTCCTACTCCTCCCAATGCTCCGGTGACGAGCACGGTCTGACCCGATTTGGGCTTCACCGCCCGTTCGATCAGTTGAGCGCCCGTGGTGGTGACCAGAGGAAGTGCGCCTGCCTCTTCGAAATTCAAAGCATCGGGGATCGGGGTGAGCACGTCAGCTTTGGCGACCGTGTATTCTGCGTAGGTGCCATTCGCCAGTGCCATCACGCGCATTCCCTTCGGAAAACCCTGAACGTTGCGACCAGCTTCCGCAACTTCACCGGAAAGGTCTCTCCCTAAGATCGCTGGAAATTCGATAGAAAAGCGAGATTTTGCTGCGCCACTGCGTATTTTCAGGTCAATGGGATTGATGCTAGTGGCGTGCATCTTTACGAGCACTTCGTTATCGCCGTACTTCGGCACGGCAGTTTCTTCGTACCGCAATTGCGATGGATCGCCGTATGAGTACAGCCGGACAGCTTTCATGGGAACTCTCCTCGTTGTGCTGAGATGCGAGATTCTCCCTCGTGGAACTTCTCATAGTTGATGCCGCCAACGGGTCGGTAGATTCCTGCGCATTTTGTTGACTCAGTCTTGGTGCGATCCCTACCATTGCACCGAGAGTTTCAGCACATGATCGGGCAGACCATCTAGCGTTACCGGATGCAGGCGAAATGCTAATCTCACATGACATCGCGTAGCGAGGAGAAAGGCAGATGAGCAAAGCAATAGAGAACCTAGAAGCTGCACAGCGGAAGGCGATGGCAATTAGACCCAAGGTCGGCGGGTTCCCCTATTTGGCTGAGGCTCTTCGGCAGGCGGGCGTCAGGCGCAACATCTGGAGTCTGCCATCCGCTCAAAGCCTATTCATCACGAACGCAGGAGCGGTCGTCACGCAGGGCACTCCACTCGTGTCTGGCACCGTGGACGTGCCATTGTTTGATCGCGAAGCTCTGATTGCAGCCCTGCGCACCGATCAGGCTGGCAACAGCACCTTCCCTGAGTTCCTAGCTGCCTCTTGGCGTGCGGGTGTCGTCCGATACGACGTTGATTTCAGCGCCCGCACGGTCTCGTACTATGGCTGTAATGGTGAGGAATACGTCGAGAAATACCCCGCCGTCGAAGTGGGATGAGGAGGCACCATGCGTCGAGAACGGGGGCTGAAGGTGGATGCGAATCTGCTGCCCAAGCACCGCAAACCCATTCCACATGCGTTCGTGCTTGATGCGATTGCCACACTATCGCCGTACACCCGTCCGATGTTTGGCTGCCTTGCAATCTATGTAAATGACAAAATCGTGTTGATCCTGCGGGATAAGCCTACGAACACTGCGGACAACGGCGTATGGCTCGCCACTACTCAAGGACACCACCAGAGCTTGCGGCGCGAGTTCCCAAACATGCGGTCGATTCAAGTATTGGGTAAACAGGTAACGGGCTGGCAAGTCCTACCAGTCGATGCGCCTGACTTTGAATCAGCGACACTGCGGGCATGCGAGCTTGTGCTGGCTGGAGACCCTCGGATCGGCAAAATTCCGGGCGCACGAACGTCGAAGTCTGAAACAAAAGCGGCTGGAAGATCGCCGAAGCAGGTCAAAACCCCGAAGAAACACGGGAGCACAATTGACTTCGACGCTGTACGGAAGATCGGCTTAGCTTTGCCCGGCGTGGAGGCGAGCACTGCCTACGGGTCACCCGCGCTCAAGATTCGTGGAAACCTGCTGGCGTGCGTGCCTACTCATCGTTCGGCTGAGCCGGGTTCGCTTGCCGTTCGCGTCGGTTTCGACGACCGCGCCGAACTACTTGCAGCGGCTCCCGATGTTTACTACGTGACCGAACACTATCTGAACGACACATCCGTGCTGGTTCGCCTGTCCCGTGTCACACCCGATGTCCTGCGGGACTTGCTTGGCATGGCTCACAGGTTTGTGACCGGGAGGAGGGGACGATGAAGCGAGAACGGGTGCTCAAGGTCGTGCTTGTATTGGTGGGATTGCTCTTTACCGCAATGGTCTATCCCTTGGTGCTCTTGTGAAGCAAGACCCCGCGCTGGCGATGATGATGAGTCTTTACGCAACGCTCGGCATCTTCTTGCTTCTTGCTTCGCGCAACCCCTCGGCGCACCGCAGCCTGATCGCCTTTGCGGCGTGGTCGAGCTTTGCCCACGCAGGGCTAATGTCGTTCCAAGCATTGCTCAACATGATCGCTCGCAGAGAACTGATCGGGTCGGCTGTGTTCGCGGTGATCGGCATAGCGCTGGTCGCTCTGGCTCCGGCAAAGAAGTCAGTGGAGCGAGCCTCTGCTGTGATGGCGCAAGTCGGCAGTTGACAACCAAGACCTCATGATCGCCGCAACCATCATAATTATCGCCATCGCCGCCACGGGTGTGCTCTTGATGCGGTTCCGTAAGCGATGGCTGGCGAAGATCAACATTGCCTTCACGAATCGGATCACCAGTCTGTTCGCAGGCTGGTTTCCGGGTTTCGGCATTCTCACTCACGTGGGTAGAAAATCGGGCAAGGTCTACCGGACTCCGGTGAACGTTTTTCGAGCATCGAACGGCTTCATTATTGCGCTCACCTACAGCAGCCAATCGGAATGGGTGAAGAACGTGCTCCTGGCAGGCGGCTGCGAACTTAAGACTCGCGGGAAGAAATACCAGCTTTCCGCACCGAAGGTCGTGCGTGACTCTACTCGTCGGCAATTCCCGTTCCCGGTACGGATCGTGTTGAACGTCGTAGGCGCGGATGAGTACATGGAGCTTTCGATTCGTTAAGGTGTGTAATGCGATGAAAGTTGTAGATTTCGGGACGTATCATCATTCGACGCCAGAGGAATCAAAACGCATCCGAGAGTACGCGGAAGAGGCGTTCTCGAAGCTATTGCGACCTCTCTATCCTTCCCGTTCTGCTCTCCAGATTCTGGACGTTGGGTGCGGGCTGGGGTTTGGGCCTGTGAATAATGCGAACAATTCCACGTGTCCTACGGCTAGGACAATCGTTTGTCGTCTTTGTCGTTGTCGGTGGAAGCGCAGCAACGTCTTATGACCGTCATTGGCGCTCCTTCTCCTCGTCTGCCTTTAGTTGTTTCCGCCACTCCGACTCTCGTAGTTTCCGCCACTCGGCAGCATATTCGCCTGACGCAGTGACGCCGACCTCCGTTGGTGATCGCCCAAAACGATCATAGAGTACCTTGCCCGCGATAACCTTGACGCGAACGTCTTTCAGCAGGTGGTCAGCCTGATCATTAGCACCTGCCAAGATCATTTGCTATAACAAACCTGCCAATATGGTCGGTCAATACCTGCCTGCGGAATTTTTCGATCCGCTCCGCGAGTTGGGCACGTGACTCTTGCCCGAGATTAAACACGTCGATTAGCTCGTCGGCAAACGCCAGAACTTTCTTGTCCACGAAATCGGAGCTCATAGTTGATAACCACCTATTGCGAACATGGCTAGCAGCGTAGTTCCTTGGTATCGCCTCGTCAAACTCACTAGTCCTTCAGATGGCGATCCAGCGTGCTACAGATCAAGACGAGCGCGAAGGATCAGGAAAGACGCCGACCCCGACATCCCCATCCTGAAGGAAGCCAAAGCGGAGTACGCCAAGCTGCAATAGCTGGAATCTCACGCTTTGCATGGACTCAAGATTTCAGTGACTCGTTTAAGGGTAGACAGTTCACTCCTTTGCGCCCGCTGGTGCAACGCCTCTACAGCCGGCAGATCGCATTACCCCGTGGAGTGTCCAACGTTCAGCAAGTGGTGAACGATCTGCAGGTTAAAAATCAGAAAGCCAGTTCATCGCAGTAGGAACTGCGGAGTTGGTGCATGCCAGTTGATGCCTGCCAGAGAACGGGTACCAGACGCTGCTTGCCAGGCCACAGCACGGCGACAGTGGTTTGCCGCTGACGCGTGAAGACTGGTATCGCGTCTGAGACACAATCGATCCGACATACGATTCAGACACGCGCGTAGTTCATAAGAACGCGAGGGGGAGGATTCTGCCGACCCAGCATTCTCTTATATATTCTCCACGAGGTGGTAAACAATGAGCCCTGACGAGACCGGACGCCTTGTAATTCTTAGCGGGCCTTCCTGTGTCGGGAAGAGTCCGCTCTACAAGTCCCTTGGCAAGTTCTATCCTGAGCTGAGCACCCAGTTTCACAAACTCGCGCTCGTAAACAGCCGCGCTCCACGTCCCGGCGAACTCGACGGCGTGGACTATCATTTTCGCAGGGTCGAAAATCCGGCTCTCATGCTGGAGAACCCACTGCTTCGACCCGATAGCCGAGGCTGCGAAGTTCCCGAATCATCCGAGTAGTGCGCCTGCGTCTTGACTTTGCGTTCACTGCGGGGCCTCGTTCTTCGTAACGCACACCCTGGTGCAGAATGATCCAAATCAGGCGACAAAGCCGATGGGCAAT
>PLHP01000328.1 GCA_003138955.1 Acidobacteriaceae bacterium | reverse complement strand
GGCGAGATCGAGCCGTGGAGCACGTGGTAGACGCCGTTAAAATGCCGCGTCTTCTCGACCGCAGCAATGTTGGTCGGTTCCTCGACCACGCAGACGAGCTTCTGATTGCGGGTAGGGCTGCTGCAGTAGACGCAGGGATCGACGTCGGTGATGTTGTTGCAGATCGAGCACAGACGCAGCTTGGCCTTGACATCGCGAACGGCCGAGGCCAGAGCCTCGGCGTCATCCGCGCTCGAGCGCAGAATATGAAAGGCGAGGCGCTGGGCGCTCTTGTTGCCTACTCCCGGCAGCTTCTTGAGTTCGTCGATGAGCCGGGTCATCGGTTCGGCAAAGCGAGACATAGGGATTTTGTAATTTTGTAATCGGGNNTAATTTGGTAATTTGAAAACCGGACGGGTTCAAATTACAAAATTATGAAATTACCAAATTACAAAATCCCTCCCAGTCCGCCGAGCATTCCGCCAACACTTGACTGCATCGCCTGATCGACCTTGCGGCTGGCTTCGTTGAGCGCGGCCATTACCAAATCCTGCAGCATCTCGACATCGCCGGACTTTACCGCTTCCGGATCGATCACGATGCTGCGCAACTGCTTGCGGCCATCCATTTTGACGGTGACCGTGCCGCCGCCGGCCGAGGCCTCGACCACGGTCTGCTCCATCTTTTTCTGCAGCGTCTCGTACTGCTGCTTGGCTTGCGACATCAGTTCCTGCAAATTGAATCCAGACATGGGGAAATTTGTAATGGGTAATTTATAATTTGTAATTTAAGACCAAGCAACGAGGAGTTTGGTTCGGCTCTTCAATTACAAATTACAAATTACCAAATTACAAATAGGTCTCATCCTTTCTCCCGATAGTCGATCACGGTGCGGATTTCGGCTCCGAATTTTTCCTGCATGCGCTGCACGATCGGGTCCTGTTCGGCGCGGCTGCGTGCGCTGCCGTTCGATGCGCTTCCTTTCGATGAAGAGCGGCGTGGCGCGGACTTCGCCTGCGGCGCTCCATCGGGCTCGACCAGCATCTTGATCGGTCTCCCGGCCAGACCGCTGGCGGCGGCGCTGGCGACGCGGCGCGCGTCGGCGGTGAATGACATTTCGATCATCGTGCTCGAAGCCGCTGCTTTGGCGGTCAGCGCATTTCCTTCCAGTCTCCACTCCGCGTTTTCCAACAGGGAAACGAGCATGGGCTGATTGCCCAGTGCGTTGAGCACAGCGTCGCGAAGAAACTCGGAATTCACTTCCGTCCCTCGTTCGCGAGGGTTGGCGGAGAGCCGGGCGCGCTCGCCCGGCTGGACGGGCGAGCCGCCCGTCGCTCCACTAGCTATTGGATCTGGTTCCGGCGATGACTCTGCAATGGCGGGCGCGGCCGATCCCATGATGACGACGTTGGCGCTTGATCCGCCGGTCGGGTGTGTGGCGCGGGCGCCCTCGCCCGCGAATGCCGTTGCATCGCCCGATGACTCCGCCTTGGGAGTTCCTTTGCGCGCCGAGTCAGCGGCGAACGGCGACACAGAGTTTGACCGCGCCGATGCCGGCGGCTCGGAGCGCCGGGCTTCAGTGGGCGACGCTTGAGAACGAGCAGAGGCCAGAGCCGGCGTGAGGACCGGCCTCGGTGCGGGGCGCGTTGGTCCAATCGCCGCCGCCTCGCTCAGCAACTGCTCGATCGGCAACAGACGCTGCGCATGGGCCATTTTCAGCAGTCCCAGTTCGAGGTGAAAGCGCTGTTCCTGGCGGTATCCTAGTTCTCCGTGGGTGCGCAGCATGATTTGCAAATGGCGCGCCAGGTCTTCCTCGGTGAAGAGTTCGGCGATGCGGGCGACGCGGGCGCGCTCATCGGACGAAATCTGCAGAAGCGCCGAGTCTTTGCCCGCAATCTTTGCCACCGTGACATTGCGCAGGAAGCGCACCAACTGGCGCGCGAAATGCGTGGGGCTGTGGCCTTCGCCGATCAGTTCGTCGACCAGCACGAGGATCTTTTCGCTGGAACTTTGATCGGTCGAGCTTTTTTCGGTCGAGCCTTCCGCGACGGCCTGCATCACCGTTTCGAGCGCCGCTGCGGGAGCGGAACCGATCAGGCTGCGAACGGAATCGGCGGTCAGGTGTTCGGAAGTGGAGGCGATGGCCTGGTCGAGAATGGAGAGCGCGTCGCGCATCGAGCCGTCGCCCGCTTCCGCCAGCAGGGCTAGGGCGTCCTCGTCGGCGGGGATCTTCTCTTTCGCTACGATGTCGCGGAGTTGCCCCACTATGTCTTCGAACTTCACCGCCCGAAAGCTGAAGTGCTGGCAGCGCGAGCGGATGGTCTGGGGAATATCTTCGGGCTGGGTGGTGGCCATCATGAAAATGACGTGGCTGGGAGGCTCCTCCAGCGTTTTGAGCAGCGCATTGAAGGCGGCGTCGGTGATCTGGTGGGCCTCNNCCGCGATTGGTGGCGGCGTCGATTTCAATTACGTCCACGGCGTTGCCGGCGCGAATCTCGGTGCAGGAATCGCATACGCCGCAGGGCTCGGCCACCGGCTTCCCCGTCGTTTCGTTGGTCGAGCGGCAGTTCAGCGCCATGGCCAGGATGCGGGCGACCGTCGTCTTGCCGATGCCGCGATGTCCGCTGAAGATATAGCCGTGCGCGATGCGCTCCTGCGCGATGGCATTTTGCAGGGTGCGGGTGACGTGCTCCTGGCCGATGACGTCGGAGAATTTCTGCGGCCGGTATTTGCGCGCCAGGACTTGATAGCTCATGCGAGACCACGATTATACAGTTTCGCGCGCGCGCGGTTTGCTCTCGTGGATGCGGGGCTGCGCCCCGCTTGGACGGGGGAGAGCCCCGTCCCCACACAAGAAAGCTCGAGCGCGTTCTGCGGCTGCAATTCGGCCCGGCCCGCTTGCGCGGCGGGGTCGGGCGGGGTACGCTCATGCATTGAGTTTTACTGCGAATATTTGGAGAAGAAGCGGCAATGCAATTGCGAATGAGCACACGGACGATGGAGGGCGTGCTGGTGGTGGATTGCAGCGGCCGGGTGGTGTTCGGCGAAGAGTCGGCCGCCCTGCGCGACATGATCAAGAAACTGCTGGCCCAGAATCCGAATATTGTGATGAGTCTGCGCGAAGTGAATTACATCGATAGCGGCGGCCTCGGAACGCTGGTTTCGCTTTTCACGAGTGCCCGCAACGCCGGCGGCGCGGTGAAACTGGCGAGGCTGAGCAAGCGCGTGGGTGAGCTTCTCCAGATCACCAAGCTGCTCACTGTTTTTGAAGTGTTCGACGATGAAGAAGCGGCTGCGCGGTCGTTCAAGAAAGATCCGGCTTAGGTGGTTCACCGGGCCTCGTTCGAGCGCCCGCTCCTCGTATTAAGAAGGTGGCAGCGCCCGCGGTTAATCGAGGTCGGTCAACTCCAAGGCTAGCGGATTCATTGTATTTCCAGCCTGGACGTCCGTGAGCACCAGGGTATGAATGCTGTTATCTGCCGGACCGAGGTACTGGCTGATGATGGGTGTGGTGCTCCCCGATTGAGTAACGTACAGCTGGTAACCATTGTTGCTGTTCTTGGAATTGTTGCCGGGAAAAAAGACAAGGCTTTCGTATTTGCTCACTTGCTGGTAGGCAAGGGCAGAGATCACAGGGGTCCCCAGGGCCTGGACGGGGATCGGGTCGATATAAACATCCACGCCGCCTGAGGGTGAGTGGGGCGATGCGTTAATGACGCGGAATTCCACGTAGCCCGAGGCCGGCGCCGTGTTGATGTCAAGTACAGACTGAAGGACAACATTGCTGCCGTTGGCGCCGGTGGCAGAAAATCCAGTCGCGATCACCGTGTACTGCAACCCAGCGGTCCAGTTCACGGGGGCGCTGAAGACCGATTTAGTGTCGGTCGGGTTTGCCAACCCTTTGATCGTTTGCGTATCCGAAAGCACGTTGATATATCCCTGCAAGGGCAGAAAACCGCGGAACGATACGTCGGCAAATATTTGCATGCCATTGACTTGCTGCGGGCCGTAGGCATTGATATCCAAGGCTGGGGCGTCCTGGATGGCATGGACAAAACGAATCTGCGTTTGATTGGAGGAACCACAACTGGTCGCGAAGATGCCCAGGGCGGCAAGGGCCAATGCAAGAGGCAGGGCTTTCAACCAGCGAGACATCCTTAATTCTCCAAAAGGCATTTTGGCGGGAACAAGAAGGATTCTAGCAGCTTGTCAGGCGGTTCACCGGACCTTGATCGGACTTCGGTCGGACCTCGGTCGGACCTCGGTCGGGGGCCCGGTTCCTTTTCCTGAACATTGACATTGCATTCCTGCGCATGGCGGAGAGACGCCCGGCTGGGCCCCGGCGGCTCGTCCGCGATTAGAGGGGGCAATTGGCGTCATCCAACCCGACGGACGCACCCATTTCATTTCCATTCGGGACATCCGTGAGCACCACGGTACAAACCGATGCGTTGTTCAGGCTGCCGCTGAAGTTGATCTGGAAGGGGGGGATTAGTCGCGTCCCGCCCCTGACTGTGTAAACGTACATCGTGAAACCGGCCCCGGGGGTTTGATTATAGGGAACGTTTACGTAGCCGCTCGCCGACTGGTAGGGAAGGTTTTGGATCGTAGCCGGTTCCAGGATGGGATTGTTATCGGGGGTCGGTTCGATCCAAATATCCACGCTCCCGTCGAGTGACGGGGATGCGTTGAGCGCCGCGTTAATGACGCGGAAATTGATGGTGCCATCTGCCGGGAGCGTGTTGTCGTCACTGAAAGACAAGAGGGCAGGGGCTTGGGTGCCGACGCCGCCAGCATATCCAGTCGCAACCAGCGTGTACTCTGTCCCGGCGCTCAAGGTAGTGGAGTCGCTGAAGACGGGGGTGGTGACTCCGGGGGATTGAAACACTTCGAACGTGACGTTCCCCGAAGGTATGTTCGTATAGGTCGATGCCGAAGCGGTGCCAAATGTTACGCCAGAAAATTGCTGCGTGCCGTTGACCTCGATATCCAGGGCGCCCCCGTTGCCGGGACCGTACTGGGCGGTGTTCGGGATAGCGTTGAAAATACGAGCCTGCGTAGTGTTGCCTGAACTACAGCTGGTGGCGACGACGCTCAAGGCCGCAATGGCCAACAGAAGGGGCAGGGTTTTCAACAGGCGAAGCATAGTATTCTCCGAAAGGCAGGTTTCGTGGTGAGCAAAAACATGGGATGCCGATATCGTAATCCCAGGTTTCACCAGCGCATGTAAATTTTTGTATTGGTGAATCTAATTTAGCATGATTGGCCGGTAAGTATTGTCCGTGAAAGATAAGCGTGCCCGCGTCGTGCGTTGCATTCGCACCTTGCCGGCGGGAACAGTGTCGAGCTACGGGGCCTTAGCCAAGGCTGCGGGCTGGCCCGGAGCCGCCCGGCAAGTGGTGCGCATCCTGCATCAGGTTCCCGGATTGGCCTGGCACCGCGTGGTCGGCTCGGGCGGGGCGATCAAGTTGTGCGGAGAACAGGCGGCGGAGCAAAGATTTCGCCTGCGCATGGAGGGAGTGACCTTCCGCGGGGCGCGCGTGGATATGAAACGGCACGAGTTTCATTTTTCAAAAGTGAAACTCGCGCGCAGCCGGTAGGCGGACGAGGCCTTTGTGCGCTAGTGACAGTGTTGACTCCTCTTTTTCACACTAGTGGTTGACACCAGAATTCGTTTTGGGCTATTTTGGGCCTACACCGGAAAGGAGGTGGTCGGATGACAAGTTCTGATGGACATTGTAGTACCAGACCAGGTGAGGTGGCTGAGTCTTAGGGCGGTTGCTCTAAGCGGAGTTCTCGAGGAACCTTTGGTCGGGGGAATCGGGAACATCTCTCGCAAACAATCCGTGAGTATGGGCTGATCCGCCGGCCACAAGCCGTGTCCGGCACCGGAGTGAGCGAGGGGCCACGAGAGTGACCACCTCAGTCAATCCCAAACAGTCCACCGGGCAGCCCGCAGGCTGAAAAGCTTGCGGGCTGTTCTTTGTTTAGGTGGGTGTCAGGTCTCAGGAGAAGCCGCCGCACCGGGATCCCTGAGACCTGACACCTACAGACCTGAGACCTTCCCAATGGATGACAAGCACTACCGGGCCTAGCGATTGCGGTGTACAATCGCACGCTGGGGAATTTTCAAACGAATACATCCAACCTAAATGAGCACCAGGGGGAGAGTTCGCCCTGGCGCTGTCGATTGCCCTCAGCCAAGCACGCAGCAAAGCAGCGCTTTGCAGAATCGCTAAACTCCTATGAAAATTCTGCTGTATAACCCCGACAACGGCGTCACACGTAATTTCATGCCTCATCTGTGGATGTTTCTGCTCCAGGCGCTGACGCCGCCTGGCCATGAGGTGGTGCTGGTGGATGGCAACGCCCAGCGCATGGATGAAGCGGGGCTCGCGCAGTTTGTGCGCGACAACAATATTGAACTGGTCGGCATCGGCGCCATGACCCGAATGATTGCCAAAGCGTATCGCATGGCGGATGCGGTTCGGGCCACGGGAGTTCCGGTGGTGATGGGCGGACCTCACGTGACAGAGATGGCCGACGAAGCACTCGGCCGCGATGGCGGGCCGCGCCATGCCGACGCGGTTGCGCTGGGCGAAGCCGACGCGACCTGGCCGCGGATTGTTGAAGATGCCGCGCGGGGTCAACTTAAAGATGTGTATGCGCCCGTGGACGCCTTTGGCCAGGAGAGCAAGCCGACGCTGAAGGAATATCCGGTGATTCCGTGGCAGTCGATCGATCTCAAGCAGTTCAATCTGGTGCCGAAGGCCGTGAAGGCCACGCTCCAGAAAATCGGAGAAGGCTGGGGAACGTTTCGCCTTATTCCGGTTGAATCGGGGCGAGGCTGCCCTTACGGCTGCGAGTTCTGCACGGTGACCGGATTCTTCGGCGACTCGATTCGCTTCCGCACCAATGAGAGCGTGGTGAATGAACTTTTGTTGTTGAAGGCCCGCGCCCGCAGCGAGAAGGGGCAGATGGCGGTGTTTTTCATCGACGATAATTTCGCCATCAACATCAAGCGCACCAAGTCGCTGCTGCGCGACATCATTGCCGCCGGCGCGCAGGTGCATTGGGTGGCGCAGATCAGCGCCAATTTATTGCGCGACGAAGAACTCGTGGACCTGATCGCGGATTCCGGAGGCAAGTGGATCTTTATCGGCATGGAGTCGATCGACCCGGCCAATCTGAAAGACGTGAACAAAGGATTCAACAAGCCGGGTGAGTATGGGGCGGTGCTGGAGCGGTTGGCGCAACGCAATGTGTACGCCATTACGTCGTTTATTTTTGGCATGGACAATGACACGACCGGAGTGGCCGAGCGGACTCTCGCACAAGTTCGCACCTGGCCTCCGGGTCTGCCGATCTTTGGTCTGCTGACTCCTCTGCCCGCAACGCCGCTCTACAAGCGGCTGGAGAAAGCCGGACGGCTGACGCGGCCCAAGCACTGGCAGGAGTTCATTCCGTTTGCGATGGCGCACACGCCGTTGAAGATGAGCATTGAAGAAGCTCATGCCGAAGTGAATCATGGGTGGGACGAGGCGTATAGTCCGGCCGCGCTGGCGCAGGCGGTCGAATCGCTGGCCGACCAACCCCTGGGCTATCGCGTCAACATCTTCCTGGCGCGGCTCTGTTTCCGCGGCATCTATTTCCCCATGATGGGGAAAATGGCATGGTTCAAGGTGATTGCGCAAAATCGGCGAACCATCTTCAAGCTGGTAAGGGAGGGGTTCAAGGCCGGCGCCTGGCGCGGTAGACCGGCGAGGATTCCCGCCATCCCAGTGCCGCAGGCGGAGCCGGTCGTGGCGATCGCACAAGCAGCGGCCGGTGACGGGCGGGTGATTGCGTTTCCCGCCGATTGAAAGTCGTTGTCACCCTATCAGGCTAATTAAGAAATGTAACTCCGGCGTGCGCGTGCGCATGACTGCGTGCATGACCGTGTGCACAACGAGATGAGCGCCCGACGCCGCGAGTGCTCACTGCGTGTCGTGACCAGAATCACAGTATCCTGTGACTTTAATCATCGTCCCCGCTAGACATCCTAGTGATAATCACAAGATTCGACCTGGCATGAAAATGCCCCGGCAGCTCGGCGCCGAGGCAATCGTTATTGATGCGAATAGCGAAGAACTAGTCCACTCATGAAGAGATTCAAAGACACAGAACACCTTATCCGGCTCGCGGCCGTCATGGTAATTGCTGTGATCGCATTTGTGGTCTTGCGAACCGCGCTCGTGCCTCGCAGTTTTGGGGAGTACGGGCACTACCGCGGTGCCGCCATCGGCGAGACAGCCGCCCGGCCGGTTGCCTTTGCCGGCCACCAAACTTGCGAGGCCTGTCACACCGACGTGGTGGATGTGAAGAAGCAAGGCAAACATGTAGTGGTGGCTTGCGAGGCCTGCCATGGAGCCCAGGCCAAGCACGCAGAGGATCCCGGGTCGGTTCAACCCAAAAAGCTGGATACGGCGGTGGTGTGCGCCCGTTGTCATGAGGCCAACAGCGCCAAACCAAGCGGATTTCCTCAGGTGGTTACGGCAGACCACGCCGGAGGGCTGGCCTGTGACAGTTGCCATAAACCGCACCGCCCGAAAATTGAGACTGAGACGGAGGTGAAGAAATAATGGACATCACTCGCCGTCGATTGCTGGTGCTGCTGCCTGCCGCCGCGGTTGCCTGGAAGTACGTTCTCGCCGGAACGCCCGAGGCCTCGCCCAACTACAAGCTCACGGATCACTGGTGGGGCATGTTGCTGGACATCACCAAGTGCATCGGTTGTGGCACTTGTGTCCGCGCCTGTGCGGAGGAAAATGATGTTCCGGACGGTTACTACCGCACCTGGGTGGAGCGCTACCATGTGACCGACTGGCACATCGAAAGACCAGAGGTGGAATCACCCGATGGCGGCAAGCACGGCTACCTGCACGAGGCTGCCGAAGGCGGCAAGAACTTCTTCGTGCCCAAGTTGTGCAATCACTGTGTGGAGTCTCCCTGCACGCAGGTTTGTCCGGTAGGCGCAACCTTCATAACGCCGGATGGAGTTGTGCTGGTGGACAAGACTTACTGCCTGGGCTGCCGCTATTGCATCCAGGCTTGCCCCTACGGCTGCCGCTCCCTCAATCCCAAGACCAAAACGGCGGAGAAGTGCTCGCTGTGCTATCACCGGATCACCAAGGGACTGACCACCGCGTGCTGCGAGGTCTGCCCCACGGGCGCGCGCCAGTTGGCCGACTTGAAGGATCCTAAAGATCCGATTCATGAGTTTTTGAGGACGCACTCGATTCAGGTTCTAAAACCTTACATGGCGACCGGGGCGAAGGTTTTTTACAACGGCATGGACGGTTCGGTGCGATAAGGAGGCCCGTGCAAATACCCGTCGAAGGCTTTATGTACCCGAACGAAGTGGAGCTCCAATGGAGCATCCTGATCGTTCTTTATCCGTTCATCACGGGACTGGTGGCGGGTGCGTTCATTCTGGCCTCGCTCGAACGCGTGTTCCAGGTGCAGGCAGTGAAGCCGACGTATCGGCTGGCCCTGCTCACCGCACTCGCTTTTTTGCTGGTTGCCCCCCTGCCGCTGCAGTTGCACCTCGGACATCCGGAACGTTCCTTGGAAATGTATCTGACGCCGCACGGTTCCTCCGCCATGGCCATGTTCGGCTTTGTTTATCTCTGGTACCTGATGGCGGTGCTGCTGTTGGAGATATGGTTGGACTACCGGCGCGACATTGTGGTGATGTCCCAGAAAGAGAAGGGCTGGAAGCGTCTGGTCTATCGCGTCCTGACTCTGGGCTCCAGCAATATCAGTGAACGCTCGCTGCATATCGATGAGCGACTCGGGTACTTCATCACGCTGATTGGAATTCCCTCCGCGTTTCTTCTGCACGGATATGTCGGCTTCATTTTCGGGTCGGTCAAGGCAAACCCCTGGTGGTCGTCGCCGCTGATGCCGATTGTGTTCGTGTTCTCGGCAATGGTGTCGGGCATTGCCGCGGTCATGTTGATTTACATGTTCTCTTCGCGATTGCGCGGGCGCGAAATCGACATGCGCTGCCTGGACACAATCGCGCGCTATCTGCTCTACACCTTCATCATCGACTTCAGCCTGGAGATGCTGGACCTGCTGCAAAGAATCTATGAGGCCGACGAGTCTTTCCGCAGCCTGGATTTCAT
>PLHP01000229.1 GCA_003138955.1 Acidobacteriaceae bacterium | reverse complement strand
GTCATCTATGACGACGGCTCTTACCCGCCGATCCACGTCAGCGGACACGCCAGCCAGGAAGAATTGAAGCTCATCATCAACCTGGTGCGGCCCAAGTATTTTGTGCCGATCCACGGCGAATACCGGCAGCTCAAGTTGCATGCCGAACTGGCCGCGTCCATGCACGGCTCGGTCGGAAGTGTGCTGCTGGTCGAGAGTGGAGACGTCCTCGAAATCGATGAACTGGGCGCGCGCAAGGCGGGACGGATCAACGTGGGTCGCGTCTGCATCGATTCCGGCTCGCGCACCGACGTGGTCGAAGACATCGTGATTAAAGACCGCCGGCATCTCAGCGAAGACGGATTCGTGATGCCGATCATCGCCATCAACAAGCTCACCGGACGCGTCGAAACTTCGCCCGAGATAGTGACCCGCGGATTTGCACCCGGCGAAAACGGCGTGATCGAGCGCGCCCGCGAGATTGTCATGGAAACGCTCGATGCCTCCAGCGCCGAAGAGAAAGCGGACTACGGAGTGATCAAAGAGAAAATCCGCACCGACCTGAAGCGCTACATCTCGCGGCAGACGCAGCGGCGGCCGCTGATTATGCCGGTGATATTGGAGATCTGAGAATTCTTTCACCGCCGAGACGCCGAGGAGAGACTCTGCATCGTAACCCTAGCTGACATTCAGCAAGCCCGCGCGCTTCTCCGGGGCATCGCCGTCCGCACCCCCCTGTTCGAATGGACGGGTGTGGGGGATCAACGCAAGCTCTTCCTTAAGCTCGAAAACCTGCAGCCCATCGGCGCTTTCAAACTGCGCGGCGCCTACAACAAAGTCGCCTCTCTCACTAACGAAGAGCGCCGCCGCGGAGTCATTTCCTATTCGAGCGGCAATCACGCGCAAGGCGTGGCCTACGCGGCGCGGGCGCTGGGCGTGAAGGCGATCATCGTCATGCCTGGCAATGCTCCGAAGAACAAGCTTGAAGCTACCGCCGCGCTTGGAGCGGAGATCGTCGTCGTCGGCCCGAGCAGCGAAGAACGCCGCCTGCGCGCCGAAGAACTGGCCACCGAGTACGGCTACGCGATCGTGCCGCCCTACAATGACGAAAAGATCATCGCCGGCCAGGGCACGGTCGGCCTCGAAATTCTCGAAGACCTGCCGAACGTTGAAACCGTGCTGGTCCCGGTCGGCGGCGGCGGGTTGATCAGCGGCGTCTCGGCCGCCATCAAGCTCAGCAAAGCCGAACCTAGTCGCCTCCAGCCTGGACCCAGCCTTGGCCAATCCCTGCTTGTCCAACCCAAGCTTGTCCAACCCCGGCTTGTCCAACCCCGGGTGAAGGTGATTGGCGTTGAGCCTGAACTTGCCTCCGATGCGCGAGCCAGCCTGCGCGCCGGACGGATCGTCTCCGCCTCGGCGGAGCAAGTCTCGCAGACGCTGGCCGACGGCCTTCGCACGCAGAGCATCGGCGCCATCAATTTCGAACACATCCGCGCCTATGTCGACGACATCGTCAGCGTCACGGAAGACGAGATCCGCGAGGCCATGCGCGCTCTGAGTGCGAATGCGAAAACGCTGGCCGAACCGAGCGGCGCCGTCGCCGTGGCCGCATTTCTTTTCCACGCCGACGAGTTGCCGAAGACGGCGATCAACGTCGCCGTGATCAGCGGCGGGAATATCGATCCCACGCTGCTTGCCGAATTGGGTAAGCGCTGATCGCTCGGGGCGCGCTCGAAGTCCCGGCTCGATTCGTCCTTCTAGCGGCGACGAATGTACAATTCTGAGTTTCCCCCGAGGGCAAATTGAACCGTTGGCTCGATCAGTTCTTTGAACTTTCTCATCGCCAGACGACCGTCCGCCGCGAAATTGTCGCCGGACTGACNNCCTTTCGCCATCGGTCCGTATATGGGCGAAAACGCTTTCATCGCGTTCACGGTGGTACATGTGCTTGGCTACACCTGGCAAAGCGCGCTGGGCGCGGTGTTTCTGGCCGGAATTCTTTTTATTCTGATGACTCTGTTCCGCCTCCGCCAGTGGATGGTCGACGCCATTCCCACCACGCTCCGTTACAGCTACGCCGTCGGCATCGGATTGTTCCTCACCTTCATCGGGCTGAATCAGACTGGCATTGTCACCATGGGTTCACCTGGCGCGCCGGTTCAGCCGGGCCATCTGACGTCGCTCTCGGTCGGGCTTTCCATCTTTGGTTTCCTGCTGATGACGGTGCTCACCATTCGCCGTTTCCCGGCCGCGATTCTTAGCGGAGTTCTCGCCACCGCTCTGCTCAGCTTTGTGACTCGGGTCGCTCCCGCGCCGACAGGTTGGATCAGCCTTCCGCCGAGCCTGCGGCCCGTCTTTTTCCAGTTCGATCTGCACACAATATTCACCTGGGGATTTTTTCCTGTCGTCCTGACGATTTTTGTTATAGCTTTTGTGGACACCATGGGCACGCTTATCGGTGTGTCGGCGCGCGCGGGTTTCCTCGACAAGAACGGTAACCTGCCGCAGATTGAGCGCCCGATGATGGCCGACGCGCTCGCCACAACCTTCGCCGCCGTGATTGGGACCACCACATCCGGCGCCTTTATCGAGTCCGCCACCGGAGTGGAAGCCGGTGGCCGAACCGGCCTGACCTCGGTCATCACGGCGCTGTGCTTTGTCGGAACATTATTCTTCGCGCCATTCATTTCCTCTATCCCGCCCCAGGCATACGGACCGGCGCTGATCTTCGTTGGATTGCTGATGCTGACTCCGATCACGCGTATTCCTTTTGACGACCTCACCGAATTGGTTCCAGCTTTCGGAGTCATCGTGCTGATGGCGTTCACTTACAACGTGGGCATTGGCATGACGGCGGGCTTTGTCTTGTATCCTTTCTGCAAATTGGTTTCGGGGCGCTTGCGGGATGTTCGTCCGGCGCTCTGGGCGTTGACCGCCTTGTCGCTGCTGTTCTTCGTCTTCTATCCGTACACGTAGACGTTGAGAGAAGGCCGTTTCGAGAAGACGGTTTAAAGAAGCCGATGAGACTCGCATGATTCGCTTTGGTATCGCGGGTTTCGGATTGCACGCCGTGCGGCGCCTGATGCCGGGCTTCGCGCTGGCTCAGAATTGCAAAGTGGTCGCTCTATCGCGCCGAGACTCGCACAAGGCACGCGAGGCCGCCGCACAATACGCGATCCCGCATGTTTTCGCCTCCACCGAAGAACTTTGCCGCTGCCCCGAAGTCGACGCCGTGCTGGTCGCCACTCCCAATGTTTGCCACCTGCAGGATGTCCTCACCGCGGTTGCTGCGGGCAAACCGGTGTTGTGCGAGAAACCGATGGGCATGAATGCGGAAGAATGCCGCCGGATGGTTGACGCGGCGCGCGGCGCCGGCGTTCTTCTCGGCGTCGCCCAGATCTTTCGCTTTGCGGAAAGCACGGCGAGATTTCGCGAACGCGTGGACGCTGGTGACATTGGGCGGCCGATCTTTGCCCGGGCGGAGTTCTCGTATTCTGGGGCAGGCCATGCTCGCACCTGGCTCTACAACCGCTCGATAGCGGGAGGCGGCCCCATCGCCGACGTGGGCGTCCATTGCATCGACGCCTTGCGTTACATCCTGCAGGATGAACCACGGCTGGTGAGCGCCCTCGGTCGCCCAGACGAAAAGTCGGGCGACGTGGAAGCGGCGGCCGTCCTGACGCTGGAGTTTCAGCGGGGCACGCTGGCCACGGTGCTGGTTTCAACTCGTGCTCACTATCGCACGCCGTTGGAGATTGTGGGTGACGCCGGTACTCTGCGGGCCAATGATGCACTGAGTGTCGAACGGCCGATTGACTTGGAACTGTGGCGCGACGGACAACGCGCCGCCGAAGAAACCGTCTCCAACCAGCTTGCTTATGCGAGACAGGCAGACAGTTTCGCTGCCGCCGTCGAAGGCCGGGAAGTGTTTCCTGCGCCTGGCCGGCAAGGCTGGCAGAACCAGCTCATTCTGGACGCCGCCTACCGCAGTTTGTCATCGGGCAAAAGTGCAGAAATACCGATGCTCTCGGACGACCCTGGCAGGTAATCCTGGCAGCCGCAAATAAGAAGCGCCCCGGATTCAAAGAATCGCGGGACGCCCGAACAGCCCTCCCCCAGAACTGCTCAACCCGAAAGATATGGGAACAGTCCGGGGAGCAGAATGCCACTGTTGAGCGCCTAAATAGCACCACCGGGCCACTCCCTAAACTCCGTGTCCGTGGTAGCATTGGTAGCCGTCGGTTGGATAGCAAAGGTTGCTAAGTATGCAGGAGATTGCAGTCCTAGTGGTGAAGTCGGCAGGGGAGAACGAGTGTAAGTTGTTGATAGGTAACAAGAACAAAATTTCCACAGTCGTGGAATGACAAGTGCAGTGTAAGAACCAGGCGACCTGCGCCTTGAACCCTAATCTTTCAAGGTGAATCTCGGGAAAAACAGAAAAACGGAGGGAAGAAATATGAGGCGAGTGTTGGTTCTGGCACTGCTGGCCTTGGTGTTGCCGCTTGCCGCTTGGGCGGACACAATTACTTTCACGAACCAGTTTGGTTCGATTAACATTTCGAACACGGGCATCTCTTCGATTGGATCGCAACTGTTGACCTGGGGCACCGCTTCAGCCGCTCCCGGACACTCTCTCGGTACGTTGAGCTTCACGACCGGTGCTCTGGCCACCGGCACACTCCGGTATGGCGGAACTTTTGCCGGGGGCACGACCACTGCGGCGGACGGCACTTCATTTGACGTGATGGGCATCGGCAAGTGGGCAAAAAATTTAACGGGATCAAAAACAAGTCCGGTAGCGCTCTTCACCGGCTGGTTCGTCGGTCCGATCGATTGGACTCTGACTAGCGCGCCTGGCAAAAAGAACCTGACCTACGTTCTCAGCGGCGATATTTACGGCGAGCTGTGGAACGGTCGTTTTGTAAAGGGAGTTACGACCCAGAACATCTACACTGTTAACGGACAGCTCACCCAGGGTATCGGGCACATCCGCATGGGCAGCTCCACCGTCACTGTCCCGGAACCCGGAACTTTGGGTCTTCTCGGAACCGGGCTTGTGGGCATCGCTGGAATATTCCGTCGCAAGAGGATCGGGACATAACCAGATTTGTTGTCCGTCAGAACACTCACCTCATGGCCCCGCCGCACGGCGGGGTTTTTGATTTTGAGCGCAAGCTGCTTGATCAACTTAATGGCTTTTGCAGGAACAGGAAGAGGTTCGATTCTCGCGTCGAACTAGCCCCTCCTCGGTACCGTCCGCACTGCATCGTGTCCTTAGCCGAGCCTGATCGGAGAGCCGGTTTTAGGCCCGCTTACGTCCTCATACGACCTTTGGTTCGATTACTGCGGTAACGGCCCACGGTGGATTTTGCGTGACCTTGCCTCTGTCCAAACTTAGAGTCAGGCGCAGGGGGTTGTATGAAGGATATCCATGAGGTTTTGCGCCGCAAGCAGGCGCAGTACACACAGCTGGGCAAGCAGATCGAGATGCTGCAGCAGGCTGCCGAGAAGTTGCGGGAAGTCGCGCCCTTGCTTGCCGAAAATGACAACGAGGACGATAGCGCAGTCCTGACAGAAGTGGACGATGAAAACTCCAACGCGATGGCTGCCAAGGCCAGCGCTCAATCCTCGCCTGCCGCGTCCAAAGCAGGGCGTAGCGTAACTCCGCGCTGGCCGTAGAGGCCTGGCCGTAGAGGTACAGCGCGAGGCGGAGGCTCGGTTCGATGATATTGCAGGCACTATTGGTGTCGAAGGATGACCTGACTGCGGAAACGCTGATTCAGGCCCTGGCGCAGTTCGGGGTTGCGGTGGATCGGTCGAACGCGGCCGATGTCGCCGCGACACGACTGGCGGAGGAGCGCTTCGATCAGGTGATCGTCGACTTCGACGATCCCGAGACGGCCTCTCTATTACTGGAGGCTTGCCGACGCCTGGGTGGACCCGACCGCAATCCGCCCGTCACCGTTGCCTTGCTCAACGAGGTTTCGCAGATCCGCTCGATCCTCGGCGCGGGAGCTCATTTCATCCTCTCCAAGCCGGTCACCTTCGAGCAGGCTCAAAACACCTTACGCGCTGCCACGGCGCTGCTGAAGCGCGAAAGGCGGCAAGCATTGCGGGTCGCCGTCCAGGCGGCGGTTTCGATTCGTATCGACGAGAGCAACACGGTTGAAGGCATTCTGCTCGACCTGAGCACCGGCGGCATGGATGTGCTGGCGGCCAAACCACTTCCGTCCGCGGCGCTGGTTCACGTCTCCTTCGAGCTGCCCGACGGGGGCGCTGGCATTGCAGGTGACGCGGAAGTTGCCTGGAGCAGCGACAACGGTCAAACCGGCCTGCGCTTTCTCGACATGAACGCTGAGAAGCGCAAGGAACTGAGCCAGTGGCTGGCTGCCCGTTCGCACGATGCCTTGCCGGAAGAACCCGGCGCGGTCACGCAATGCAAACTGACGGATCTTAGTCTCGGCGGCTGCTACGTGCAGACCGAATCTCCCTTCCCTCAGTCCTCGGCCGTCGATCTGTGCTTGCGCGCCGCCGGGCTGGAGATTCACACCGAAGGGTTGGTCCGGGTCATGCATCCCGGACATGGCATGGGCATTGAATTCCCCGCCCGTACGGAGGAGCAGCGCAAAAGCGTCGGCGAGTTCATCGAGTTCCTCACCGGCCAGCCCGGCGCCACTCCGCAACTGGAAACTTCTCCTCGCGCTCTCGTCGCCAGCACGGTCGATTTGAGCCAAGACCCAGGCCAAACCGGCAGCGCCACAACCGACGGGGAGGATCCTCTCCTGGAATTGCTGCGGAGCGGCAGTGCGCTGGAGGAAGAAGCGTTTCTCGCCGAACTGCACCAACAGCGAACTCCGGCGAGCGTCAATCAGTAAACGTCCGCCAGTAGAAGGCAGCCGGTAAGCGTTCGCCTAATAGCCCCCTGATCCCAGCTGACACGATCCCAGAAGAAAACGATCCCAGAAAAAGCCGGGAACCTGGCTGACTGTCCCGCTTAGTGTCGGCCGAGTCCCCGGTGGTCTGTGCCACATCATTCATCGCAGATTACCTCGACACAGGCTCCTACATGGTTTCGATCCGGTTAATTTTTCGAGAATTTTTCTGATGCAATAGAATTGCTCTACCTGTAGAGACGGGTCTGACCCGTCTCCGGGGACGCTGGAGACGCGGCAAGCCGCGTCTCTACGGCGTGTCAGATGCAGTTTCGGGACTTGGTATCAAACCGTTTCACTTTTTTCGCCGCCCGTCAGTTTGAGGTTAGGGTAAATTGCTCAGAAGTCCGATCTCGCGTGCGTTCGTGCTCGCTGGCTGCTGTCTGGTGGCCATCGCTCCGTTTTTCTGGTGGGGCAGTCCTTCCGGGCATGATTTCGAGTTCCACCTGTTTTCGTGGATGGAAGTGCTCGGCCAATGGAAGCACGGCATCGCATATCCGCGCTGGGCGGAGCTGGCGTACTGGGGATACGGCGAGGCTCGCTTCCTGTTTTATCCTCCGGCTTCCTGGACTCTGGGCGCCGTGCTCGGTGCCGCTCTGCCCTGGACCATGGTGCCAGGCGCGTATTGCTGGATTGCGCTCATGCTTGCCGGAGGGGCCATGTACCGGCTCGCCCGCGAGTGGCTCCCGGTCGCGGACGCTTTGTTTGCGGCCGTGTTCTATGCGCTGAATCCCTACCACTTGCTTATCGTCTACTGGCGGAGCGCATACGCCGAACTGCTGGCGTCGGCGCTACTACCGCTTCTGCTGCTCTGTCTTCTACGGCTCTTTTCGCGGGAATCCGCGCCTGGCTTTCGCCCGACGCTGGGGTTGAGTCTCACGCTGGCCGCGGCCTGGCTCACGAACGTACCGGCGGCCGTGATGATGCATTACGCGACGGGTGGGCTGGCGTTGGTCTTCTTTGTGACTGGGGCCGCGAGTGAACACGCCCACAAACGATCATCGGTCTGGGGTCCACAGGTCTGGCATCCCCTTGTTCGGACCTTATTCCGGACGGCGCTCGCGATGCTGCTGGGAGTCGGTCTGGCCTCGTTTTATCTGCTACCGGCAATTTACGAACAAGGATGGATCAACATCAGAGAGGTGCTGTCACCGGGAGTCCGGCCGCAGGACAATTTTCTTTTCACCACCCTCCCTGATCCCGATCACAACCGCTTCAACTTTCTGGTTTCGACCGTAGCGGTGGTCGAAATCGGCGTCCTCGGTTTCGCCATCTGGGTTTCGCGCCGCTGGCGGGTGAAACGCGTAGGGGCAGCCAACCCTTCGGCAAGCTCAGGGCAGGCTCTCGACAGTCCAGTCGCGGGCAGTGCGGTAACCGTTGACCAAAGTCCGTGGATGCTGCTTTCCGCGTTGGGTGTCTTCAGCGCGGTCCTGCTGCTTTCGGTGAGCAATTTGTTCTGGCAGTACTTGCCCAAGCTCCGCTTCGTGCAACTTCCCTTCCGCTGGCTGCTGCCGATGAACGCCGCTTTGGCAATGCTTCTGGCAATGGCCGCCAAGCGTTGGACCTGGACTTCGCGCTTCCTGGCGTCTGCCGTTCTGTTGGCCACGGTTATCGTCGCCGGCTATCGTTTCCAGCCACCTTGGTGGGAGAAGGCCGCCGATATCCGCCAGATGAGCGAAGCCGTCGCGGACGGCAACGGCTATGAGGGCACCGACGAATACGTCCCGGCCGGAGACGACGCCTACGAACTGAACAGAAGTCTGCCGCGCGTCAGCGACGACCGGGGGGCAGCGCTTCAAAGCGAAATGCTGGAGTGGGAGCCGACGGAAAAGCACTTCACGCTCCACGCCGCCGCACCGCAAAATATAATCGTGCGCCTTTTCAGCTACCCGGCATGGGAGGTCGTCTTGAACGGCAAGCCTACGGCAACAAAGAAGACCGATGTCACCGGCCTCATCGTCATTCCCATTGCCGCCGGAGACAGCGATGTACGCATTCATTTCCGCCGGACGATGGATCGTTTTGTCGGAAACACCCTCTCGCTGATTACCGTCGGGCTGCTGATTGCCGCGTGGATCAAGACGCGACCACGGCAGCGGATGTGATCTCCTCTAGGGAGCGGCTTTTTTTGAACCACAGGGAACGCAGAGGATCACGGGGAAAACCTTTCGAGACCACAAGATGCAACTTCAAGCACTGTTAGCAACCTCAAATCCCGGCAAGCTCCGCGATTTCGCCGGAGCTGCCGCACCCTACGGCATCACGATCGCAAACATCCCGCACTTTTCTTCTTTGCCCGAAGTGGTCGAGGACGGAGCTACCTTCGAGGAGAACGCACGCAAGAAAGCAGAATCCTATAGTCTGGCCGTGTCTGGCGAACTGGTTCTAGCCGACGACTCCGGCCTGGAGATTGACGCCCTTGGCGGCGCTCCCGGGGTTCATTCTGCCCGCTACGCCGCCGACGAACCACACAATGCAGAGTGCAACACGGATGACGCAGCCAACAACGCGCGCGTGCTGCGCGAACTGAAAGGGGTTTCAGAACAAAAGCGCACCGCGCGTTTTATTTGTGTGATGGCCGTCGCCCGTGACGGTCACACGCTGCACACCTTCCGCGGCGCCGCCGAGGGCATCATCCTGGACGCGCCCCGGGGCCAGCATGGATTCGGATATGATCCACTGTTCTACTTCCCGCAAATCGGCAAGACCTTTGCCGAGCTGAGCGCAGCCGAAAAAGCGCAGTACAGCCATCGTGGCGCAGCTTTTCGCGCATTTCTGGAGTGGCATCGAGAAGCCTAGCAACGATGGAGCGACGGGCGTCCTCGCCCGTCCTACAGTCTTGCATCGATGGCGTCGTGGCGCGCGTGGACACTCGGCGCTCCACGAACAAAACCGATCTTTCCTTGACTTCTCGTCCCCCGCAAAACGATAATAGCGGGTTTGTACACTGGACCACGTAAGGAGCCGTCATCGTGGCGTCAACTGCCAATCCCGTCGCTCCCATGATCAAGCCCGGCGTCGCTCCACTGCGCGCTGGCGAGGGTACCTCGTTCCTGCTGCGCCGTCTGCATTCCCTCAGCGGCGTCGTACCCATCGGAGCCTTCCTTTTCGAACACTTCATCTCGAACGCCGAAGCCTTCAAAGGCCCCGCGGCCTACGGCAAGCAAGTCGAGTTTTTGAACAGCCTGCCTTTCGTTTTTCTGCTGGAGCTGTTCTTTATCTGGATTCCGATTGCCTACCACGGCCTCTACGGCCTTTGGATCTGGTATCAAGGCGAGACCAACGTCGCCAATTACCCGTGGACGGGCAATTGGCTCTACACCACACATCGTTGGACCGGCATCATCTCGCTCATTTTTATAGCGCAGCACACGTACTTCCTGCGCTTCACCGGCGTGCACCTGCCGACACATCCTATGCAGTCCTTCGCTAAGGTCCAGGCAGAGTTTCAAAACCCTTGGATGATCGCCTTCTACGCCATCGGCATCATCGCCGCTTGCTGGCATTTCAGCTACGGCCTGTGGCTGTTCGCCGCGAAGTGGGGGATTACGACCGGGGAAGCGGCGCGGCGCGGCTTTGGCTATGTCTGCCTCGCGCTCGCTCTCGTGCTTATTGCAATCGGGGCGGGCAGCATGTACGGATTCCTGGCGGCGCCGAACCAGCCTTTAGACACCAATACTTCGGAAAGTCTCGTAATGCGATAGAGATTGTACGAGAGATTGCAAGAGGTTGTACGAGCAGGCCCGGGCCCGGCCCGGCAGATCGGATTCATACAGTATGGCAGCTCCGAAAATCATCGTAGTGGGCGGAGGCCTGGCAGGTCTCGCCGCCGTCATAAAGATCGCTGAGATGGGCGGAGAGGTTGACCTGTTCTCCATCGTCCCTGTAAAGCGCTCGCATTCGGTGTGCGCGCAGGGTGGCATCAACGCTGCCAAGAACCTGAAGGGCGAAGGCGATTCCACCTGGATCCATTTCGACGATACCATTTACGGTGGCGACTTCCTCGCCAACCAGCCGCCGGTCAAGGCCATGTGCGAGGCCGCTCCCGGCATCATCGATCTGCTCGACCGCATGGGCGTTCCCTTCAATCGCACTCCCGAAGGTCTGCTCGATTTCCGCCGCTTCGGAGGCACGCTCTACAACCGCACCGCGTTCGCCGGAGCAACCACCGGCCAGCAACTTCTTTACGCGCTCGACGAGCAGGTCCGNNCGCCGCTACGAGTCCGAAGGCAAGGTGAAAAAGTACGAGCACTGGGAATTTCTCTCGGCGGTGCTTGACGGCAACCGCGTTTGCCGGGGCATCTGTGCGATGGATCTGCGCACCATGGAAATCCGCACCTTCCCGGCCGCCGCCATCATCATTGCGACCGGTGGCAATGGCGCCATCTTCGGCAAGTCCACCAACTCGGTTGTGTGCACGGGATCGGCGCAGTCCGCGCTTTATCAGCAGGGCTGCTACTACGCGAACGGCGAGCTCATCCAGGTGCATCCCACCTGTATCCCCGGCGAAGACAAGCTGCGCCTCATGTCGGAATCGGCGCGCGGCGAAGGCGGACGCGTGTGGGTTCCCAAAACTCAGGGCGACAAGCGCGATGCCAAGTCGATCCCGGAAAAAGAGCGCTGGTACTTCCTCGAAGAGTGGTATCCGAAATACGGCAACCTCGTTCCGCGCGACGTGGCCACGCGCGCAATATTCAAAGTGGTGTTCGAGCTCAACCTCGGCATCGACGGCAAGCCGATGGTGTACCTCGACCTCACCCACATCGACGCCAAGACTCTCGACCGCAAGCTGGAAGGCATCCTCGAAATCTACGAGAAGTTTGTCGGCGACGATCCGCGCGTCACGCCCATGAAGATTTTTCCCGGCATGCACTACACCATGGGCGGCCTGTGGGTGGATTACAAGCAGCAGACGAACATCCCCGGCATCTACGCCGCCGGCGAGGCCGACTACCAATACCATGGCGCCAACCGGCTGGGCGCGAACTCGCTGCTGTCGTGTATCTACGCAGGCTTTGTCTCGGGCCCGAATGCCGTGCAGTACGCAACGGGCCTGCAAGCCGCGCCCAGCAACGGACATTTTGAGGCAGAGCGTAAACGGCAGCAGGAAATCAACGCCGGACTGATGAAAGCCGCCGGCAACGAAAATCCGTTTCTGCTCTGGCGCGAACTCGGAGAAACCATGACCGCGAACTGCACGGTCATCCGCTACAACAAGAAGTGTGAGGCAGCGGACACCAAAGTAGTGGAACTACTGCAACGCTTCCAGAAGATCAACCTGAGCGATCGCGCGCAGTGGGCCAACACCACGATCGCTTTCACGCGCCAGCTCTACAACATGCTGCAGTTGTCGCGCGTAATCGCGCAGGGAGCGGCCATGCGCGACGAGTCTCGCGGCTCGCACTATAAGCCCGATTTTCCCGAGCGCGACGACAAGAACTGGATGAAGACCACGAAAGCAGTCTTCGCGCCCGATTTGGACGAGCCGAAGTTTGAGTTCGAGCCGGTGGATGCGGCGCTGATTCCGCCGCGGCCGAGGAAGTACTGAGATTGTCAATATGTTCGAGTCGTTAAGTAGCGGTCATTCGTATTCTCGAAAGTATCTTGCGCTGTGGATTCTAGTCGCAGTCATTTGGATCGCTACTGCTGTTCGGATGATTGTTCACCACAATGACCTTGGATGGTTCCTCATGCCGGTCTGGGCCTTCGCGCTACTTCTATGGCTCAATCGCGCGTTGAAGCAACGAACTGAAGGCTAAGAGCATAAATGGCAAACAATAAAGCCGTAATCATCAAGATCAAACGCCAACTCACCCCCGACGCTAAGCCCTCGTGGGAAGAGTTCGAGATTCCCTACAAGCCGAACATGAACGTCATTTCGGCGCTGATGGAGATCGCGGCCAACCCCGTCACTCGCGACGGCAAGCAGACGACGCCCATCACCTACGATTCGAATTGTCTCGAAGAGATCTGCGGCTCCTGCGCCATGCTGATCAATGGGCGCGCCCGCATGGCCTGCTCCACCCTGCTCGACCACCTCGATCAGCCGATCAAACTCGAGCCGTTGACGAAATTTCCGATCGTGCGCGATCTCGCGGTCGATCGCAGCGTGCTCTTCGAGAATTTGATGAAAGTCAAAGCCTGGATACCGGTCGATGGCACCTACGACCTCGGTCCGGGGCCGCGGATGACCATGCAGGACCAGGAAAAGGCCTATCCGCTATCGAACTGTATCTCGTGTTGCTGCTGCATGGAAGCTTGTCCTCAGTTCAACGAGCACACAGGATTCGTCGGCGCGGCCACCATCTCGCAAGTGCGGCTGTTCAACACGCATCCCACTGGCCAGGCTTTGAAGCACGAGCGGTTGTCGGCACTCATGGGCGACGGCGGCATCCAGGAATGTGGCTACGCTCAAAACTGTGTCGAGATTTGCCCGAAGAGTATTCCCCTGACCACGTCGATTGCCGAAGTCGGTGGCCAGGTCATGATTCAAGCGCTCACCGACCTGCTGCGCAAGTAGAGACGGGGCTTGCTCCGACTTCTGAGACGCGGCCAGCCGCGTCTTTACGGGACATCGTAGGCCCTCCAGGTCAGGGGGCTGTGACAGCGGGCATTCCAGGGGCCAAACCTTGCAATTTCCCAAACGGTGCCTTTTCTTAGTATTGGCTCCAGGAATCATCGAATTGCGGTCTGGTAACCACCCGCAACTTCACTAAGTAATAGGGCTTAGGCCGAATTGCTTCACAAGATTGTTGACCTGTGGTTTACAATTGCAACTCCTCTGGGAGAATCGAGGTTTTCCACAGATCGGGGAGCGCTCCAACGGAGGCAATGACTCTCGGATTACAATGATGCGGAGACACACAACGCGAAGCCTGAAAATCCGCAAACCGCTGCCGCTGGCGCTGCTGACTGCGCTGATCACGCTCGCGATCTTCGTTACGGTCGCCTCGCCGGGAACCGCTTTTGCCCTGCACCGTGTCGCCCCTCATCGCCACCGCCGTCTCCTGCGCGTCCGCAGACATCTTGGCATACTCTGGAACCCCTTGTTCCGCCCGACGCACGATTCCCTGCTCCGGCAAAACGAAGAAATCGACCGCCTCGATCTGGCACGCATTCAGGACGACGCTGAACTGGAAGCGCTGAAGGCCTCAGGCGCGCTGGTGCCCATCGAAGCAAGCGAATCTCTGAAGATTGAGCCCAGTCTTGATCCTTCACGCCGTTTTTGTCGTCCGTGGACCCGTGATTTCGTGCAGGATCTTTCCGAGGTTTATTACCGCCAGTTCCACGCACAAATCCAGGTAAACTCCGCCGTCCGTACCGTCAAGGTGCAGAAGAAGCTTCGCCGTCGCAATCGCAACGCCGCCCCAGCAGATGGCGACACCGCGTCTTCTCATCTCGCTGGCATCACGGTCGATCTGCAGCGCCGAGGCATGACGAACGAGCAGATTCGGTTCGTCGAGCACTACTTGTTCTATCTGAACGCCCTCGGTTTGGTCGAACCCGAAGAAGAGCGCCGTCATTGGTGCTTCCACGTAATGGTCTCTGACCGCTATGACGACTGGCGTCAGACGCAGACGATTTTCCCGCGTCCGCCGGTGGAAGAACCTGCCACCGAACCGGGCACCGTCACCGCCGCTGCCACTGCGGTAAGCGCCTCCAACTGAACGCTCTCTCCGCTACACTCTCCACAGCATGATTGTTCTCATGGCAGGCCTTCCCGGAACCGGTAAAAGCACGCTCGCTCGCGAACTGGTACACCGCACGCAAGGCGCGCTCCTTAGCAAAGACGAGATCCGCGCCGCCCTGTTCTCGCCAACGGACATCGAATACTCTGTCAAGCAAGACGACTTGGTGATGGAGGTGATGCTCGCAGCTGCCCGCTTCCTGCTGCAAACGACTCCCACTCGTAAAATCTTCCTCGACGGCCGCACTTTCTCTCGTAGCTATCAGATCGACCGCGTTCTGGCGCTCGCCCGAGAACTCGCTCAGCCCTGGACGATCATCGAGTGCACCTGTTCCGATGAATCCGCTCGGCGGCGTCTGGATCTTGAACCTGACCCCTCGCACCCCGCGCATAATCGATCGTTCGCGCTCTACCGCGAAGTGAAAGCCCGCTTCGAACCCATAACCTATCCCAAAACCATGATCTCCACTGATCAACCGCTTGAGCAGTGCGTCCAGCTAGCGCTCGCCGCGTTGACCGCGGATGATTGATGCGATGGGGCGACGGGCGTCTCGCCCGTCCCGATGCGTCCTCAGGACGGGCGAGGACGCCCGCCGCTCCATTAGCAAATCTTTCCGCATCGTATAGAATTCTTGTTCGTCATGATCAAGCTCACATTCGCCGTCGCAATCGCGCTCGCCTGTTTCGCCCCCGTGCATGCACAGACCGCCGTCAGCGAGAAAGCCCGCGAGATCCACAACTCCGCCATCGTCATCGACACCCACGCCGACACGCCACAGCGCTTCTTGGACGAAAACTACGACATCGGATCGACCGACCCCAAAGATCCCGGCCACATCAGCCTCGACAAGGCCAAGGCCGGCAATCTGGGCGCCGAGTTCTTTTCCATCTGGGTGGAACCGGAAACCAACCAGGGCCACTTCGCCCGCCACACACTCGATCTCATCGATTCGGTCTACGAGCAGGCGGCCCGTTATCCCGACCGCATGATGATGGCCTTCAGCGTCGACGACATTGAGCGCGCCCACCGCGAGCACAAGCTCGCCGCACTTCTGGGTATTGAAGGCGGACACTCCATCGAAAACGACATTCGCCTGCTCCGCGATTTCTACCGCCTCGGCGTTCGCTACATGACCCTGAGTTGGTCGAACACCAACGAGTGGGCCGACTCTTCCGGCGACATCAACAATCCCAAAGTCGAGCACCACAACGGACTCACCGATGGCGGCAAGCAGATCGTCCTAGAGATGAACCGACTGGGCATGCTGGTCGATATTTCTCATGTTGCCGACAAGACGTTCTATGACGCCATCGCCGTCAGTAAAGCGCCGCTCATCGCGTCGCACTCTTCCGCGCGCGCCCTTACCAATCATCCCCGCAACATGACCGACGACATGCTTCGCGCCGTCGCCAAGAACGGCGGCGTCGTGCAGGTGAATTTCTATAACGCCTTCATCGACGAGAACTACCGCAAGGCCGCCGAGGCGCAGGCCAAAGACCGCGACGCCGCCGTCAAGGCCTACACCGACCAACTCAAGGCCGCCGGGAAAACCGTTAGCTATCTCGATTCCGACCGCATCGAGCGCGAGTGGTCTGCGAAAATTCCTCGGCCACCGCTCAGTTCGCTGGTCGATCACATCGACCACATCGCCAAAGTCGCTGGCGTCGACCACGTCGGCTTGGGCTCAGATTTTGACGGCGTGAGCGGCGCAACTCCCGAAGGCATCGATTCTGCCGCCGACCTGCCTAAAATCACGCAAGCGCTGCTTGACCGCGGTTACAGCGCTGACGATATCCGCAAGATTCTGGGCGGCAACCTGCTCCGCGTCTTCCGCGAAGCCGAGCGAGTCAGCCACGAAATGCAAGCAAGTAAATGAACGGTGGAGCGACGGATGTCCCGCCCGTCTCGCCGGGCGAGGGCGTCCGGCGCTCCACCGACAAGCTAGGATCGACTGTCGTAGAATTAGGATTGCCAAAAGAAACTACAGGAGGCTCCATGCGAACTCTAATCCACACGCTTGTGCTGATAATCTCCACCGCCCTGTTCGGCGCCGCACAGGCCGAGCCCACCGCCATCATTCACACCTCGGCCGGCGACCTCCATTGCGCGCTATTTCCGAAGGTTGCCCCCATCGGAGTCCAGAATTTCATCGGCCTGGCTGACGGCACCAAGGATTGGACCAGCCCCATTTCGCACGAAAAGAAGCACGGTGTTCCGCTCTATGACGGCACCATCTTTCACCGCGTGATCCCCAGTTTTATGATTCAGGGTGGCGATCCCGCCGGCAACGGCACGGGCGACCCCGGCTACAAATTCAAGAATGAGACTTCGCTCAGCGTCAAGTTTGATCGCCCCGGCCGTCTTGCCTACGCCAACGCCGGACCCGACACCAATGGCTCGCAGTTCTTTATCACCGAGGTTCCCCAACCCAGCCTCAATGGCGGCTATACCATTTTCGGCCAATGCGATGACGCGGCGGTCGAACTCGTCAAGCAAATCGCTCGTATGTCGCGCGACTCACATGACCTCCCACTCCGTCCCGTCAAGATCACGCACATCGAAATCCATGGCGCTGGTGCCTCCACCGCCAAGCCCTAGATCGGACCCAAACCATCGGCTGGCGTGGCGAAGCCATGCAAAGAAGATTAATTTTAGGAATTCGAGGAGACTATGACCCGCACACCCGGAACCTATGCCGTGTTCGAAACTAGCGAGGGCACCATCGTTTGCCGCCTGTTTGAAAAGGATGCCCCCAAGACCGTCGCCAACTTCGTCGAACTGAGCGAAGGCAAGCGCGAGTGGACGCATCCCACTACCCGCAAAAAGACCACTGATCCCCTTTACCACGGGACTATTTTCCATCGGGTGATTCCCGACTTCATGATTCAGGGCGGCGACCCGATGGGCACCGGTTTTGGCGGTCCCGGCTACCAGTTCGAGGACGAAACGAAAGGTTCGCCGCATCGTTTCGACAAGGCGGGAAAGCTGGCGATGGCCAACTCTGGTCCCAACACCAACGGGTCGCAGTTTTTCATCACCGTCGGCAATACCGACTGGCTCACCGGCAAACACACAATTTTCGGCGAGGTCGTCGAAGGCTACGAAGTCGTGGAAAAAATCTCGAAAGTCGCCAAGAACCGTCAGGACCGTCCCAACAAAGATGTCGTGGTCAAATCAGTAAAGATCGAACGCTAATACGCCCCCGCGGTAGAGGCGCAGGGGGCGCAGATCTCGCGCTTTTCGAGGACCAGAGCGCAGTGGGCGGCGTGGCAGTGAGCTCCGCGCAGCCGCGCACCATTGTGATCGTCGTCACATTCCCCTGTGATGGCTAGCCTTCTCTCCCTTTTCTCAATATTTATAATGATCCGGTTCCTTTAAGGCCTTCTGGAGGCAAGTGTTATGGCATCGTTCAACGGAGTTCCTGTCCCATCCCACGGGCAAAAGATCGAATACAGCAACGGCAAGTACCGCGTTCCCGATCACCCGATCATCCCTTTCATTGAAGGAGACGGCACCGGCCGCGATATTTGGAAAGCGTCCGTCCGCGTCTTCGACGCCGCTGTCGAAAAGGCATACAACGGCAAGCGTTCCGTGGCCTGGTACGAAGTCTTTGCCGGCGAAAAAGCCAAAGCTCGCTTTCAGAACTGGCTGCCCGACGACACCGTCAGCGCCATCCGCAAATTTCGCGTCGCCATCAAAGGCCCGCTGACCACGCCCGTCGGAGGCGGCATCCGCTCCCTCAATGTCGCGCTGCGCCAGACCCTCGACCTCTACGGCTGCATACGTCCGGTGAAGTATTACGCCGGAGTGCCGTCTCCCGTGAAGCATCCCGAGCGCATGAATATCGTCATCTTCCGCGAAAACACGGAAGACGTTTACATCGGCATCGAATGGGAACAAGGCACGCCCGATTGCGATCGGCTGATCGCGTTCCTCAACAAAGACATGTTGAAAGGCGGCAAGAAGCAGATCCGCCTCGATTCCGGCGTCGGCATCAAGCCGATTTCCGTGACCGGTACCAAGCGCCTGGTGCGCATGGCCATCCAGCATGCTCTCGATAACAAATGCAAAGCGGTGACGCTCGTTCACAAAGGCAACATTCAGAAGTTCACCGAAGGAGCGTTTCGCCAGTGGGGATACGATCTGGCCACCGAGGAGTTCCGCGACAAAGTCGTCACCGAGCGCGAGAGCTGGATCATCGACAACAAAGACAAGAAGCCTGGTATCACGGTCGAGGAGAACGCGAACCTCGTCGAACCCGGCCTGGAGTTCGCCCAGGAGGAGTTCCGCCAGACTATCTACAAAGAAGTGAGGGACTGTCTCGATACCATCTACGCCACGCACGGCAAGGGTGCATGGAAGAAAAAGCTGATGATCAACGACCGCATCGCCGACTCCATTTTTCAGCAGGTGGTGACGCGAGCCGACGAATACAGCGTCCTGGCCACGCCTAATCTGAATGGCGACTACATCTCTGACGCCTGCGCCGCGCAGGTCGGCGGCCTTGGCATTGCTCCCGGGGCAAACGTCGGCGACGGCTACGCCATTTTCGAGGCCACGCACGGCACCGCTCCCAAGTACGCCGACAAGGACGTCATCAACCCTGGCTCCGTAATTCTTTCGGGCGTCATGATGTTCCGCTTCCTCGGATGGGCCGAAGCCGCCGATCTGATCGAGCAGAGCCTGGAGCGCACCATCGAACAGAAAAAAGTAACCTACGATTTCGAGCGCCTGATGCCAGGCGCCACCAAGGTGAAGACCAGCGAGTTTGCCACTTGCATGATCGAGAATATGAGCGTCGCGGTGGCGGCGGACTGAGACATCGCTTTCATGTAGAGACGGGGCTTGCCCCGTCTCCTCCGTGGCAGACGCAGCGTCTCCGCGGGGAATTGTTTGCTGAACATTACGAAAGGAAACTTCATGCGCAATAAAGTAACGATCGTAGGCTCCGGAAACGTAGGCGCCACCGCCGCTCACTGGATCGCNNCTCGACCTGCTCCAGGCCATGCCGATCGAGAAACGCGATTCCGCCATCCTCGGCACGAACGACTATGCCGACACAGCCAAGTCTGACATTGTCGTCATCACCGCGGGAATTCCACGCAAGCCCGGCATGAGCCGCGACGATCTTCTGAATACCAACTACAAAATCATGAGCGACGTAGTCGGTAAGGTCGTGCAGCATTCGCCGAACTGCATCCTCATCATCGTCTCCAATCCCCTCGACGCCATGGCGCAGGCCGCCTACAAGCTGAGCGGGTTTCCGCGTGAGCGCGTGATCGGCATGGCCGGCATACTCGACTCCGCCCGCTTCCGCACTTTTATCGCCCAGGCACTCAACGTTAGCGTCGAGAACGTAAACGCCTTTGTCCTCGGTGGACACGGCGACACCATGGTTCCGCTTCCACGCTATTCGACGGTCGCTGGCATTCCCGTCACTGAACTTATGGACAAGGCTACGCTCGATCGCATCGTCCAACGCACCCGCGACGGCGGCGCCGAGATCGTCAAATATCTCAAGACCGGGTCCGCCTACTACGCCCCATCGGCCGCCGCCACCGAGATGGTCGAGGCCAT
>PLHP01000106.1 GCA_003138955.1 Acidobacteriaceae bacterium | reverse complement strand
TCCCAAACTGGACACTCATGATTGTTTCCGTTCTTGCTTTTGGCTAGTCCTTAGCGCCTTTCAAGTACCGGATAGAGTTCCGGTGTGTATGACTTGTCGTTAACCACGCGTCCCCCAACTTCTACCCAGGCGTGGGCTTTGAAGGGCATCTGTCGTGCGCCAATAACCATCTCAGCGGGTACCCCGTGCCGTTTCAGTAGGCAAGCCGTGGCTGCCGAGCGCTGCAGACAAAGCACCTCTTTCCAATACCAGATGCACGCCATGTCGACGGCCGAACAAACGCATTCCACTGCGTCAGGAGCAGGCGTCGTCTTTCCCACCGGGTAGTCACGAACTTTGTCGTAGAGCGCCGCGAAATTACCTCGGGCCAAGTAGAGATCGAAGTGAATCAGCTTCAAGTACGCTTTCAAAACAAGAAGCGACATGGTGCACACCTCATTCGCACCGCTAGAGTGCAACTACCGATCGGTTCATTCCCGTCCTGCTAGGAGCACAATCGCGCAATAGGTCCCCCGATCGGACTGTCCTGTCGATTCCATGATCTTGGTCCCAGCTCAGACCGCCATGCCGGATTCCTGCTCTTCTACCAGGTGACACTTCTTCAAGTTCTGGAGAAATTCCCGCACATCGTTCTCAGCAAGGTCCCGGCTCACTTCAAACTCCCGGCTGATCTCATCGACAATCTCTGACTCGGCGGAGCCACTTTTGAGAAGTTCGAGGATTCGCGATCCAACGAAGTTGACGTTGAACATCTGGCCTTCCCGGACATCCAGCACAATTGCGCCGTCCTGGTTGTGTGTGCTGCGCACCGTGTCAGAAAGTCTGTACATTGCTGCCGCATCCCTTGCTTCTCGTAATAGAGATCGGATGCCTAGAGCGCACTGTGCCACCGTTCGCTACCTGAAAGCCAGTAAAAGGTGAAAAGGTTCGGTAAACCAACATGTACGAAGAGAAGTTGCTTAATGACAACAAGATGCGTTGCAGATTTCTTGCGTGGAAAAAATCAAAGTGTCCGCTTTTTAATCAGCATTGCAGTTGCTGAAGTCCCCTACGATAGGCCGGCAAGGAACAAAGTCCGCCACAGCTTGTATTTACAGAGAAGTCTCTCGGAGATTTTCGTCGATGGTAGAGGCTGTGGAAAAAGATTGGTCGGAGGGGCGTCTCGAAGCAAACTTGAGAGAATGGGGATTGGCGTCTTCCACGATTTCTCCGCGGGAAAGAACAAGAACTCTGCCGAAGGTGGGGAATGTTGAAGGGCGGTGCGAGATAGCAATCAGCGTTGACGTTGTGAGGCCACGGCGAATGTTCCCAAGAACGACTCTCTCTGAAGAGGGGTCCAGACAGGAAGTTGCCTCATCCAATATCAAAATCCGAGGTCGCTGCAGAATGATAAAGTGGTTCGCGCCAACTTCGCCTTCGGCCCGTGCCAGCAGGTCGCGGGTTATTGTAGACGCTTCACGGGTTGCCTCGCTTCGCGCTCGTGGGAACTCGTGGTCGCAAATCCAAGCCGAGCTAGGAGTCAGCAAGGGAACGGCGCAGAGGGCTCTTGCAGGCTTGCCCAAAATTGTCTAGCGGGGTTCTGTGCTCGGCTTTTACTCTGTGGCGGAACTCGGTCACTTCCCCCAAGCCCGTTTCTGGATAGCTTCCTGTTGGCCGACAATCCGTCCGGAACGAGCTACGAAGCGAGCCTCTAGCCATCAACAATGCGCTCTGATTGATCCCCGCGACAGCCAATTTTCACGCTTGCTCCGGTGGCTGTTTTGTCAAAGTGCCATGCCGCAGCGCGCGGCGCTTCAGCAAGAAAAAGAAAACGGGGACCAGGATCAACACGTGAATGGTCGACGTAATCATGCCGCCCACGATGGGTGCGGCAATCGGTTTCATGACATCGGATCCGATGCCCGACTCCCACAAGATCGGCGCAAGACTGAGAATTACGGCGGTCACGGTCATTAACTTGGGACGCAACCGCTGGACCGCGCCTTCGATTGTGGCCTGCTCCACGTCCTTGTCGGTTAAAGTCGTACCGGTGGCGAGCCGGTGTTGAAGCGCCTCGTGTAAGTAAACCACCATCACCACGCCGGTTTCGACCGCGATACCAAACAGCGCGATGTATCCCACCCACACGGCGACGCTAAAGTTGTAACCCAGCACCCATTGCAGGATGAGTCCTCCAGACATGGCATAGAGCGTCGGGAAGATCAGCACCGCTGCCTCGGCCGCGGACTTGAAGACCATGTAGAGCAACAGAAAGATGACGAAGAACACGATCGGCAGAATAATTTTCAGTCTCTCTTTGGCGTGAAGTTCGAACTCATACTCGCCCGCCCAGCGATAGGTGTACCCTGCTGGCAAATCCAGCTTGCTCCGCAGCAACTTGTCTGCCTGGTCCACGAATCCGCCGTAGTCTTTAGTTTTCAAGTCGAGATAGACGTAGCCAGTGAGAGCACCGTCTTCATCGCGAATCATTGCCGGACCTCGCGAGAAAGAAAGTCGCGCTACTTCACTGATTGGGATTTGCGCTCCCGACGGAGTGGCGATGAGAGCGTGGCCTACGGCTTCGGGATCGCCGCGGAAATCGCGCTCGTAGCGAACGTTGATGGGAAAACGCTGGCGTCCCTCGATATTCTGAGCGATATTTGCGCCGCCGATGGCGGAGGTAATGACCCGCTGAATGTCTCCCACGGTTAGCCCGTACCGTGCAGCTTCCGGCCGATTGACTTCTACGTTCAAGTAAAACCCTTGCGAGACTCGCTCTGCGAATACCGAACTCGTCGCTGGTATGCCGGTAAGAACCTGTTGCATTCGTGCGCCGATATCCTGAATCTGCGCCAGATCGGGCCCTTGAATCTTCAGCCCAAGCGGGGTTTTGATGCCCGTGAGTTCCATGTCCAGCCGGTTTCGCACCGGCATCGTCCACGTGTTGGTCAGACCAGGGAATTGGAGCTTGGCATCCATTTCCGCGATCAGCTTTTCATAGGTCACACCCGGTCGCCATTTTTCCTGGGGCCTCAACATGATGGTGGTGTCGTACATGTCAAGCGGCGCATTGTCAGTGGCGCTGTCGGAACGCCCCACGGTGCCGAACACGCTTTCCACCTCCGGAAAGGAACGGATAATACGGTCCTGCTCCTGCATCAGCAGGCTCGCCTGCTGAATGGAAATCCCCGGCAGGGCGGTCGGCATGTACAGGGCTGATCCCTCGTACAAGGCAGGCATGAATTGGCTGCCTAGTTTGAAGTACAACGGAATGGTCACCGCCAGAAAGATCAGATTGATCGCGATTAGCAGTTTCCAGTGCCGCAAACACCAGCGTAGGACTGGGAGATAAACCGCTTGAGTGATCCGGGCCGCAGGGTTTTGCGATTCAGGACGCAACCGGCCGCGAATGAACAATGGCATGAGCACAGGAACCAGCGTGATCGAAAGCAGCGAGGAAAACGCCAACGCCGACGTTTTAGTCCAGGCCAGAGGGCGGAACATGCGCCCTTCCTGTGCCTCCAGCAAGAAAACGGGCAGGAACGACACGAGGATGATAATCAGCGAATAGAACAATGCAGGGCCAACCTGCTTTGCCGATCGCACCAATATAGATCTGCGTTCCTGGGAGCTGAGTTTGTCGGTATGTTCGCCGGCTCCCAGGCCGCTACGTTCCGCCAGATGCTTGTAGCCGTTCTCGACCATTACGATGGCGGCATCGATCAACACCCCAATCCCCAAAGCCAGTCCGCCCAACGACATCACGTTGGAACTTACGTTGAGGTAGTACATCGGGATGAAGGCCGCCAGCACCGCGATCGGCAGCGTGATAATAGGCACCAACGCCGAACGCAGATGGAACAGGAAGGCAATGCATACGAAGCTGACGATAATGGCTTCCAGGATCAGATCCCGCTTCAGAGTCTTGATCGATTCATTGATCAGCCATGAGCGATCGTAACCCGTGACAATTTCGACTCCAGGAGGGAGTGACGGTGCAATCTCACGCAGTTTGGCTTTTACACCAGTGATCACGTCAAGCGCGTTCATACCGAACCGCATGACTGCAATGCCGCCAACGGCTTCCCCTTCGCCCTGCCAATCGGCGGCCCCGCGACGTACCTCCGGCCCGAAATCTACGCTGCCCAGATCGCGCAGCAACACAGGAGTTCCATTTTTTGTCGCGACTGGAACGTTCTCCAGGTCGGCGGCTGACCGCAGGTAACCAAGACCTCTCACCATGTACTCTGCGCCGTTCAACTCCAGAACATTGCCGCCAACCTCGTTTGTGCTGTCGCGTACCCGATCGATTACGGTAGAGACAGGAATGCCATACGAGAACAGCTTGTTGGGATCGAGCTTCACCTGGTATTGCCGGACGTAACCGCCGATGGTTGCCACTTCGGCCACGCCGGGGACGGTTTCGAGCTGGTAGCGTAGATACCAGTCTTGCAGAGCACGTAAGTCAGCCAGGCTCTTGGTACGAGTACGATCAATGACAGCGTACTCATACACCCAACCGGCTCCGGTGGCATCGGGTCCGATGGCTGGATGAACGTCCGCTGGCAACCGTCCGCCGATCTGCTGCAGATATTCCGTGACCCGCGAACGCGCCCAGTAAAGATCCGTTCCGTCTTCAAATACGACGAAAACATAGGAATCCCCAAACATGGTCTGGGCGCGCACAGACTTAACGTGAGGTGCTGCCAGCAAAGTGGTGACGATTGGGTAAGTGACCTGGTCCTCGATCACATTGGGCGGTTCCCCCGGCCATTCGGTGTGGATGACGACCTGCACATCGCTGATATCGGGAAGCGCATCCAGCGGGATGTGACGCAGGCTCCAAACACCTGCTACCGTTAGCAGCACGACCCCGGTAAAAACCAAGAAACGATTCTGTTCACACCACTCAATAATTCGGGAGATCATTACATGCCTCCCGTGACGCTTACGCTGAGCTGCTTGCTGGCAATCGTCTGACTGCCACGTTTCACCACAACCGTGACTTGCCAGGTTCCGCTGGTTTCGAGATCCAGCGGGCCTTCGTAAACGCCATCCCCTTTTTCGCGGAGCGTGGCTACGCTTCGCACAGCGGCCATACCCATTGCCGGCATTGCTGCGATGAAGAAGGTCGCAGTCACTTCCGCTCCGGCGACGGGTTTGCTGTCCGCACTGGTGAGCTTCACTCGGACCGAGTTCGCTCCTTTATGAGGCGGTGATGGATCACTGCTGAAATCGACAGCAATGCGCTCGACTGGTGCATTCGTCGCCGCCGCTGCTCCTGCCCCTGGCGGAGGAGGCGTGAACGACCCAATCGTTGCCTGCAGCTGCGATTCTGAATCAACAAGAAAATTGGCCGAACTGACAATACGCTCGCCAACCTTCAAACCCTTCAGGACGACTACGTGATCATCTAGCCGCGGTCCGACCTCAATCTCACGCGGTTCGAGATAACCGTCACCACGGTCGATAAAGGCCATCTCCTGCGTGCCGGAATGCAGGACGCCAGAGGAAGGAATGACAAGTTGACGGCCAAGCGGAACCGCAATGCTGACGTTGACGTACATGCCAGGCTTGAGCGCGATTCCCGGATTGTTGAAAACGAAGCGCACGGGTACAGTGCGCGTCGTGACGTCGGCCTGAGGCAGGACTTGATCAATCCGTCCTTTGAACGTACGTCCTGGATAGGCATCAACGGTTACTGTGGCGGGCATTCCGTGCTTCAGGGCGGCGATGCCGGTCTGAAAAACGCTGGCGTTTACCCAGACTGTGGAAAGATCTGCGATGGTGTAAAGCTTCGTTTCAGGTTGCACGTATTGATTGGGAAGTGCATTGAATTCGGTGATGTAGCCGGATGCAGGGGAATCAATGGTCACATCATGTTGCACTGTGCCTGTTTGCTCCAGTCTGGCGATCTCGCTCGGCGGTACGCCAAATTGGCGCAAACGATCGGCAGCAGCCTGAAGAAGCCAATCGCTCTCGTGCGATGCAGTCCCATGCGCGTCGCCCACGAAAGCCTGCTGGTTTTGCTTGGCCAGTAGATACTCTTGCTCGGTACTGACCAACTCGGGGCTGTAGATCGTGAAGATCGGCTGCCCCTTGCGCACGTACTGGTATGTGGCATTAGCAAATACCTTCTGGATCCAGCCAGGAAAACGTGTTTGCACGTAGGCGCGCTGCCTCTCATTCATGTCCACGTTGCCCGGCACGCGCAGCTCGTTGCTGACGTTTCGCATCTCAACAACCGCAGTCTTTACGCCTATTGCCTGCATCCGCTGCGGAGAAAGTTGCACCGGAGTGAGGGATACAGATGTACTGGAGGAAGGGACGATGCTACCCGGCGGTTGCTCCGGAACGTCGGGGCCTTTGGCCATCACAGGGCTCGCATCATCGGTTGCAGGCGCAATGCGACCGCGACCCCAGATGACATACGCAAGTGTGCCGGCCAACACGAGGCAAATTACTGCGCTAATTACAAAGGCTTGCTTATAAGTGCGTTCGCTCATTTCGTCACCTCCGGGGTATTGGGTTGTCCCGTCCTGTCGATTGGCGCTCCGACTGCAAATTCCAAGTCGGCGAATCGCGTTTCGAAGTCCGCCATGGCCTGGAAGTAAGCGAGGTCGATGTCCACGACGGTCATCTGGCTATCAAGCAGATTGAGGAAGTCGGTGCGGTCATTCTCGTAAGCGATGACCGTGGACCGCAGAGTTACCTCGGCTTGGGGTTGCAGCAAGCTCTTATAGAGGTCTGCAAGCCTCTTCGCAGACCGCACCTGCGCTAGTGCTTCCTGAATTTGGCCGAAGGCGGAGTTCCGCAAAGCGGCAAGCTCGGCATCTTGCTCGCTGACCTGAGCCTTGGCCTCAGAGATCTCGGCGTCATGCTTGCGCTGGTTCAACCACGGCAGGTTGATCGAGCCTTCCACCATGTAGTCGTTGCGGTAATTCGAGCCGCTCGGCATCAGCATGTAACCCGCCGAAACGGTCAAATCGGGGGTGTAACTCTTGTCTGCCAGCGATTGCTGCTGATGACTCTTCTCCAAGGCGGCTTGCGCCTGGGCCAAGTCAGGCCGCGAAGCAAGGGCCAATTTTTCCAGCGCTTCTGTTCCAGGCAGTTGCTGCGGAATGGAGTAGTCACCGCGAGCATCGATGGACGCCCCTGGGTCATGCCCGAGGAGCGTATTCAGACGAGCGCGGGCGACCTCGGCATCCTGCTCGAAATGAATCAGGTGCTCGGCCAGGCGTGTCAGTTCGACTTGCGCCTTCAGGATGTCTTGCTGAGGCACTTTGCCCACCGTGTATTTGATCCTGGCCGCCTCCACTGCCTGCCGGGCGATGGCCACGTGCCCGTCGTGGATGCGAAGCTCATCCTCAGCGCGCAGCAGATCATAAAAGGCCTTGCGCACCCGCAACCGGACCTCGAGGCGCGCGTTATCCAGCGCCGCCTTTGCTTCGGCTACATCGCTGTGGGCAATGTCAGTGCGTAGCCCTCGTTTTCCGAAACCCGGAAACGTCTGGCTCACCATGAACATGTTTTGGGCCGAGTTGTAATCCCAGGGTCGGCGCAGAGGTACACCCCATCCTCGATACATCAATGAGGGATCATCGAGGGCACCAGCCGTGGGCACGTGGGCTTCAACGACAGCTAAGTGCCGAACCGCGACGCGAATGTCCGGATTGCCGAGCAGCGCCATCTGCTCGATCTCGTCAAGGGTGAAGGCGGGCCCCGATGCGGCCGAATGCTCGTGCTGCGGCAACAACGCATTTGCAGCGGAAAAGGGGTCCTCGGCTGCAGCGCTCACCACGCACGCGCACACTAAGAACAGTGCGTATGGAACTCTCATAATTCTCTCCGTCAGTAGAAAGACACTTCGGGCTTTAGCCCAAAACAAACAGGAAGACGGAGAACTGCCTAGACCCTCAGGACAGTGGTTTTAGGTAGGTATTCGTTTGGTGGATGGTCGGAAGTGTTGTTGTGAAACCGGTTCGAGCACGGCGGCGACATCGGAACATGAAGAGCCACAACTTGCAATATTGGACGAGCTTGCTTGTTGTGTGTCACAACCATTGTTGTGCCCGGTCGAACTTCCGTTTTACAACAAGAGTGCGACTGCGGCATGTTGGCCGATCCGCACATCTGGGCCATATGCTTGCAGCATTCCATCTCTGGAGCTGTCATCGCTCTGTCCGGGATCATGCACGCCAACAGCGGCGCAGCAGTCCAGCAGATTACCAGGATGACGACGGCTATAGCGGCGAAACGTCGCATGATGTGAGTCTAGGCCGACAGTTTCTCGGACGCAAGTGATCCCAATCACGGCGCTGAGTGACCTTGGTCTCGCGACTCCGAATCTGCAAATCCCGCTCCGTCTACCAAGAGGCGATTCTCACAACGCTTTACGAGCAAGGACAATGGCATATCTTCAAGTGCCGGCTGCGGAGGATCCGCTCGGCTGCCACCATTCTTCCGATCGGCCATACGCCCCGGCGTCCGCTGTCCGCTCTGATCGCCACTGTGGATTGTGGCCGTATGACGGGCCAACCGGAAGTTACGTTTTCACGCGGACTCGGACGACGTTGTCCCGAAGTCCGCTTCGAGGAAGCGTGACTCAGATTTCCCCGAAGCCCGTTTCTGGATAGTTTCCGGGTTGCCGACAAACTGGGAACTGGCTCCAACCGGAACGACTGCGCCACGCGTCCGGCGGGAAGATTTTGGGCTCAACCCATGCGGAGAACGGAGCCACAGGCCGCTTAGTACCTCTTGGAGTTGCACCCGAGTGACGGGGAGTGAAACTGGGGTGGAAGAGTGAGGGCGAACTCTTCAGTACTCTCCGTAACGCCCCTTCACCGAATCCAAAAGCTTCTGTGAGTCGTAGCCGACGCCGTCCTTGA
>PLHP01000147.1:4205-10582 GCA_003138955.1 Acidobacteriaceae bacterium | reverse complement strand
GTGATGGCCTCGGCCGTAACCGCGCCTCTGGAGCGGCAGTTCGGTCAGGTGCCGGGCCTCAATCAGATGACTTCCACGAGTTCGGACGGGAGCTCGATCATTGTTTTGCAGTTTTCCCTCGAGCTGAACATCGACGTTGCCGAACAGGAAGTGCAAGCCGCCATCAACGCCGCCCAAACCTATCTGCCTTCCGATCTGCCGGTCCCGCCGATCTATAGCAAAACGAATCCGGCAGACACGCCGATTCTGACGCTGGCGCTTTCTTCCAAATCGATGCCGCTGTCGCAGGTCGAAGATCTGGCCGACACGCGCTTCGCGCAAAAAATTTCTCAGCTCCCGGGGGTGGGACTGGTCAGCATTAGTGGGGGCCAAAAGCCGGCGGTGCGGGTGCGCGTAAATCCCACTGCGCTGTCCTCGTACGGCATCAACCTCGAGGATGTGCGCACCGCGCTGCAATCGACCAGCCTCGACCAAGCGAAGGGCAACTTCGACGGCCCGCAACAGGACTACCAGATTCAATCGAACGACCAACTGCTCACGGCCGCCGATTTCGCGCAAGTCATTGTTGCCTACCACAACGGGTCGCCGGTAAAGCTCTCCGATGTGGCTACGGTCGACAATGACGTGGAAAACAATCGCCAGGCGGCATGGATGAACGAAACGCCCGCGGTCATCGTCAACATCCAACGCCAGCCGGGCGCGAACATCATTCAGGTGGTCGACCGCATTAAGAAGCTGCTTCCGCTGCTGAAGAGCAATCTCCCTTCTGCCGTTCAAGTGGACGTACTGACGGATCGCACGACTACGATCAGGGCATCCGTCAAAGACGTCGAGTTTGAACTCATGCTCACCGTGGCGCTGGTGGTCATGGTCATTTTTCTGTTCTTGCGCAATGTTTCNNGCCGGCTTCAGCTTGAACAACCTCACGCTGATGGCGCTCACGATTTCGACGGGCTTCGTCGTCGACGACGCCATCGTCATGATCGAGAACATCATTCGGTTTATCGAAGAGGGAGATCGGCCGCTCGAAGCGGCCCTCAAAGGCTCGGAGCAGATCGGTTTCACGATCGTATCGTTGACCATCTCGTTGATTGCGGTTTTGATTCCTCTGCTCTTTATGGGCGACATCGTCGGCCGGCTTTTCCGCGAGTTTGCCATCACCTTGAGCGTGACCATCCTGGTCTCGGCGGTGGTTTCGCTGACCCTCACGCCGATGATGTGTTCGCGCATATTGAAAAGTACGCACGGGCAAAAGCAGACCCGTTTCTACGTGGCTTCAGAGCACGCGTTCGAAAGCATCATTGCCTTCTATGGGAGAACTTTACAGTGGGTGTTGAAACGCCAGACCGCGACTCTTCTTGTGGCCGCGGGGACGCTGGTGCTGACCATCGTTCTCTACATCATCATCCCGAAGGGTTTCTTCCCGGTGCAAGACACGGGAATCATTCAGGGCATTTCGGAAGCCGGGCAGTCCATATCTTTTCCCGCCATGGCGGAAAAGCAGCAGGAACTCACCCATTTGATATTGCAGGATCCCGCGGTCGAGAGTCTTTCTTCGTTCATCGGCGTCGACGGCACCAACACGACCTTGAACAGCGGGCGTATCCAAATCAATTTGAAGCCCCTCGAAGACCGCAAAATCAGCGCTTCGGATGTCATCCGGCGCCTCCAGCCAAATCTGGAAAAGATCGATGGCATTACGCTCTACATGCAGCCGGTGCAGGATCTCACCGTCGAAGATCGCGTGAGCCGGACGCAATATCAGTACACTCTCGAAGATCCCGACCAGCGCGAACTGAATTTTTGGACGGCCAAGCTCATGGCCAAACTGCAAGCGATTCCGGAGCTTCGCGACCTCGCCACCGACCAGCAAACTTCCGGTCTCGCCGCCTCCCTCATCATCGACCGCGTCACCGCCTCCCGCATGGGCATCACGCCGCAGGCGATCGACCAGATGCTCTACGACGCTTATGGGCAGCGGCAAGTTTCCACCCTGTACACCCAGTTGAACCAGTACCACATCGTGCTTGAAACGCAATCCGAATTTCGGCAGAACCCCTCGAAATTGCAGGACCTCTACGTTCGTTCAGCTTTGGCTCCGACCGCACTCACTACCGGCTCTTCCAGTACCCAGACGATTACCGCAACCACGGCCTCCGGTAATTCTGCCTCCACCGCTGCGCCGAGCCCTACCGCTTCCCCGAACACCTCTGCCAGTTCGGGTTCTGCCAATCCTGGTGCGGTAACCACAGTGAATGGCGCCGCCATTCCCCTCAGCGCCATCACTCGCTTCGAAATGAAGAGCAGCCCCCTGTCCGTCAATCACCAGGGGCAATTTCCCGTCGTCACTATCTCGTTCAACCTGGCGCCCAATGCGTCCCTGGGCGAAGCCACCAAGGCTTTCGAAAAGGCCCAGCGGGAAATTGGCATGCCGCTCAGCGTACAAGGGGCCTTTCAGGGCACCGCCGCTTCGTTTCAAGCTTCCTTGTCGAACGAGCCGCTGTTGATTCTCGCCGCTCTTGTGACTGTTTATATCGTCCTCGGCGTTCTCTACGAGAGCTACATACACCCCATCACAATTCTGTCGACCCTACCCTCTGCCGGCGTGGGTGCGATTCTAGCCTTGTTGATTTGCGGCCAGGAGCTCAGCGTCGTCGCGCTCATCGGAATCATCCTTCTGATCGGTATCGTCAAAAAGAACGGAATCATGATGATCGACTTCGCTCTGGAGGCGGAGCGCAAAGAGCACAAGAGACCGGAAGATGCTATTTATGAAGCGTGCCTCTTGCGTTTCCGTCCCATCATGATGACCACCATGGCCGCGTTGCTGGCCGGCTTGCCACTCGCCCTCGGCACCGGAATTGGTTCGGAACTCCGTCGCCCCTTGGGCGTCTCTATGGTGGGCGGCTTACTCTTGAGTCAGGTTCTTACCCTCTACACGACTCCGGTCATTTACATCTTCTTCGACCGGCTCGCGCATCGTTATTCTTCGCGCCGCGCGCCGGAAGGCGGACCTGAGGCTGTCCCCGCGGATTAATGCGGATAGATACTTATGAGTCTCTCTTCTCCATTTATTCGACGGCCCGTCGCCACTACCCTCCTCACCGCGGCCATTGCCCTGGCAGGCGCCGTGGCCTTTCGGGAGTTGCCGGTCTCGGCCCTTCCGCAGATCGATTTCCCCACGATTTCGATTGGCGCCAGTTTGCCGGGAGCCAGTCCAGAGATCATGGCCTCCTCCGTCGCTACTCCCTTGGAGCGCCAGTTCGGGAGAATTGCCGGCATCACGGAAATGACATCGTCCAGTTTTCTCGGCACCACCAGCGTCACCCTTCAGTTTGATTTGAACCGCAACATTGATGGAGCCGCTCGCGACGTCCAAGCCGCGATCAATGCCGCGCGCAGTTACTTGCCCACGAATCTCCCCAGCAATCCCACTTATCGCAAGGTCAACCCGGCCGATGCTCCGATCATGATTGTGGCGCTTACCTCAACCGTGTACGACCGCGGCACGCTGTACGACGCCGCCTCCACCATCATGCAGCAGCGTCTTTCTCAGATTCAGGGCGTGGGGCAAGTGAGTGTGGGAGGTAGTTCGCTGCCGGGTGTGCGCGTAGACGTGAATCCGACGCAACTCAACAACTATGGTCTCGGCTTGCAGGACGTTGCCGCCATGCTGAGCCACCAGAACGCCAACAGTCCCAAGGGGCAAGTCACTGATAGCACAGCCACCGCCGACATCACGACCAACGACCAACTGCTGAAGGCGGTGGACTACATGCCCCTTGTGGTCGGGTACCACAATGGCGCCGCCGTCAAGTTGTCCGATGTCGCGAACGTCCACGACGCCACGGAAAACGTGCGCGCGGCCGGCTTCGTCAACGGCAAGCCCTCCGTCCTCATCATCATTTTCCGCCAGCCCGGCGCCAACATCATCGAGACTGTGGACCGCATCCGCGCCGCGCTTCCGTCACTGAAGGCTTCGATCCCTTCCGCCATTGACACGGAGGTTGTGCTCGACCGTACCCTCACCATTCGTGCTTCCGTTCGCGACGTCGAGCGCACGCTCGTAATCTCGATTGCCCTGGTCATTTTGGTGGTTTTCGTCTTCCTCCGGAACGTTCGCGCCACATTGATTCCAAGCGTGGCCGTCCCCGTCTCCCTGATCGGAACGTTTGGCGTGATGTACCTTTGTCACTACAGCATCGACAATCTCTCGCTTATGGCTCTCACCATCTCGACGGGCTTTGTGGTTGACGATGCGATTGTGGTCATCGAAAATATCACACGCTATCTCGAGCAGGGTATGCCGCCTATGCAAGCGGCACTCAAGGGAGCCAGCGAAATTGGATTTACGGTCCTGTCGATCAGTATCTCTCTGGTGGCCGTGTTCATCCCCATTCTGATGATGGGTGGCATCGTCGGCCGGCTGTTCCGTGAATTCGCCGTGGTCCTCTCGGTGGCCATCCTGGTATCCCTGGTTATTTCTCTAACCACGACACCGATGATGTGTTCTCGCCTGCTGAAGAATCTTCGGGATGAGCAGCACGGCAGAGCGTACCGCGCCAGCGAGCGCGCCTTCAATTCGGTTCTGGGTGTCTACGAGCGCAGCTTGGGTTGGGTCCTGGAACACTCTACCCTGACGCTAATCGTTCTTGGCATTACCATCGCGTTCAACTTCTATCTTTTTGCGGTCGTCCCCAAAGGCTTCTTTCCCCAGCAGGATAACGGCACCGTCTTTGGCGGCATCCAGGGCTCGCAGGACATTTCCTTCCAGGCCATGCAAAAGGCTACCGCGCGCATCGTCGATGTCGTCAAAGCCGACCCAGCCGTGGCTAACGCCATGGCTTTTACGGGCGGCAACGGCCCCACCAATGGCGGCTTCATCTACCTGGGTCTGAAGCCTCTTGCAGAACGCAACGTGAACGCCAACCAAGTGATTGACCGTGTGCGTCCTAAACTCCTTTCTGTCACCGGGGCCAACACCTTTATGCAGGCTGGACAGGACCTCCGCATCGGCGGACGGATGAGCAGTGCCCAATATCAGTACACCATCCAGAGCGACAACTTACAGGATCTCGTGCAGTGGGGCCCGGTCCTGCTCCAGCAGATGCGAAAAATACGCCTGCTCACCGACGTCAATACCGACCAGCAGAACAGCGGTCTTCAGGCCAGGCTTACCTATGACCGCGACACCGCTTCGCGCCTCGGCATTACTCCGCAAATGCTCGACAACTCTCTCTACGAAGCCTTCGGTCAAGCCCAGGTTTCCACCATGTATACCGCCATCAACCAATACCACGTTGTCTTGGAAGTCGAACCGAAGTACTGGCAGTCGCCGGTGAATTTGAACGACGTGTATATCCGGGCTGCGCAAGGGAAAGTTGTGCCGCTCAGCGCCATCGCCCATTACGAGCCGTCCACTGCTCCGCTGGCCGTGAATCACCAGGGCCAGTATCCCTCGGTCACCATTTCCTTCAACCTTGCCCCGGGTGTGGCTCTCAGCGACGCTTCCAGGGCCATCCTCGCCATGGAACAGAAAATGGGCATGCCCAATACCATTACTGGCATGTTCTCCGGCACGCTTCAGGCCTTTCAGTCTTCCTTGGCGACTGAACCTTTTCTCATTATCACCGCTCTCATGGCCGTCTATATCGTCCTCGGCATTCTCTACGAGAGTTACATCCATCCCCTCACGATTATTTCCACCCTTCCCTCCGCCGGAGTCGGCGCCGTCCTTGCCCTCATGATCTTTCACAAGGACCTCAGCATTATCGCCGTGATCGGCGTTATTCTGTTGATCGGTATCGTCAAGAAGAACGCTATTCTAATGATCGACTTTGCGCTGGCCGCCGAACGCATCGATGGCAAAAGCCCTCGGGATGCCATTTTTCAGGCTTGCATCCTGCGCTTTCGTCCCATTCTAATGACCACCATGGCCGCCCTCTTTGGCGCTTTGCCCTTGGCTCTCGGCCGAGGTACGGGTTCGGAACTCCGCAATCCTCTCGGCATCACCATTATCGGCGGCCTGATTCTGAGCCAGATGCTCACGCTCTACACTACGCCGGTTGTTTATCTCTCGCTGGACCGCTTGCGAGTCAAATGGCTTCGCGCTCACGGTAAGCTCGAAGGGCAAAGACATATCGAGTCCTTCGGATGACAAGTTCTTATCAGCCCGTGCCGCAAGTGAGATTCGTATCAGGGCACGCCNNCCAGCCCCGCAAGGAGTCCGAGACCCAGATGAAGGCAACCAACAAAATGCGTGCTGCGACCGCCCTTCTCTGCGCCGCACTCCTCCTCCAGGGCTGCGTTGTCGGTCCGAAATACCATCGCCCCACAGTCGACACACCGGGGACCTTCAAAGAGGTCACTCCCGACGA
>PLHP01000147.1:1132-4190 GCA_003138955.1 Acidobacteriaceae bacterium | reverse complement strand
TGGTGCGGGAGGCTCGCGCGCAATATTTCCCGACTCTTACCGCGGGCGCAAGCATCACTCGCCAGCGCCAGCCCAATACTGCGACGGGCAGCGCGACCACCTTCACAGAGTACTCTCTACCCTTCGACGCTTCCTGGACGCCCGACTTGTTTGGCCGCGTCCGCAACACCGTCCGCGCCGCCGCCGCGAACGCGCAAGCCAGCGCGGCCGACCTCGAGAATACCCGACTGACCGCGCAAGCGGAACTGGCGGTCGATTACTTCCAACTGCGCGGGCAGGACGCTCTCAAACAACTGCTCGATTCGACCGTGGTGGCTTATGAGAAGTCCTTGGAACTGACCAAGGCATTGTATGAAACCGGTATCGACTCCGACGAATCCGTCGCGCAAGCCGAAACTCAGCTGGAAGCAACCCGCGCGCTAGACACCAATATTGGCATTCTGCGATCGCAATACGAGCACGCGATTGCACTCTTGGTCGGTAAACCTGCGTCTTCCTTCTCGATCGCCGTCGAGCCCCTGAAAACTCCCCCGCCGGCCATTCCCTTTGGCGTTCCATCTCAGCTTCTGGAGCGCCGTCCAGACATCGCCGCATCCGAGCGCCTGATGGCCCAGGCCAACGCGCAAATCGGCGTCGCCAAAGCCGCCTATTTTCCAACCCTGACTCTTAGCGCTTCTGCCGGGCTTGAAAGCACGCAAGGCTCCAGTTGGTTTACCTGGCCCAGCCGGTTCTGGTCCGTTGGCCCCGCCATTGCCGAGACGATTTACGATGGCGGCCTGCGTCGCGCCACCATGGAACAATACCGCGCGCAATATGATCAGACGGTCGCCAACTATCGCAACACGGTCCTCACCGCGTTTCAACAAGTCGAGGATAATCTTTCCGGCCTTCGCATTCTTTCCAAGGAAATTCAGGAACAAGATACGGCAGTTGTGTCCGCCGAGCGCAGCCTGAAGCTGGCCACCGACCGCTACCGCCTCGGCATCGACCCCTACCTCAACGTCATTACGGCCGAAACCGCACTCGTCAGCAATCAGCAGACAGCCGTGAACCTGCGGATCACGCAAATTGTGGACAGCGTGCAATTGATAGAGGCAATCGGCGGAGGCTGGGATTCCTCCACGCTTCCCACTTCGCAGCAGATCATTTCGCGGCAGGCCCAGCTCCCGGCGACTACTCCGGTCCCACCCTCCAACAGCCCGCCACCAGCCTCGTCGACTCCCTGAATGGAGTGAAAACGGATTGAACAAAAGAGGTATGCGGAAGCGCAGCAGGAAATCGTGAGAGTCGCGAAGGCGCTGGAGGACGAGTCGGCGATGCGGCAGTTGGAGCAGGCGGGGTGCTAGGCCGGCGGCGTGGTCAGGATCATAGAGCGATCGGTTGTTCTTTGGAGCTGGAGTTGGAAACCGCCGGAGTAATCAAGGGCATCGCTTTCGTTCTCAAGTAATCGTCTACACTCGCGGCCGCCTTCCGGCCTTCGGCAATCGCCCACACCACCAGCGACTGGCCTCGCCGCATATCGCCCGCCGCGAAAACTCCCGGCAGCGACGACATGTTGTTCTGGTCCGTGGCCACGTTGCCGCGCGGATCGAGCTTCACTCCCAGCCGGTCGATCATTCCATTCCGAACCGGTCCCAGAAAGCCCATCGCGATCAGCACGAGATCCGCTTCTATCGTAAATTCAGTGCCCGGGATCGGCTCGAACCTTGGCGGTGGCCCAACCCGCACGGCGTGCAGTTGTTGAACGTGACCCGAATCGGAGCCAGTGAATTTTGTGGTCGCGATGCCCCAGTCGCGCACGCCGCCTTCTTCGTGTGCGCCTTCGCTGCGCAGTTGCATCGGCCAGAGCGGCCAGGGCGTGAGGGGCGAGCGCTCGTCGGGAGGCTTCGGCATGATCTCGAACTGGTGCACAGAAAGAGGTTTTTGCCGATGGCAGGTACCGAGGCAATCGGCGCCGGTATCGCCGCCTCCGACGATGACCACGCGCTTACCCGTGGCCAAAATCTCCGTTTCCGGGTCGATGGTGTCGCCGAAACACCGGCGGTTCTGCTGCGGCAGGTACTCCATCGCGAAATGGATTCCCTTCAACTCGCGTCCCGGGACGTTCAGACCGCGCGGTTGCTCGGCTCCGCCCGCGAGCACAATCGCGTCGAACTCGCCGAGCAGATCCTCGACCGCGACATTCTTGCCCACCTCCGCGCCAGTAACGAATTTCACGCCCTCAGCGGACATCTGTTCCAGGCGGCGATCGATGATGTTCTTTTCCATCTTGAAGTGCGGGATGCCATAGACCAGCAAGCCACCGAGGCGGTCCGATTTTTCGTAGACCACTACGGAGTGTCCCGCGCGGCACAACTGCTGGGCGGCGGCCAATCCAGCCGGCCCTGAACCGACGATGGCAACTTTTTTTCCAGTGAGGAATTGTGGCGGCTCGGGCCGGATCCAGCCTTCGTGAAACCCGCGCTCCACGATATTTTTCTCGATTTGCTTGATCGTGACCGCAGGCTGATTGATCGCCAGCACACAAGACGCTTCGCACGGTGCCGGACAAATCCGGCCGGTAAATTCCGGGAAGTTGTTGGTTGCGTGCAGTTGGCGAACCGCCTCCTTCCAACGCCCGTGATAAACCAGATCGTTCCAATCGGGAATCAAGTTGTTGACGGGACATCCCGTCTGGCAAAAAGGCACGCCACAGTCCATGCAGCGCGCACCCTGAGTGCGAAGCTTCNNGGAATCCCGTGTCCTTACCCATGATGCACCTGCTCGGCCGGGGCTGGCACGGTCGGCGGCGGACTCGGGATATAAGGCTGTCGCCTGCGGCTAACTCCGAGGACTCGCTTGTGCTCGTGGGGAAAGACTTTGATAAACCGGGATAGCGCCTCGGACCAGTTGTCGAGAAGCCAAGCCGCACGCGGGCTGCCGGTCAGTGCCAGATGCCGCGTCACAAGATCTTTGACGAGCTTGGTTTCGACGAGTTGGGCTTCGGCGAACTGGGCATCCTGCGCATCGAGAACTGGCTCAAGGTCAACCGAGCTCAGATTGCAGCGCTTTTCGGTAA
>PLHP01000147.1:0-1022 GCA_003138955.1 Acidobacteriaceae bacterium | reverse complement strand
GGCGGATACACCACCAATCGTCCTCCGGACAGGCCCTTGCCTACGTAATCGTTGGCCTCGCCTTCGAGCGTGAGGGTGACTCCCTTGGCCAGGAACGCGCCCATACTTTGACCCGCCGATCCATCGAGGTGAATCCGGATGGTATCGTCGGGCAGGCCCGCGGATCCGTAACGGCGGGCAATCGTTCCGCTCAGCATGGTTCCCACCGAGCGATGAACATTGCGCACCGGCAGTTTGATCACTACCGGTGCAAGAGTTTCCAGCGCCGCCTGCGATTGGGCAAGAAGCCTGTGATCCAGCGCCTGTTCCAAGCCATGATCCTGCGCCTGCACGCACCGTCGCGCCACGCGCGCCGGCATGGACGGATCATGGAGAATGGCCGACAAATCCAGGCCGCGCCCCTTCCAGTGATTCACGGCCGGTTCCACGTCGAGCATGTCGACGCGCCCGATCATCTCGTCCATGCGGCGGAAGCCCATCTCCGCCATGTACTGCCGCACCTGCTCCGCCAGAAAGAAGAAGAAGTTGATGACGTGCTCGGGCTGCCCTTGAAAGCGCTTGCGCAGCACCGGATCCTGCGTGGCGATGCCCACTGAGCAAGTGTTGAGATGGCACTTGCGCATCATGACGCAGCCCATTGCAATCAGCGGCGTGGTGGCGAAACCGAATTCTTCGGCTCCGAGCAACGCCGCGATCACGACATCGCGGCCGGTCTGCAGCTTGCCGTCAGTCTGCACGCGGATTCGGCTGCGCAGGTCGTTCAACAACAGCACTTGCTGCGTCTCCGCTAGACCGAGTTCCCATGGAATACCGGCGTGCTTGATGGAACTCAGCGGTGAAGCTCCCGTACCTCCGCTGTCTCCGCTGATCAGGACAACATCCGCGTGTGCCTTGGCCACGCCCGCCGCCACCGTCCCCACGCCGACTTCCGCCACCAACTTCACCGCGATGCGGGCTTGCGGATTCACATTCTTCAGGTCGTAGATCAGTTGCGCGAGATCTTCGATGGAATAGATATCGTG
>PLHP01000200.1:58248-58402 GCA_003138955.1 Acidobacteriaceae bacterium | reverse complement strand
CGGCCTTCTCATGGAAGGCGTTAACACTCATTGAGAATTGCTTGGATGCTCAGATCTGCGCTTGCCCGACTAGCCTGCTCGCCCCACTCGCGCGCGGGCCCCGGCCCCTACAGGTCCAACCAGTGGAGGGGGTAGCCGAATTTTTCCCGAAGTG
>PLHP01000200.1:0-58162 GCA_003138955.1 Acidobacteriaceae bacterium | reverse complement strand
CCTAAGTTACGAATGTGCTCGACACCAGCATAAACACAGGTTAGAATCGCTAACAGTAGGAATCACCATGACTTGCAGGAAAGGGTCGATAGAGAACTCCTCCCTCTCCGCCATGCACTCATAGGTAGACACTTAGCCACTCCTACCGCACGGAGCCTTTGGACTTGACTCCGCCATCTGGAGCACAATAAGGCCTCTGAGAACTGCCTGCGCGATTGGCATCTTGCGATGCGGTCTTGATGTAATGGTTCTGCGTGGTTGCTACTGTGCTGTGGCGCAGAGGGTGCTGGATCACCGAATCATCCACGCCCAAGCGATTCGTTACCTTGGAGTCGCAACAACCTCATTTCAATGGCCCTCTTAGCCAGGCCACCCTTCCTGAGCACAAGGTTGCCGTCCATGGATTTTGTTTCTTAAATCGATTTTTGTTTTTCCTATAGATTAAATCAACCAAAACGCATCCTAAAACAGATTCCACAAGAACTGGTTGTACACGTCGTGGTGGTACTGGACTTCCTGCGTCTTGACGAACGAGCCCGGCAGACGCGGACAGCGGTCGGCAGACGCTTGCTTCAGATCGGCATACCGGCCCTTGACGTCTTCACCGAGAATCTCCGACGTCCACTTGGCCTTGCGGAAACCGTCGATCGCGTCATAAATGTTGTCCGGCAGATAGCGTTCCGCCTGGCGCAGGTTCTTGATCTTCGATATTTCTCCATCCAACCCTGTCTTGAAGATCGAATACATCACCATATAGGGATTGGCGTCGGGACTGACCGCACGCACCTCCACCCGCATGCTCTTCTCGTTGCCGATCGGGATGCGAATCATCGCACCACGATCGACTGGCGACGCTTTAAGTTGGTTCGGCGCCTCAAAGTGCGGATCCAGGCGCCGGAAGGCGTTCACGCTGGCATTCATCATCAGGCAGATATCATTCCCGTGCGTCAGGATGCGGTCCAGGAATTCATACCCGAACTTGCTCAGCTTCTCTTCGCCTTTGGGATCCCAGAACAGATTCTTTCCATTCGTGCTGATCGAAACATTCGTGTGCATACCGCTGCGGTTCACGCCCGCGACCGGCTTGGGTAGAAACGAAGCGGTCAGCCCCATATGTGTCGCCACCTGACGGCAAATCAGCTTGTACAGTTGGATTTGATCGGCGGCGGCCACCACTTCGCCATAGCTGTAGTTGATTTCAAACTGCGAGGGCGCAACCTCGGGGTGATCCTTCTCGTTCTCGAAGCCCATCGCACGCTGCACTTCGGCGGCGGTATCAATGAACGTGCGCAGCGGATCGCCGGGCAATGAGTGGTAGTATCCGCCGGTGTTCACGTATTCGAACTTACCTGTCTGGTAATAATTCCGCTCGGCGTCTTTTCCCTGGAAGATGAAGCCTTCGATCTCGTTGGCGGCGTTGAGCGTGTAGCCCTTCTTTTCATTCAATTCACCGGCAAAAGTCTTCAAGACGCCGCGAATGTCTGCCGCGTATGGCTCCCCGCCCTTGTCAATGACGTCGCCGAACACCAGCACTTTACCCGGACCGGATATGTCCGCCGGCGCCCAATAGAACGCGCTCCAGTCGATAGCAAGACGCAAATCGCTCTCGCGTTGCGCCGTAAAGCCGCGAATCGACGATCCATCAAATGTCAGGTTGTCCCAACTCTTCAGCAGGAACTTCTTGTCGTAGTCCAGCATGTGCAGACGCCCTTCCAAATCGCTGAACAGCACCGTCAGGGCCTTGATTTACTTCGCATCGGTCAGATATTTCAGACGTTCTTCCTAATCTTGTGGAGGGCAACACGATTCTTCCGCTGTTCTTTAGCTTTCAGATTTATCTGTTCGAGTTCGTCGTATGGGATCGCAAGAAAATTTCTCAGTTCTGTGTACATGCATCTCCTGGTTGGCCGGGCCAAGCCCGTATGCATTATTCGTTTGAACCGCCGGGCAACAGGGTACCGCGCGGGGAGCAGCCGAGCCAATAGGCAGCCACTAAAAATATGAATCTGTCTATTCCGAATCGTGCCCCGCGCCGTCTCGAACGCGTTCCCCAAGCCTCTTCTCGGCCGTTTGTCGGCGCCTCCAGACATAAATCTACGTTTATCGCCCTCATAAGTATTATTTCTCAACAAGAAACTCCGATGCAGAGCATGGAAAATATGCGTTGGACCCGCACTGGTTGGACTCCTAAGGTCAACTTGCTGGCATCGGAGGCGCACGGCCATCCGTTGCACGCACCAGGGGAGAATTGGAGAAATGAAACGATGGATTGTTTTCCATAAGGGATTCGTGTTTTTTCTTACATGTCTAATGCTCGTATCTTCCGCCAAAGCTCAGGACCAAGCGGGGACCGCTCCGGCGTCGAATGAGGCGATCCTCCAACACATGGAACGGCTGGAACAAGAGGTGAAGGATCTTCGTGCGGAGGTCGCCGCAATGAAGAGTCTTCCCACCCAAGCGGCCATCGAGGAACAGAACCAGCCGGCCCCACAAGCGCAATTCACAAGCGACGATCGCAAGATCCTCGACTACCTGAAAGGCACCACCATCAACGTAAGTATCGATGGATACTACGAATATAACTTCAATGCTCCGGTCGGGCGCGTCAATCTTTTGCGTGCCTACGACGTTCTCAGTAATAACTTCAGCTTGAATCAGGCCAGTGTGATCTTTAATCGTCCACCCGACCTGGAGGCTGGCCGGCGCTATGGCGCGCGTCTTGACTTGCAATTCGGTCAGGCGACAGCCAGCACGCAGGGGAACCCGGACAACGAACCTCGGCCTGATATCTACCGCAACGTCTTCCAGGCGTACGGAACGTACGTCATCCCGCTGGGTACGGGTCTCACCGTGGATTTCGGCAAGTGGGCGAGCTCCCTTGGGATTGAAGGCAACTACACCAAAGACCAGATGAACTATTCCCGTTCGTACTGGTTCAACTTTCTCCCCTTCTATCATATGGGCCTGCGAGCCAACTACAAGGTGAACGACAAGCTTGCGGTCAACTACTGGGTCGTTAACGGCACGAACCAGGCCGAAGCTACCAACGGTTTCAAAGACGAGTTATTCGGATTTGTTGTTACGCCCCGTAAAACGATTTCCTGGACTGTGAACTATTATTACGGGCAGGAGCATCCTGACCGGGCCGTGGTGACGCTGCCACCAGGTACGCCACCGACCGTGAGCGGCACCATCCCGATGCCAGTCCAGCCGGGCCTGACATTCACGGCAATCCAGCCAGCTCCTAACGGTCGTACGAACATTTTTGACACGTACGTGAGCTGGCAAACTACGCCAAAGCTGACGCTGGCTTTGGAAGGCGACTACGAGATCGAACGGCTGTGGAGAAATACAAACCTCGCGCTCGGCCAATCGTCGGCGCCATCTCATGCAATCGGCGGCGCGGGTTACGCCCAGTATCGATTGACGAAGAAAATGGTGTTCGCTGCTCGCGCCGAATATTTCTCCGACCGCGGTGGACTGTTCAGCGGTCTCACCCAGGCGCTGAAGGAAGCTACCGTTACCTATGACTACAACCTTGCGGACAACTTTCTGGTGCGCTACGAGTGGCGACGCGATTTTTCCAACCAAGGGTCGTTCCTAACCTCTACGCAAGGTGTACTTAGCCATCAACAAAGCACGGCCACGGTCGGATTGATCTGGTGGTTTGGCCGCATGGAGGGCGCCTGGTAGCTGACGACCTCCACTACTGCACGAGCGCAGCCTTGCCGGGCACGATCACCGGGACACGACGGGCGCGCGGACGTTCCTGCGCGGGCCCGAAGGAGAAGGAGGCGATGGCCAAGAACCGTCACGCTCGGCTTGGTCTATGCCTTCACCAGCGCCGATGCCAGGTAACAATGAGACTCGCGCACAACACGCAGACATACGATGGTATCGGGCAGCAGCAAGTTGTGCTGCCCGCGATGTGGGGACCAGCGGCCGGGGCAAAATCCCAGATATCCCCTGGTGCCAGCGCTCTGACCGCCCCCCACCAGCAATTCTGTGAGTTCGTCCACGGCGAACCCGCATGCTGAAGAACTTGCTCGGTGTCCTCGATGCAGCGGTTGTGTTTGGCGGACTTGCTGGGTTGGTTACAGGCATGTACTTATTGGCAACCAGTCCGTTGCCCGGCGTGATGGTAATGCTTGCCAGCATGGCCATGCTGGCGAGTTCGGTGGCGAAGCTCTGCGCGGCGCAGGACGAACGGCACGAATCCGACGCGGACCGCGAGCGTTCTTCTCGCAGCCGCGCAGGAAGTTCCGATAAGTAGTACCCGGGCGTGCGGTCCAGGTTGTGCCCGGACTTTGAGCGAAGACGCTCGGAGCGATTGTGGAAGATGACAAAAACTTATAGGAGAACACTTATGGTAGAAAACTCTGTAGAAATGAAATCGACTGTAGGTTTGACCGGTCTCACGATGAACGCGATGGCGCTGATTGCACCAGGAGCGTTCCTGTGGCTCACCTTTGCCGGGCAGGCAGCTGCGGGCGCGACCGCACCGTCAATGTGGATTAGCATCCTGTTTGCCACCTTGTTGTGCCTTGCCACCGCCATCTCTTACGCGGAAATGGCGAAGCTGTATCCCGGAACCGGCAGTTCGTATTACTTTGCCGAGCAATCGTTCCTCAACCACGATAAGGCTTGGCCATATGCTCGTGTGGCCAAATTTGTCGTCGGCTGGGGCTCGCATCTCTACTACTGGATCTACCCCGGCGTGATGGTGGGCGTCATCGGAGTCATCTCCGGCTACTTGGTAGGGACGCTTTGGCCAAGTTTCATGAGCGCCTCCAATCCCGGCCCCATGTTCATGATGGCGGTTGCAATCGTGTTCTCGTTTGCCGTGTCCTATATCGCCCACCGCGGCATCACCGGTTCGACTGCCGTGAACATCGCCATCAACATCATCCAGATCAGCGCTTTGGTTGTGTTCGCGGTTATCGCGCTCGGCTACCGGGTGAATCACCCCCCGGGCAGCGTGGCCTTCCAGTTCGACGCGCAAACCAGCGCCGCGTACAAGTACGAGTTCGCGACCACCTCCCAGACGGTGAATGGAACGGCTACTGATGTCATCACACGTAACGCGAACGGTGTGCCGCAGCCTAGATTGGATGCGGCCGGGAAACCGGTGCCCTATCACATCAGTTATCCGGAGAAGGATGCGAGCGGCGCTTTTGTCTCTCATCCCACGGCACGCTCGGTCGTCAGTATGCACAATTTCGGCTGGATGTTCGTGCAGGCTACCATTGCCATCCTCATTCTCGTCGGATTTGAATCGGTTACCTCGATGGGAGGCGAGGCCAAGAACGCCAAACGCGATATCCCGATCGCGGTCATCGTCTCGCTGCTGGTCCAAGGGTGTTTCTGTTATCTGTTCGAATATTTTGCCGCCAATTACTTTCTCAATAGCGGCTATCCAATGAGCTTTGCCGGAGCTTCGGCGGCGCCCATCGGGGACATGATGACCATGGTCGGCGATGCGCTATTCGGCGCAGGGAACGGACGAACCTTCATGCTGGTCGAGGCGGCCACGGTATTTCTGGCGCTGATCGGCACCACGCTCTCTTGTATCAACACCGGGGCGCGGGTGACCTACGCTATGGGTAAAGATCAGGAGGTGCCGGAACACTTTGGCCTGCTGCATTCCAAGAACCTGACACCGCACCGGGCCATTTGGACACTGGCGATCATTTCAGCCGTGGTCGGGTGCATCACGGTCGTGGTGTTTTTTGGCGACGGCGCCGCTCCCCCAGACTCGGCCATTCAGGCATTGCCGCACGGCTTCTGGTCCAGTTTCGGGTACACCACGCATGACAAGATGGCGGCGTTGCCGAATACCTTCCTGGTTACGACGCTGGCTTCGAACTTTGGCACGTTCTTGCTCTACATGCTGAGTTGCCTAACTTGCATGGTCTGCTATCACAAGCACCCGCAGTTCAAGCTGGTTCGCCATCTGCTGATCCCGGTCTTCGGATTGCTCGCCAACCTGGCCTGCATGGCGTTCTATGTGATTGGCCCCTTCATGGGTTATGGCACCAAGATGGAGCCGCTCCTGGCGCTGGGGATCGCGCTCGTCTGGGGCATCTACGGCGGAATTTACTTCTTCCGCATCAGTAAGACCTCCGGCCGCACAACCCTGATTAAGAACCGTGTGACGACGACGATGATCGCATGACCCCACGAACAGCCGGGGACGGCGGAGTGTGGCAGCAGCAGGGTTGCCAGTCTTCCGTCTGTCGGTAAGAATTAGATATTGGGAACTGGCCATCGCCGGCGATAGGACCGCGTAGGTCTTTCTCCATACAATTCGCTCTTCTATGTTGGATCTCGAATTCGCGGAACTCTCCGATACCGGCCGCGTGCGCACGCGCAATGAGGACTATCTTGGCCACGTGGTTCCCAGCTCCCCCTCGCACGCGCGCTCGCACGGATGGCTCTTCGCTTTGGCCGACGGCGTCGGCGGACAACGCCAGGGAGAAGTGGCTTCGCGCGCAGCCGTCCAGGAAGCGCTCGCCGGATTCCGTCGCGCGAAGGACGGAGCCTTGCATAAGGATGTGGTCACTCAGCTCGTGCAAGCGGCCAACGCGCGCGTTTGCGAATCCGAAGCCCTCTCCGGCCGCTTAGGCCTCGGTATGGCTTCCACCATCGTCGTCGTAGCGTTACGATTCGACCGCGCCACGGTGGCCCACGTCGGCGATTCTCGTTGCTATCTGATCCGGGACGGCGATGCCAAGCCCATCACCCGCGATCATACCGTCGTCGCCGATCAGGTGCGCCTCGGCTTGGTTTCCGCTGAAGAGGCCGCTGAGTCCTCCCAGCGCCACGTTCTTAGCCGCTCGCTCGGGATGAATCTTTTCGTAAACATCGATGTCGACGAGATCCAACTTTTGCCTGGCGATGTACTGCTGCTTTGCTCCGACGGATTGCACAACGCGGTCAAGTCTGCCGAGATCGCCGAGGCCACGCGCCACCGCGATCTCGCGGTCGTCGCCCGCGAACTCGTCGACCGCGCCAACGAACAGGACGGCAGCGATAACGTCAGTTTGCAGCTCATTCGTGTCCGCAGCGTCGAACGCATGGGGATGTACCGCGGCCGTCCTTATAAGCTACGCTGAGACTTACGATGAATCTGGACTTGCAGGCTATCCTTACGCCTTTTTTACGAAAATTTTGACACGATGGCGGCCTACAGGCTAGATTGGGGTTTGGGCAGAGGAAGCACAGCCGGTAGCGCCCGCATATTGAGAAATTATGGCAGCGGGACGAGCGTCTTAACCCATAGATACAGGTTGTTCCACGATCGATAAAATTAAAAGCTGGGCTAACGCTTGGACCTCCTGCATCGAAAAACATGTCTAAGGCAGGAGTGTCCGCAGGGTGTTCGAGCTCTTTACTCAGTGTTCACTTCGGAGGCAGCACCGCGAACACACGGACCGGGCCGCCCGACCCGCCTGCGAGCTTGATCGGAGCCGCGATCAAATACGCGCCCCATTCTGGCAGTGACTCTGTGTTCGCCAGGTTTTCAAGGTTGTAGAGTCCTGCGGGCAGCTCCACACGATGCACTTCGAAGTCTTTCGACGCGCCGTAGTCGATGCTCAGCGTATCGATCCCCAGCCCCACCACGCCGCGCTCGATCAGCAGCTTCGCAGAGTCCACCGAATACCCCGGAAAGTGCATCACCTGGTTCGCGTCCATATTCCGGTAGCGCGCCACATCGGGAACACGCGAACCCCATCCCGTTCGCAACACCGCGATCGCGCCCTTCGGAATCTGCCCGTGCTCCGCTTCCCACTTTTTAACCCGCACAACCGTCAGCCGGTAATCCGCATCCCTGGCCGCCTCTTCGCGAACGTCGATCACAACCGCCGGCCCGAAAAAATGCGTGTCTGGAATTTCATCGAGCGTAATCTTCCCCGGCGGAAAATGTGCCGGCGCGTCCATGTGCGTTCCATAGTGCTCTAGCATCCAGAAACTACGCATGAAGTATCCGTCCTTCTCCACCGTCGCACTCACTTTCGCCTCGAACACGTGGTCATCCCCCGGCCATGCCGGAAATTTCTCGTTCACCGGGTACGTCATGTCGACCACCGCATTTTTCCCGGTCGCGATTCCATGAAGCCAATCCCCCGGCGCCGCCATAGTCTGTGCTTGCGCCACCACTGGCGCCACCGTCGCAAACGCAGCCACTAACACCAACGTTGCAGAACGCATGGAACTCCTCCCGAGAAAAAGGCATTCTTCACAATTTTGCGGGTCGTGTCAAACGTATACCATCCACTTAAACATGACGCGCACCAGCCACAGTTCGCTGAAGTCCGAGCGCAGAAGACGCTGATACACCACCGAAGCTGGCGCGTTGATGCGGATTTCATATCTGGACTGAAATCGTGATTCGGTAGGAATTCGTCGATTGGCGAGCGGTCTTGGGTGGAGGTAGTCACCACTAATCCTATTTCCGATGGTCGCATCGCACAACCTATCAGAAAAGACTGAAGACTTCCCTGGCGACCACATGTTTCTGTCCGGCGTCCAGACTCCGGAAATTCACGAAAACGATCAGAGCGCGCAGCGCGTCAAAACTGCCCGGGGGCGCCGCCGGCGATCCGAAGAACCTTGTCCCTTGAGCCAAAGATGTGGCCATACATCAACTGGCGTGCTCGCTGTGGATCGCGGTTGTTGATTGCGTCCAGGATTTCGCAGTGCTCGCGAACCGGCAGCTCTCCGTAGTACCCGATGTCAATTGCGGCATACATGATCCGCTCCATTTGGCAGCGGACCGTTTCGACCGCCCGCAGCAGGAGCTGGTTTCGCGCCAATTGTGCGATGCCGATGTGAAAGGCCGTGTCTGCCGTAATGAAATGAATGTAGCTTTTCCGGTCGTCGATCTTGTATTCCGTTTGGGCCAATCTCTCCAGGCTTTCCATCAGTTCGGGATTCATACCCTTCGCCGCAGCCAGCTCCGCGCAAGCACACTCCACCGCCGTGCGGTACTCGTACAACTGAGTCAAATCCTGTACCGATATCTTGGTGACGAAGTACCCCCGATTGGGGACCACACGCAGCAAGTTGTCCTGTTGCAGCCGGACGGCGGCCTCGCGCACCGGCGTGCGGCTGCTGTTGTATCTCCGGGCGAGATCCTTCTCACTCAGTGCTTCGCCCGGCGGGTGTATCCCAGTGACGATGTCCCGCTTTAACGACTGATAAACTTGCTCACTTAGTGAGTCCTCGGGAGGCTTTGCCGTTGCGTGCCGCGGTGTGCCGGCCCGAGGTGCGCTGACAGGCTGCTGCCGCGAGGTTCGCACGCGCCTTACTTCCCTGAGCTTGGTCATCCATCCTCCCCTCTCTTCATTCTTTCATTCTTTCTTTCTCACTTCATTATGGGGGCGACGGAGGGTAGCAGCATATCGCAGAATTTGCGAGCTTCCTGTATTGCATATCACTTGTATACCACAAGATTTTCCTTGACATGTCACCATTCCCTGTGTGAAACTGCGAAGCCAGCGGATGCTTGGCAGGGTGACTCCAGTCGCGAACTCACAGCGGAGTTCGGAGGAGAGCTATGCCGGGCAGAGCCAATCTAATCATCGTCTCTATGGGGGCGTTTATGTTTCGTGTGCGCTTAATCCTCTTCATGTCGCTTGCTCTTTGTTTGGTCCTTGTTTTTGAGGGAAGTTCGCACGCCCAGATATTTCCCGGCCGCATCACCGGCACCGTGCTCGACAGTTCGGGCGGAGCCGTCGAGGGTGCTCAGGTAGTGCTTTCCGCGACCGACATCGGCCTGGAACGTGCCGTGAAAACCGACAGCAACGGCGTGTTTCGCTTCCAGGAGTTGCCGCTGGCAACCTTCCAACTGACCGTCACGAAAGACGGTTTCAAGTCCTACAGACAGACCAACATCATCACGAATTTGAACCAGGTGAACGAAATCCCCGTGACGCTCGTACCCGGAAGGGTCGAGGTGCGGGTTGAGGTCAGTGCCGCAGCGCCGATCCTCGAGACTCAGACCGATACCGTCGGCGGCAACATCACGGAGCAGGAGGTAACCGAATTGCCCATGGGCAACAACGACTACACTCGCTTCGCGTTTCTCTTGCCGGGCACCTCGACGGCCACGGGCTACACCTTTACCCAGATCGCGATCAATGGTGCGCCCAGCCGCTCCGTGAGCTTCAATATTGACGGCTCGCAAAACATGGATGCCTACCGGCAATTGCCTGCCATGAACCAGGGCGGAAATTCCTACACCGCGGCCACGCGGGTGCCACCCGACGGGATTCAGGAAATGAGCGTCGTCACCGAGGGTGCCGCGGATGCGGAAGCGGGCGCGGGGGCGATCAACATCGTCCTCAAAAGTGGAACCAACGCGTTTCACGGTTCGCTTTATGAATACCATCGCGATGCTTCGCTTACCGCGCACAACTATTTCGAGAATCTCCTCGGGGCTCCGAAGGCGCATTTCATTTGGAATGAATATGGCGGCAGCTTGGGAGGCCCGATCGTTAAGAACAAGACGTTCTTCTTTGTTGCCTACGATGGCAGCCGCAGCCGTTTGGGGAGTTCGGGTATTGCTTTCGCGCCCAGCACGGCAGAGATCCAGCAGGTGGAGGCCGCTTTGGCCCCGCAGGCACCGAACGCCCTCGGCTTGGCGATTCTGAAACTGTATCAACCCTATTCCGGCCAGTTCGCCATCAGCGGCGTAGGCAGCCAGACACCAGACAACTTTTCCGTCAAGATCGATCAACGTTTGGGGAATAGCGATCAGTTGGCAGCCCGCTATCTGTTTGGCAACGGAAAAGACAACTTTCCGCAGGGCTCCGATTCACCTGGCGGAGGCTCGCAACTGCCGCAATACTACGGAGTCACGCCTATCCGGCCGCAGAACCTGGCCATCAGCGAATCGCATACTTTCTCGCCCAGTCTGATCAACGTCTTCCGCCTCTCTTACAACCACGTTCATCTCGGGTTCCTCGGGGCGGACAGCACATTTAATCCGGCTTCCATCGGGCTGGATACCGGCACAAGTCCTGAAAACTACGGCCTGCCCGAAATCGATCTAGGCTCCAGTGTTTTCGAGAATCTAGGCATCAACCCGAGTTGGCCAAGAGCGCGGACCAGCGAGACGTTCCAGTGGAACGACGACGCGGCGATCAACCGTGGGAAGCATAGCCTTCAGTTCGGTGCGAATTGGGAACTGAACAAAGTGTTTGGCTTCAACGACGACAACTTTCGTGGATTGCTCACGTTTGATGGAAGTCAGGTCGGGAACACTCTTTTCCCTAACACAACCCCCTCATCTCCCGCCATATCCAGGCTTGAGGCCCTTGCCGATCTGCTGGCTGGGCTTCCTGACCCGAATTCGACAAACATATCGCGCGGCAGCACGCGTTTCGACATCCATCAGAATGTCGTCGGCCTGTATGCCAACGATACCTACCAGTTGACACCCAAACTCACACTCATTGCGGGCCTGCGCTGGGATTTCTTCGGGGTTCCGCAGGAAGACCGCGGGCGCTTCTCGAATTTCTTCCCGAGCCAGGGACTTGTTCCAGTACACGGCGATATCTACCATACCGTGTATAAGAATTTCTCTCCGCGGGTTGCGTTTGCGTATTCACCTTTTACCTACCACGGCCTCCACACCGTGGTCCGAGCCGGCTACGGCATGTACTATGTGGATAGCCCGCTGGACGTGCTGGTCGGCCAGTCGTATAACCTCACCAACAGCAATCCGGGTCTCGCCACGAATCCGATCAACGGCCTGGGCAGTTATTCAAACTCGCTTCTGGACCCCACAGCTGCGATCCAGCCCAATGTTCCGATCTTCGGGACGAGCACGAGCGTGGTACCAGGGTCGATTCTCAACCTGATCGCGGTAAATCCAAACCTCAAGTCTCCGTACGTACAGAGCTGGAACCTGAACGTGGAGCAAGAGCTGATGGCGGCCATGGTTTTGCAGATCGGCTATGTCGGTTCCAAAGGCACGCACATCTACAGTTTGCCGGACGTGAACATGCCTCCCCCTGGCAGCTTCGCGAACGAACAAGTGAACCGTCCCTACTACAGCCAATACCCGCAGTTCGGACAGATCAACACCATCAACTCGACCAACAACTCGAGTTACAACTCGCTGCAAGTTCAGCTGAAGACCAAAAATTATCACGGCCTGACGACCGAGTTCGCTTACACTTGGGCGCACGCGATCGACGACGCGTCCGAAACCATGGACTTCTTCGGCACCAGTGGATTTGTGCCGAAAGATTCCCTGAATCCAGGGCTCAATCGAGCCAACTCCGAATTTGACGTGCCGCAAGCTATCTCTGCCTCTTACGTTTACCAATTCCCGTCGTTCACGCACAGCAAAGGGATGGGGTACCTCGTGAATCAGTGGCAGTTGTCAGGCGTTGTCAGTTGGCACGATTCCATGTACCTTCCGGTTCTGACGTATGACGATATCAGCGGTACGGGCGAACTGCACGACGTGCCGAATTGCGTGGGTCCTTTGGTGACGCAGCTCAAGAACTTCAAAATACCTTACGTCGTGAGCGGCTATGCCGAACCAAATCCTGGAACTTTCGGGAATTGCGCGCGCAACAGTCTTCCGGCACCGTGGCTTACTCAGTGGGATTTCTCGGTCGCAAAGTGGTTTCCGATCAGCGAGCGGGTGAAGCTGCAATTCCGGGCCGACGGCTTCAACTTCCTCAATCACACCAATTTTGGCAATCCTGCGTCGAGTTTAGGAGCGGAGTACGTTTCGGGAACAGCCGACGTTGTGAACAACGACTCGCACTTCGGGGAGGGCGCCCAGCGCCAGTTTCAGCTCAATATGAAATTGGTTTTTTGAAGCACTACACAATTCCCCCGGAGCAGGAGTAGCGCAGCCTTCCGTGACGGCGCTGCTCCTGCCGTCGGAACATTCCGACTGATAGGAAGCACGCGATGCTAAGCAGCCCCGAGTTACAAGCGATTCGATCGCGATTCCCCCTCCTCCGGAACAAGATCTATCTGAACAGTTGCTCGCAAGGAGCGCTATCGGACGCCGTGGAGAACGGTCTTCGTGAGTACGTGGCGAGCTGGCATGAGCATGGTTCACCGTGGGATATTTGGGTGGAGAGATATGAGGCAGCACGGTCGCAGTTCGCCGGTTTTATCGGCGCCACCGCCGATGAAGTTGCCATCGTCCCCTGTGCATCGGCTGGCATGAACTCGATTGCCAGCGCTTTGACGTTTGATCGCCGGAGGAAAGTGGTAATGGGCGAATTCGAGTTTCCGACCATGGGCCATGTTTGGCTGGCCCAGCAGAAGCGCGGAGCTCAAGTCGAGTTTGTCAGCGCGGTGGGCAATTCGATTCCGACGGAAAATTACGAGCGCGCGATCGACCGCCAAACTCTCATCGTTCCCCTGACCGGAGTTTGCTTCATGAATGGCTTCCGCTCGGCAGTCCGCGAAGTCGTTCCGCTTGCGCACGCCAATGGCGCGCTGGTTATGCTGGATGATTACCAGGACTGTGGCACTCGGCCGGTGAACGTTCGAACTGCGGACGTCGACTTCTATGTAACGGGAACGCTGAAGTACCTGTTGGGACCACCCGGCTTGGCATTTTTGTATGTCCGCAAGGAGCTGATCGCATCTCTCCAGCCCACGATTACAGGCTGGTTTGCGCAACGCAATCCTTTCGCCTTCGACGTGAAATGTTTCGATCCCGCTCCTTCGGCGCGCAGGTTTGAAGAAGGATCTCCTGCCGTGCCCAATATCTATGCAGCCATGCGGGGCATTGAGTTATTGCAGGAGATCGGACTAGACAACGTATCCTGGCAGATCCACGAACTGACAAGCGCACTTTTAAAGGGGGCGCAGAAACTGGGCCTGATTGCCAAAACACCAACCACAAGCGTGGGACCGCTCGTCGTTTTCCAATGCAAGGACGCCGCCCGATTGGTCGAAAAACTGGCGGCCAACGGGATCGTGTGTTCCAGCCGCCACGATGGGCTGCGCCTTTCTTTCCATGTCTACAATACTCTCGAGGATGTACGGGCAGTCCTCCAGGTGTTAGAACAGAATCTCGACCTGCTGGTCACCGGCACGGCCGCTGTGAGCGGCGACTGAAATGGATTTTGAGGACGCTCGCGAACAATTTCCCGCGCTTCTACACAAGACGTTCCTGGATGCCGCGTGCGTAAGCCTTGCCCCTCGTGTGGCCACCGAAGCGATCCGAAATTTTCTCGACATGACGCTGCTTTGCCCGGCGCGATCGTCCACTCTGCATCACATCTCGATGGATGAAATGCGCGCTCTCGCCCGGCCGGAAGCCGCGCGCCTGATCAATGCGGACGAAGATGAGATCGCCTTGGTGGAAAGCACCAGTCACGGGCTCAGCATCGCCGCCCAATCGATTCCTCTTTCGCCTGGCGACCGCGTCCTTATATCCGATTTGGAGTTTCTGGAAGTAGCCGTACCTTGGATCCAACTGGCGGCACGGGGCATTAGCATCGATGTTGTCCCCAACCAGAACGGGGAAGTGAGAGTACAGAACATTGCAGAGCGCTTGACATCGAAGACAAGAGTCGTCTGCATTAGTACGGTGCAGTGGAGTAATGGCTTCCGATGCGATCTCGAGAAACTCAGTTCTCTTTGCGCTGAAAAGGAAGTTTGGCTTGTCGTGGATGCGATCCAGCAGCTCGGCGCAATTCCCCTCGATGTGCAAAAGACGCCGGTGGACTTTCTTGCCTGCGGCGGACATAAGTGGCTCACTTCTCCGTTTGGCATGGGCTTTTTGTACATCCGGCGGGAGGCGTTGCGAAAGTTGCTGCCGCCTCTTACTGGTTACATGAACGTGGAGCCGCCGCAAGGTGGATGGGGAGCCCATTTCCAGACACCATCGATTCGGCCGGTCATGGATTATGAATTCACGAAAGGCGCGCGGGTTTACGAGATCGGCGGGACGGCAAATTACGCCGGAGGCATCGGATTAGCGGCTGCGCTGAAAATGATTCAGTCTCTCGGCCAGGACCGCATCGCCGAGCACACCTACGCCTTGACCGATCACCTCATCGAAGGACTACAAGCTCTCGGCATTGAGATCGTGACGCCGGTCGCGCGCAAGCATCGTTCCGGGATCGTGACCTTCAGCGTTGGCTCTGCGGCAGAAAACATCCGACTGATGGAGAAGCTCCTCGAGCTGAAGATTTTAGTTTCGGTGCGCTATACATCGAATGTAGGCGGGGTGCGAGTCTCCTGTCATTTTTTCAACAATACCGCCGACATCGACCGGCTGCTCGAAGCCATCGAGTCGGCTGTACCGCGCAAGAGCAACGGACGGGTTGCCGCGAAAGCCACCAGGCAGAATTAGAATGCGCGCGGAATTCTTTGTTGAGGTGATCTATGCGTGAAAGAGCGGCCAACCTGGCGGAATTCCCCGTAGATCGCGTGCGGCAGATGTTTCCTGCGTTGAATCGGCCAGGGAGCTCCATGTTCTTCGATAATGCCGCGGGAGCCCAAATCCCCCAGAAAGCCCTGGACGCGGTTGCCGACCACCTGCTCACGCGAAGCGTGCAGCGAGGCGGTTGCTACCGGGAAAGCCAGGAAGTGGATGCCGCGATCGCCCAAGCCCGGAAATCAGTGGCAGTTTTTCTGAACGCGGCCGATCCCGATGAGATTGCATTCGGTATGAATGCCACGTCCTTCATGCGCTTGGTAAGCCTCGCCATTGGGCAGACTCTGGCAGAGCGGCGCGAAATCATCGTGACCGATCTCGATCATGAGGCCAACGTCGCAACCTGGCTGGCCCTGGAGCGTGAAGGCGCGGTCATCCGGTGGTGGAACGTAGCTGACGACGGCACTCTGCGTGTGGCCGACCTGGAGCCGCTGCTCTCTTCCCGGACGCGGCTGGTAGCCTGTACGGTAGCGTCGAATGCTTTAGGAACGATCATAGATGTGGCCGAGGTGGCGAGGAGAGCCCATGCCGCGGGCGCCGAGGTTTTCCTCGATGCCGTGCAATACGCGCCCCACGGCCCCATCGACGTCAGGGCCTGGGGATGCGATTATCTGGTCTGCTCCGGCTACAAGATCTTCGCTCCACACATGGGCTTCTTGTGGGGCCGCCGCGCGGCCCTCGAGGCTCTGCCAACCTTCCGCGAAGACTTCATTCCGAATACTCCGCCCTCAAAAATTGAGGTGGGAACGTTCGTTTACGAGAATGTTGTGGGTATGAATGCGGCGATTGAATACTTGGCGGAACTCGGAGATCTGTGTGACGGAGACAGAAAAGATGGCTCGAGTTCGCATCGTCAACGCCTGGTGAGGGCGATGGAGGCAATATGCCAGTATGAACGTTGCCTGTCCGGCGCGCTACTGGCGGGTATCGGCGCAATCAAGGGAGCAACAGTGTACGGCATACAAGACCCGAAGGCTATTGCGCAACGGCTGCCGACGTTCTTGTTCAATCTTGCGGGCGTTCCACCCGCTACGGTAGCAGCCAGGCTGGCCGCCAAGGGGATCGCAGTGCGGGATGGCAATATGTATTCGCCGAGGCTGATGAAACGGCTAGTATTGAGCGAGGGCGGCGCGGTGCGAGCCTCGCTGGTGCACTACAACACGCAGGATGAGATCCGCAGGTTCGTCAACGCATTGGAGGAGATCGCTGGCAATTAGTTTGCACAACATGTCATGTCTGCTGCGTCCGGCGACGAAGCAAGAAGGCGGAAGGTCACGGTGACAATCGCGGACCCTGCAGGCGAGCAAGCCCTCGACTCGACGCCCTCGGCGCAGAATTTGCAGCGGAGATTGACCGAGCGCCAGATCTCCATGATCGCCATTGGCGGCGCCATTGGAGTCGGTCTTTTCCTGGGCAGTAGCGTAACCATTGACCTTGCCGGGCCGGCGGTCATTCTTAATTATCTTCTTGGGGCGATTCTGGCCCTGATCGTAGCTTACGCAGTGGCTGAGATGGCGGTGGTCCATCCGGTAGCCGGCGCGTTTGGTATCTATGCCGAGCGCTACCTGAGTCCGTGGTTCGGCTTCACCGTGCGTGCGACTTACGGACTGGTCCAGATGGTGGCCATTGGCGCCGAGGTTACAGCAGTGGCCATTTATTTTCGGTATTGGTTTCCGGGAACGCCGCAGTGGCTTTGGGTCGCCCTGGTTTCCGTTGGACTTGTAGCCATCAATGCCGCGCAGGTTGGCAATTTTGGAGAATTCGAGTATTGGTTCGCCTTTGTGAAGGTGGTCGCGATCATCGTTTTCATATTGATTGGGATCGCGCTGATCACCGGCTTGTCCCCCCGTCCGGCGGTGGGATTTCGAAATCTCGTCGCCTATGGCGGCTTCCTGCCTCATGGGTATCTTGGCGTGTGGCTGGCCTTTACTCTCACCATTTCGAGTTACATGGGGGTCGAGGTGATTGCAGTCACGGCGGGAGAGGCAGAGCGGCCGGAAAAAGCGATCCCGCGCGCCATGCGCACGATGGTTTTCCGTCTGATCCTGTTCTATGTTCTGGCGATGACCGTGATGGTCACCGTGTCTCCCTGGAACCAGATCGGTGACGGGACCATCAGCGGCAGTCCATTCGTACGCGTCTTCGCAGCAATTGGCATTCCTTACGCGGCCGCGATCATGAATCTGGTTGTGATCACGGCGGCACTTTCCAGCGCGAACACCGACCTCTACCTTACCACCAGGATGCTCTTCTCTCTGGCGCGAGGACACTATGCGCCTGAGCCCTTGGGGCGTTTGGGCCGGAACGGGGTGCCGCATCGGGCGCTAGCTGTTTCAAGTTTAGGAATGGTACTTGCGATTTTACTGGCCATTTACGTTCCCAAAGGCGCATTTCTCCTCATGTACGGTTCCGCAGTCGCGGGAATGTACTTTGTGTGGATCGTTATCCTCCTGGCTCACCTGCGGTTTCGCCGCTCCATCGGTGCCAAGGTAAACGATTTGCCGTTACGGCTCCGGCTGTTTCCGGTCTCCAGCATCATGGGCATCTTATTTCTCGTTGCCATCGGGTGCAGCACTTTTTATGTGGAGGGCCTGCGCTATTCAGTTCCGATCTTTGCGGCTTTGCTGGCCGGAATCAGTCTTGTGTATTGGAAGGTTCAGCGCAACTAGAGCGGCTCCGAAGCTTCTGTTTTGGAGTAAAAAAGAAAATGTCGATTGAATGGTCTCTTATCGCTACTTAAGCGTGCGAGCCTATCTTGTATGCTGCACCGCGCAAGAAGGAGCGCACAACATCGAGAAGGTAATCTACTTCGTCCGCGTTGTTACTCTCGTGAACCGCCACACGGACCCCTCCTATTCCTGAAACATATCGCAACGAAACTTGGATATGTTCCTCACTCAGGCGCCGGCCAAGCAGTCTTTCTTGTCCCGCACCACCTAACAGATGAAACGTAACAATTCCCGACTGTGTCCTCTCGGGAACGTCGACCCCGCCAAGTATCTCAACTCCCATTTCGCTAAGTCCCGCAACCAGGCGTTTCCTTAAGCGCCGGATTCGGGCCCACACGCGTGTCTGTCCTTTGGATTCGAGTTCACTCGCCGCTGTATCTAGAGCAGCGGCTCCGAGCCAGTTCGGGAACCCTCCGGTTTCCAGGCGAACAGCATCCTGCCGTAGCGGTAACAGGTCAAACGGTGAACGTGACGTTAGTCCCATGTAGCGATCCCAACCCATCTCCGGTTCGGCCAGCGCCAGATATCCATGGTAGCTGGGGTCGAGCACCTCAAGCAGCCGCTGGCTCAGACAGGCAAATCCCGTTCCAAACGGGCTCCGCATCCACTTGTGCCCGCCCGCGCAGTAGGCATCTACACCGAGTTCTTTGAAGAAAACCGGGACCGCACCCACTTCCTGAATGCCATCGACGATCAGAAAGGCGCCGCTTCTTGACGCCACTTCGCGAATCGTCTCGACATCGGCCCGGCACCCGCTCACTTCCTGCACGGTACTGATGACGATGGCCCTGGTCCGGGAATTGGCGAACCGCGAAAAATGTTCGGCGGCAAGCTGCCCTCCCGTGCTGGGGACCGGCACCAACTCAACGCCAAGGCGGCGGCAGATGTTCCGCCACACTACCGTTACTCCCATGAATTCGACGTCCGCAATCAGGACGTTGTCATCTCGATGCAGGGGCAGTGCAGTTGCAATCATGCCCAGCGCCTGCGTTGTGTTCCCGACCAGCAGAACACTTTCCAGATCGGCGTGAACGAAACGCGCGATCCGGCGCCGGGCATCGTCAACAGCCTTGAACTGCCGAAGCGTCTCAAGCGTCCCGCTGGTGGCGAATTGGCTTGCGCGGGCGACTTCCTTCCATACCCGCTCGATGGTCTTGCGGCCAGGCCGTCCTAAGGAGGCGTGATCGAAATAGCACAGGCGAGCATGTTTGCTCATGTCCCGAAGGTATTGCGCGTCATTCCCGAACTCGAATAGGGGGCGTCAGATGCCGCGGGCGCTGTACGCGAGCGCAGTCTGCCGCGGAAACAAACCGGACTTCAGCAAGACCATCACCAAAGTGAAATCGCCGGTTAGTTCACAGGCGGCAATGAGTAAAACGAGCCCGGTCGCCTGCACGTGACTCTGAACCACCGAGAGCAGCAGAGTAGCCAATAGTCCGACCAGCAGAACCAGTCCAAAGAACACGCGTGCATATGGCCCGCTCAACCACTGGCGCAGAGTCTCGCGCGCGGCGGGTAACGAGCGGTTCATGCGCGCCAGGTAGACTGCGAGCAGGACAAAATTCACCACCAGCAATCCGTGTTCGAGCGTGGGAAGAAAGCCTGGAATTGCCTCTCCCCGGAGTTCGCGAATCGTCAGCGACAACGTGGCGCCACCCAAAGTTGCATACATCAGGAGCAGGAGCGGGAGCAGGCGCGTCCGCCAGAAAGCAACTCCCGGGGAAGAGTTCATGACGAACCCATCGTAGAACATGATGACGACCGCCGACAGAACCGCAACCGCCGTGGCCGCGCCGTTCAGCCAGCCGGAGAGTTGCCATGCGGGCCCCAGCACGCGAGGTAAGAGCAGAATCAGGCCACTCACCGCAAACAATCCCATGGCCCAGATGCCACGCGCGATCCATGAGCGGTCGGGACGCATCGCCGCCCGCCAGAAACGCTCCGGCCGGCCGAGAAAAAGCAAGTGCGCGGTGTTTTTGCCGACGACTACGATCAGGTACCCGACCAGCATCCCGGCCGTGTGATCGGTGAGCAACGCCAGGACAAACAATCCCGCGCCCAGACCGCCGAGGAAGAAAGCGGTGCCGATCAGCCAGTTCCAGAACGTTTGGCGGTAGTACCCGAACGCGAAACGGTGGTTCGCAATTCCAACACTTTGTGTGGTCACTGTCTCTCCCTGCTTCCTGCGCCGGATCTCACTATTCGTCCAGGTACCACACGTTGGGCTTTGTGTTGTACTCGGGCGACAAGGTCCAGCCCTTCCGATCTTTGACTAGGCGCTGCAGCTTGCCGTTTGGATCCTCCACATCGCCAAAGACGCGAGCATCCGTTGGGCAAGTTATGACGCACGCTGGTTCCAGACCCTGGTCCACGCGAGGCGCGCACAGCGTGCACTTGATATTGGTGCCTTCTTCAAAGTCCAGGAACTTGATCGCTTCATACGGCGTTAGGCCGTCCGTGCCGTAGCCCGTGAGCAGGCCTTTCGCGACAAAGTGACGGTTCATGTATGGACAAGCCACGTTGCAGGCGCGGCAGCCGATGCACTTTCCCTTATCCACCATCACAATTCCATCCGCACGGATGTAGGTGGCACCGGTGGGACAGGCTTCCGCACAAGGCGCGTCCGAGCAGTGATTGCAAAGCACGGGCAGGAAGGTTCGCTTGGTTGCGGGGTAGGTCCCCACTTCGCGCGTCACTACCCGGGCAAAGTGCACGCCCTCGGGTGTACCGTTTTCCTGCTTGCAGGCGAGGGTGCACGAATTGCAGCCGATGCACCGCTTCAGGTCGATCACCATTCCGTATCTAGCCATGGGCGCTCCGTCAGCCGCCGTGCAGGTGGCGCAAGATCGCCATGGTGACGACCTCCTCGCCTCCCTGCAGGCGCCTGTTCAACTGATCCGCTTTCAAACTCAGACCATCTACCACCACCGCGAAATCGCCGCGTAACCGTCCGTCGCAAACCAGGTTGTCATAGAGGGTGCGCCCGTCCAGGGTCGGCAACTGGCGCAGGACATCGGCGACCGTGGCATTGTCAAACTCGACCTCCACCGTCCGCCGGCTGAATCCCAGCATCTTGCGCGTCGTCCCCAGTGCCGCAATCTTTGCGCTCGTCATGCTTCCCCCTAGGCTCGAACCCATTCCACTCGGACCCGCGCCGTCGATTCCAGCCCACCCGTGGCGCTGTCGGTATAGCGCATCGATCCCGTCAGCAGCCGGTTGAAGTGCGTACCGCGTTCCTTCGCCCGGTCGTTGGTTACGACGTACCGCGTCAGGGTGTTGCTGACTCCGAACACCTGCGGATGAATGCCTTCGATCACCTGCGCAAACCCCTCGATGCTTCCGGCCGGCGAAGTCAGGCGAATGCGGTCTCCGGTCTTCAATCCCAGCTTTCTCGCGGTCAGGGAGTTGATCAAAACGCCGCCATGGACGGAGTCTTTCTCGCTCACCTCGGAGAGCCAGGGCATCACCATCGTGTCGGCGAAAGTGTGCAGGCCCTCCTTGAAGGTAATCGCGAAGTATTCGTAGCCCGCCTTCTCGTCCTCGATCACCTGCGAGTTTTTCCAGAACGGCAAGGGCTGGTAGTTATCGAGCGGCCAGTCTTTCAATCCCACCTCGGTAAAGTTGCGCCGCATGTCCTCTCCCGTTCGCAGGATGAACTCAAAATAAAACGGGATGCGCAGGTCGCCATAGGGCATGTAGGTTTCTTCCGGAGTGCGGTAGCGCACCGCGTGCCCGTGCTCCTTGAACCAGTCCAGTCCTTTTTCATCGCCGTAGACGCTGCGCGCGTACTGGTCCCAAAACTCCTCGACGCTGTAACGCTTTTCCGAATCGAGGAGATACTTCGGCTGTGCGGTATAACCGCAGACCATGTTCAGGACGTCATTCCAGTCATCCCGGAAGCCCATCCGCTCCGCCAGTTCGGTGAGGATATCGTAGGCGTCGCGCGTATCTCCCACAGGTTCGACGACCGGCTGCCGCAGCGAGTGGCCGGTGACCGCGGGGGGCTCGAGGCAATTGAGCAAGTAAGACTCGAGGAAGGTGTGGGCCGGCAGGAATACGTCCGCCCACTGCGTCGACTCCGTGTGCTGAATGTCAATGGCGACGACAAACTTCATTTTCGCCATGATCTTTTCGACCTTGTCGGTTTCCGGCAGGTTCCACAATGGATTCGAGTGGTAGAGCAGTACGGCTTCGGGCTCGTAATTCAGGCCGAACTTCTTCGGGTCGAGGAGGGTCTCGGTGTTGAGCTGCCCGGCGTCGAACCCTATGGGAAACCACTCCATCAGGTGGGTCGAGTCGGGCGGATATTTGAACGGCGGAGCTGGGTGCAACTGGTGCGGCTCCGGCTTCAACATGCCATCCTCGCCGGGATGCACGAAGAAGCCGCGATGATCCAGCGGCACGCCGAGATGGCCGCCGGGCACGTCGATGTTGCCCACCAGCATATTGATCATCTTGAACGTCAGGTTGTCGAACAAGCCGTTGGAATGCGACTGCGAGCCGCGGTAGTAATTCAGGGCGGCGGGGCGGAACGGATAAGTCTTTCCCTGGATTTCGATGGTGGCGCCGATCTGTGCCGCATCCACGAATTCCTTCGCGATACGGCGGATCGTGCCGGCCGGAACCGTGCTCACTTGGGACATCCGCTCCGGCGTGTGATCTGCCAAAAGATCCGTCCACACCTGGAAGCCAGTGCGGACGCTGGCGTTGTCCACAGTGAATGTTCCCTCCAGCGCCATGTTTCCCGCCGCGACTTCATCCCACGGGCGTGCGGCCCCCAGCTTCAGGTCCCATGCCATCGCCTTACCGTCCGCAGAGCGCAGATGGTGGCCGTCATTCTTTACCAGATACGGAGCGTTCGTCCGATCGCGCAGAAATTCCCGGTCGTAACGTTTTAGTTCGTGGATCAGCACGTGGGCCATGCCCAGCACAAAAGCCCGATCCGTGCCCGGCAGGGCGGGAATCCACTCATCGGCCTTCGCCGACGCGATTGAGCAGCGCGGGTCGAGACTCACGACCCTCATGCCGCGCATGCGCGCGTCGGCCATCCGCTTGGCACTGCCTGCAAGGTGCAGGTGCGAGGAAAATCCGTCGCCGGAGCCAATCTGGATCCAGTAGTTGCACAGGTCATAGTCGTTGATAGCGGCGAACGAGCCATCGACGCTGCCATTCACCGGATGGTAAGAACCACCACAGTAATTCCCCAGCGAGGTAAAGAAGTTCGGCGAACCGAACGCTGCCGGCCAGCCCCACAGAAGAATCCTCTGGAAGTCGCCGATAGCGCAGAGCAGCTTGCGTGGATCATCGGCCCGCACCTTGCCCAGTTCCTGGGCGACGATGCCGTAGGCTTCGTCCCACGAGATCTCCACCCATTTCGGATCGATGCCGGGTCCTTTTTGCGGATTCGTCCGCTTCATGGGCTTGAGCACACGCGTGGGATCGTACAAGCGCGACAGCCCGGCATTGCCCTTGGGACACAGCTTGCCTAGATTGTCGGGGTTAGACGGATCGCCTTCGATCTTGAGCGCGACTCCATCACGAACCTGTACCAGGATTCCGCAGCCATGCAGACACATGCCGCAGGTGCTTGGTATCCAGTTGGATTCGACCGGGACCGATTGTGCCACTCCCATGTGGACCTCCACGCAAGATCCTAAGGTCGCCCAGACGCTCACTCGGTGCAGTGATATTGATCACACATCCTTGTGATTTGCGCCCGAGCGGCCTCATTCAGCCAGATCTCAGACCCCGATTTCAGCCAATGTGCATGGCCGCCAGAATCTGCCGAAACTGGTCATTGCTTACCAACCCGCATTTGCCGGCCGCAGCCTGATTGACCGCGGCCAGCTTCACCGCTGCCAGCACCGGACCCCGCTGCTCGGCCGCGACCGTAATGCCGAGCTCCTTGCATTTCAGGTCGATGCTGTCGAGCCCGCTTTTTTTGCCGAGAACGATCCGGCGCTCCGCCTGCACAATTTCCGCCGAGTAGGGCTCGATTGCCTCCGGGAGATGAAACTGGCTGGCTACCGCGCCGCTTTCGCGCATGAACAAGTTTTGGCCGACCAGCGGCTTCCACGCCTCAAGCGTGTACCCCGCAGCCCGCTGCACCACCTCGGAAACCTCGCGCACCTTTTCGAGATTCAGTACTACCGGTACGTCATAGAGGCAGCGCAGCGCGAGCGCAATCTCGGCGATATCGGCATTGCCCGCGCGCTCTCCCATGCCGTTGATCGTGCCTTGGATCCAGGTCGCTCCGCCGCGGACGGCCGCCACCGCGCAGGCCGTCGCCATGCCGAAATCGTTGTGCCCGTGGAAATGCACGGGCACATCTTTGCCCGCCCACTCGCAAACTTGTCGTGTCAGATATTCCGCCGCCTCTGGCCCGCAAGCGCCGATCGTGTCGACGACGACCAGTTCCTTCGCTCCAGCATCGAGCGCCGACAGGTAAACGGTTTTCAGAAATTCCAGCTCGGTGCGCGTTCCATCGACAGCGAAGAATGCTACCGTAATACCGGCCTCTCGCGCCGCCGAGACAGCATCGCGGATTCGGCGCAGCACTTCTTCCCGCGAAAGGCCATACGCTTTCAGCTTGATCTCGCTGACGGGCGCTTCAATCACGGTATAGCGAAGGTTCAGCCGCACCAACTCTGCGACGTCGGCTTTGACGGCGCGCGAAAATCCCCAGAGCTCCGCCTTGATGCCGGCCTTCTGCATGAGCTGAATGGCTTCCGCGTCTTCCACCGAGACCCGCGGAAATCCGGCTTCAATGCGGCTCACTCCGAGCTCATCCAGCTTGTACGCGATTTCCAGCTTCTGCTGCGGCGAGAGCACGACCCCAACCGTCTGCTCACCATCGCGCAGCGTCGTATCGTAAAACCGGATGGGCGTTTCCGAAAACGAGGCCCGAACCTCCGGCCGAGCGTTGAGTTCGCTCACCCAGATCTTAGAATTTGCAGTCATGATCCTCCTCGACACACGCCTACTTCACCGTTTCCTACGTCGCGAGCGCTGCCGGTTTCTTGCCATAGGCCGTTTCCCACGAGATCACCGGATTCCGCAACACGCCGATCTTTTCGATTTCGCATTCCATCACATCGCCCGGCTTCAGGTACCACGTCTTCGGATCTCCTGAAAACGCCGCCACGCCCGAGACCGTTCCGGTCGAGACCACATCGCCCGCGCTGTATCCCATCGGCGAGTAGTGCGAGAGGATCTCCGGAATCTTGACCGACATTTTGCTCGAGTGCGAGCGCTGCCGCGACTCGCCATTCACACGCAGCTCCATGGCCAGGTTATGCGCGTCGGGAATCTCGTCGGCGGTCACGATCCACGGCCCCAGCGGGCAGAAGGTGTCGATTCCCTTGCAGAAGCTGAAGACGCCCGATTTCATTTCCCGGCGCTGAATGTCGCGCGCCGTAATGTCGTTGAAGATTACATAGCCGCCGATGTAGCTGGACGCCTCTTCCGGCGTAAAGTGCTTGCCAGCTTTCTTTAGAACGACCGCCAGTTCCAGTTCGTAATCCAGTTCCTGCGTAAGGTGCTCGGGGTAGATCACCGGCTCTTCGTGTCCGATGATCGCGTCCGTGTTCTGAAAAAAAACGATCCACGGCATGACCGGATGCGAAAAACCGGCTTTGGTCGCTTCTTCGTGGTGCTCCCGAAAGTTGCCCGCCGTGTGAAAAAACTTCTTCGGGATGATGGGCGCCTTGAGCTGTATGTCGCGGAGCGAGTAGAGCACGCTCTCGCCGCGCGGACCGACGATGCCGGTGACGCCGGCCGCGAGGTGGACGACATAGTCGAGAGCTTTGCGCGCGGCTTCCAGGCTCGTGTCTCCGCCACGGAACAAGGCTCGCATGTCAGGCGGCACCAAGGCATCGGCCATGCGGTAGAAAATGGCTTCGCTCTCGACATCGCGCAGGTAAAGCGCGCAAGCCGTGTGCAGGTCAACAATGTGCAGATCGGCATCCTGCCGATCAGCAGTAGGATGGTCTCCCACTAGCGCGCCAATGCGGGATTGGCGCGCAGCGTTCTCAAAGGTCACAAGTTTCATCGACGTTTGCCCGTAGGCTAAAGCAGCCTCAGATTTTATTGAGGGAAACAGACGTTGTCCCTTACGCAGACAACGCCCGCAACCCAGGTTCCTTACTTTCTCAAATGCGGCAATACCGCGTCGCCAAACAATTTCGCTTGCCCCGTGCGGTCGTCGCCCCAGATTTCGAGCATGATGTGGGTACAGCCAGCGGCGCGGTATTCTTCGATCTTCTGAATGCACTCGTCGGGCGTCCCCGCGATGGGACAGACTTTGCGCAGAAGTTCATCGCTGACGGCCTGCGCCGCGGCTTTGCGTCCCCCTTTTTCCATCGCGTCCGCGACCGGTTGCAGCTCTTCGAAAGTGATGCCGGCGGATTCGAGCAACACATCGGCTGAACCTTTGATGTTCTGCACTTTATTGGCAAGATACATGGCGGCCTGCTCGCGCGCGCCTTCTTTTCCTTTTTTCGAATCGCGCCCGATGCTGCCGACGATCACGCAGCCGAGAACCAGTTTGGAAGCATCCTTGCCCGCTTTCGCTGCGCCTTCTTCCATGTTCCTTTTCGAATAACGTGCGAACGCGGGCGTGGTAATCGAGGCGGTGAGCAGCCCGTCGCCCAGCGATCCGCCGAGCTTCTGCATCACCGGGCCGGTGCCGGCGACATAGAACGGCGGGATTTTGCGCGAGGCGTGCGCGTCGCTCTTCACCGGGGGAACGCTGGCCGCAAACACTTTGCCCTGATATTCGAATTTGTCGCCCTTGAGTATGCCGCGGATGATCTCGATGCTTTCCCGCATCACGGTCGCGGGACCGACCTTCTCGCCTTCCCCCTCGCCGATTTCTTTCATGAAGATCTTCGACGCGCCCAGGCCCATGAGGAAGCGGTCGCCGGCCAGATCCTGCATAACCCGTGCTTCCATCGCGATCTCGACAGGATGGCGTGTGTAGGGAGAAATAATTCCCCAACCGAGCTGAATGCGCTTGGTCTGGCTGGCGATGACAGCCAAGATGGCGGTCGAGGAGCGGGCTTCGAATGAATGTTTCCGCCACCAGGGATAGGCTTCCGCGATCCAGAAGGTGTCGAAGCCCGCATCCTCGCACGCCTTGGCCATGGCCACGGTTTCTTGGACGGGCTCCATACTGAGTTGCAGGACTCCGATGTTGAATGAGACGGGCATAATCGTTTCTCTGTTTCCTCTTTCTCGTTCCTGGTTAATGCTGCGAAATGAAATCTCTAATCTGGGTCGCTCCAGGCGTGCTCCAGGCCCTTGATCAGCTCCCATACGGCTTTATTTAGGGGCGTCGTAACGCCGGTCTTCTCGCCCCATTTCGCGATTGCGCCGTTCATGAAGTCGACTTCGGTCTGGCGTTTGGCGAGTACGTCCTGCAGCATCGACGCCCGGTGTTTTCCGGGAGCGCTCGCACCCTTTTGCACCAGCGCTCGCGGATCCCCGTGCAGTTCGATGCCCAGCGCCTTCGCTACCGCCTCACCCTCCGCGATCAAGTCATTGAATAACTGTGCCGTCGCCGGAAATCGGGTGGCGGCGCCGTGATGCAGCAGGGTCAGCCCCCCCACCGGATTAGTGGACGCATTGAAGATCAGCTTCGTCCACTGCGCGCCGCGCGCATCTTTGAGCGCGATCACGTTCATGCCTGAGCGCGTAACCAGCCCGGCCAGTTCTTCAACCTTTGACATCGGAGTGTTCGTCGGTTCGAAGGGACCAATCCAGGTGTCGCCCTTGATGTCGAAGCCGATGTGGCCGGGAGCGATGGGATGTCCGGCGGGGAACGTCGTGCCACGAATGACGTACTTCACGTGTTCCGCGATGATCTCTTCGTTGCCGACGCCGTTTTGAACGGAGCAGACAGCGCTGTTTTCGTCGAAGGCGCGGGCAACCTGCGCGATCGCGCCACGGGTGTGGATGGCTTTGGTGGCGACGATGCCATAGTCACAGCGCGGAAGTTCCTTGGCATCGCTGGTGGCATTCAGCTTCGCAGTGAAATCGGCGGCTCCGGAAATACGCAGACCGTTATTGCGGATGGCTTCGACGTGGTCTTTCCAGACGTCGTAGGCCCAGATTTCGGCCTCGCCTTTCTTAGCCAGATGCGCAGCAAACAAGCTGCCCACCGCACCACAGCCGACGATGCAGATCTTTAGCAAGACTTCGCTCCTAATATCAGAAGGTCACAGGTCAGATTGCAGATTCTACAGGCCCGTTTACGTCTGCAATCTGATCTCTAACCTCCCACCGCGCTTCCCCGCGTCTCCTCACCCGTGAAGAACTTCCACGGCACGTTGGCCAAACACTCGCCTTCGGTCTTGCCGATGCGGTACGTGTCCTGCGTGTAGAGGCAAACCCTTCCGTTCTGATCCACGACCTGCGGATGCAGGGAGAAGATCATGTTCTCTTCCAGTCGAACCTCGCTTTTCGCACCAATGGCGGGATACTCAAGCATCGTCATCCCGATGCTATGGCCGGAAAGATGTCCGAGTGTGAAACCGTGCTTGTCAAATATGTCGGCAACCGTGCGATGCACCGTGGAAGCGAGTTCGCCGTGACGCATCAATCTGCGAGCTGATTCCATCGCGTGCGGATAAACGTCGGCCATCTTCTGCGTGGTGGCGCTCGGCTTTCCCTGGATCAGCGCACGCGAAAATTCCACCCAATAACCGCCCGCTCCGGTAACTTCGAGCGAATAAAGAAGAAGATCGTCGCCCGAAACTTTGCGATGACCGGGAACTTTGAAGTACGCGTTCGCCTCCCCGTGTTCACCCGAGAGAAGAATGTTCATCATGCGCGGGCCGGCGCCGCGAGCGAAGAAGCGCTCCACCGCGGGCGCCATGATTTCAGCTTCGGTCTTGCCCGGCTTGTAGCCCGCGACCAGCGCCCAGAAGCCATCGACGACGATGTCCATGGCGTCGCGAACTTCAACGAGTTCTTCTGCACTCTTCACGGCGCGTGCCATGTCGAATTCCTGGTCAAAGGGCACGAGTTCGAACGAACCTTGCGCCAGTTCGCGGTAGTCGCGAACGGCCATGACGAAGTTCATCCCAAACGTGCCGATGCGCTTCCATTTGCGCTCGATAGCGCGGTCGCGCAGCCATTGGCCGGGAACGTCGGGCCAGACCTGGTCTTTCACCCAGGGCTTGTTTTTGTCGCCAATCCAGCGAGCTTCGCGCGGAAAGACGAGCGTGGGTTCGCCTTCGAGCGGGATGACGACGTAAACGTAACGATGGACAATCTCGAATCCGGACGTGTAGAAGACCGCGCCTTCGAATCCAGCGTATTGATTGCCGCAGACGATCAGAGCGTCCAGTCCGGCGGCTTGCATGCGGGAGCGGATGTTCTTGTAACGGCGATCGATTTCTTTCGGACTTGGCAAAAGGACCTCTGATGCCCAACCCCTAAAGGGGCGTCTGATTTCAAAGCACTCTTGGCGTCGCTAAAGCGATGCCCCGATACGAACCGCATCTACCCGCTCACGCCGCACAATTCGGCGGCGGTGAGCGCATAAATTCTTGTGATGTCCACCAATGTTTGAATGCGAACTTTTTCTCCCTCTTTGTCTCGCGGGCCACTGGAGGGGCCGTAGTTCACGGTCTCGACTCCGAACCGGCTGAGCACGCTGGCATCGGAGCACCAGGTGACCACTTCCCTCTCCGGCGTTTTTCCGGTGATGCGTTTGTGATTGCGGTCAATAGCGCGGATCATCTCGTGTTCTTCGCTGATGCGCGCGCCCGGGACCGAGACGTAGGTTTCGAATTCCAAACCCCAGTCCGCGTGCGCTTTCTCAAGTTCGAAGAAGAGGCCCTGCACGTCGCGACGCGCTTCGGCCATGGGGATCGTGGGCGGGACGCGCACGTCGAGGAACAAGTCCGTTTTTTCTGGAGTGCGGCTGGCGCGCCAAGCGTGTCCGCCGCGGATACCGCCGAGATTCACTATGGCCTTCCTGCCGCCGTAGCTTGCCTTCTTCTCCCATCCTTCAATCCACTTCAGGAGGGGCGGCATGAGTTCAACCATGCGGCGGATGGAATTCATTTCTTCACGGCCCTCGCAGAAGGCGGTGTGCACATAAATTCCCGTGCATGAGATGCGCACCCACATGGAGCCGAAGTGCTCGAGAACCACATGCATGTCGGTGGGCTCACCGAGAATGCACATGTCGGGCAGCACTCCATGGTTTACGAGGTAGTGCGTGCCGTATCCGTAGCCGCGGTACTGCTTGCCCTTGAATTCACCCCACTGCGTTTTTTCAATTTCACCGGCGACGGCGGCAATGATGACGTCCCCTTTCAGGCGCACGCCCGCACGCTGGAGCGCTTTCACGGCGTTGGTGTAACAGACGAGCGCGCCTTTCATGTTGTAGATGCCGAGGCCGTAGATGAAGCCGTCTTTGACTACGGCGTGCGGTTTATAACCGAGACCGGTGAGAAATTCTTCTTGGCCAGTGTTGGAGGTGTCCATGTGGCCGTTGAACATCAGGTTCTTGCCGCCGCCCGATCCTTTCCAACGGCCGACCACGTTGGCGCGCGCTTCTTCAACTTCCTGCCAGGTGATGTCGAGACCCAGCTTCTGCAGCGCCGATTGCATGTATTGCGCCATCTGCAGTTCTTCGCCGGTCGGGCTGGGGATGTTGATCACGTCGCTGGACATGGAGACGATTTCGTCTTCGCGAACTTCCGCCAGGATGCGCTCGATGAGTTTGGGGTCGAGGGCGTGCTTCGAGTTGGTGGTTGCGCTGGACACTTTCAAGTTCTCAGTTCCCGGTTCTCAGCTCTCAGTGATGTTTTGCCAGACGGAAATCGTCCGGGTCGGTGCATAGTTTTTCGTTGCCGTTTTCGGTGATCAGAAAATTGTCTTCCAAACGCAGACCTCCGCCGCCCGGCCAGTAAATGCCGGGCTCGATCGCCAGCACCATTCCCTTTTTTATTGTGCCGGTGCCGGCCTGGTGCGCATAAGGCCATTCGTGGGCGCGGGCGCCGACGCCGTGGCAGATGGGGTGGGAGGGCTGTCCAGCGTATCCGCCTTCGGCGATGCGCGCGCGAATGAGTTTGTCGAGTTCAGGGAAGCTGGCACCGTGGCGCGCGAAGGCAACGCCGTCGTTGAAAACCTTAAGCAGAAGGTCGAGCAGCTTGTGATACTCAGGCTTCAATTCACCGGGACAGGCATTCTTGGTGAGATCGGTCCAATAGCCGTCCGCACAGACCCAGATTTCGAAGAGCGTTGGCTCGTCTTTCTGAATCGGGCGGTCGCCGGTTGCGGTGAACGTGGCAATTCCCTTGCCCGACCACACCAGCGTGAAGGCGCGGGCCATCTCGACTTTGCCTTGGTAGCCCACGCCCGTTCCGTGCACGAAGCCTTCATACATGGCGCCGACTTCGCTTTCTTTCATGCCCGGGCGCATGTGCTCGCGGGTGTAATCCATCGCCAGGGCCGCGAGTTCGTTGGCTAAACGCATGCGCTCGACTTCCTGACCGGTCTTGATCGAGCGGGCCTCGTTGAGGAGCGGCGTCGCGTCCACGACCTCGCCGCAAAACTTCTTGAACGATTCAAAATAGGACATCATGAAGGTGGTCGGTTCGCCCACCATACGGTCGGCGGACTGCGTGCCCATGTTGAGTTCGACGGCAACTTTGTCGGTCAGGCCGCGCTGCTTCAGGACCTCGTAGGCGCGGTCCCAGGCGCGGAACTGCGGTGGGCGCGGATCGCACTCGTCGTAGCCTTTGAAGTAGAGAATTTCTCTTGTCCACGAGTTACGCTCGGCGTCGGCCTGCTGCGGCGCGAGGGCAATCAATGTGGGCTCGCCATCGCGCGGAAAGATGACGGCGTCATAGCCCTTCATGCACCAGTAGTTGGTGAGGTAGAGAACATTGTCAGGCGCACGGCAGACCAGGGCGGAGAGATCCTGATCTTTCATCAGGGCGCGGACGCGATCGAGTTTTGTTTTGTCTACGGGCCAGGCCATATCAGTCTCACAACGCAATCTCATTCCACGGTTACGGGTTTATTTTCGTCCTGAAAATCCCAAGCTGCTTCTTTGCCTTTGATGAGCCGGTAGACCGCGCTATGCAGCGGCGCCGGTACACCGGCGCGCTCGGCTTCGCGAGCAATGGCGCCGGAGAGAAAATCGATTTCGGTGGTCAACCTATGGCGGACATCGTGAAGCATGGAGGGCGGGTGGTTGGTCATGGCGCCGATCCGGTTCATTCCCCAGGGATCTTCGTGCAGGCGAACGCCCGCGGCCTCGGCCACTCTCTTGCCCTCATCGATTAACGCGTGGAGCAGATGGCCGAGGTCGGAGAATTTCGCTTCGTCGGAAAAGTGTGGCGAGTGCGGCAGGCCGGTCAGAGCGGACACACTATTCACCGAGGAATTAAAAATCAGCTTGGACCACTGCGCGGGACGGGCGTCTTCGAGCGCCTCGGCTTTGAGGCCGCCGGCGACGATGAGATCCGCAGCTTCTTTGACTACGGAGAATGGCGTGCCGGTTGGCTCAAAGGGTCCCATCCAGGTTGGAGTGTCGAGTTCATACTGCACGTGCGTGTCGCTGTGGCGCGTGCCGCTCATGAAGGTGGTGGCGCGGAGGACGTAACCGCGCGTGAAGGCAGCAATGATTTCTTCGCTGCCGACTCCGTTCTGGGCGGAGAGAACGGCTCCTCGATCAAAGCGGTGGCCCACCGGGCGAAACGATTCTTGGACCTGAGTGGCTTTCGTGGCGACGATGCCCAGATCGCAGTCCGGCAAGTCTCCTGGGTTGGTGGTGGCTCTTAACGGAACGACGAAGTTGTGGGTTCCGGTAACGCGGAGACCGCTGCGGTTGAGCTCGGCAGCGTGATCTTCGCGGCGAACCAAGGCCCACACTTCGGCGACGCGCGCCAGGTGCGCGGCGTAGAGGCTGCCGATCGCACCGCAACCGATGATGCAAACTTTCTTCATCCCGTCCCTAAACCCGCTTCTCCAACGTCACTGACTGAGCGAGCTGTCCGCCTTCCCGATACTTGAGCGAACGGAAAATGCTGTTGGCGTTGTTAAAGGATTCGTTGATAAAGATACCTTGCCCAAACAACGCGTCCTGCAATGTCGCTGAAATCGTGTGGATCGGACCTGCGCCGCCCTCCCCCATGCCCTTTGCGCCACTGTAGGTGAAGGGCGAAGGTGTCGAAATGTGTCCATATTTAATGTTGGGAATATTCATGGATGTTATCGGCGTGTAGTCGCTGAACGTACTGGTCAGCATGTTGCCGACCGCATCGTAGACGCAGTTCTCCATCAGCGCGGCGCCAATGGCATGAGCCGTCGCGCCATAGACCTGCCCTTCCACGATCCGCGGATTGATGGCAACCCCGCAATCTTCCACCGCAACGTAGTCGAGAATCTTGGGCACGAAGGTATCGCGATCCACCTCGATCACTGCGATGTGCAATTGTGAGGAATAGGTTAGGGTGAGGTTGCCATACTTCTTTTCTTTGTCTGGCACCTTGAAATTGGCGCGCCAGATGTAGCGGCAGTTGAGCGTGACGTCTTGCAGTTCCGGAGAGAGCACGGCGCTATTCACGTTAACAATGTTCGCCAGACCCCAGTAGTTGATCGACTTGCCGGTGCTCTTGGCCTTGACTTCCGGCCCCATCCCACCGGTTCCGAATTCCAGATCGTCTTCACTGGTTTTGAGCACAAACGCGGCCAGGCGCTTCATCTCGGCCTTAAGCTTCTGGGCGGCGCCGTGAACCGCCGACAGTCCTGAAACCACAAACTGACTCGCGTAGGTTCCGGACATGCCGGTATGCACGTTGCGCTCGGTATCGAAGCCGGTGCGGACGGTGATCATGTCCGGGGAGATGTTGAGCACATCGGCGACGACTTGCGCCGCCACCGTCTCATGTCCCTGACCCTGCGGGCAGGAGCCCACGGCAACCACGACTTCGCCATAAATATCCAGTTTGCAGTTCGCACCCTGCGAGTTGCCGGAAAAGGGCGCGTTGGGGTCGACGATCTGTGACTGTCCGAAATTGTTCGTTCCGGAATCGAGCGTGGTGCCGATGCCAATCCCGAACATGCGGCCTTCTCGCCGCGCCTCGGCCCGCTTCTTCTGCCAGGCGTCCCAACCAATCAGGTCTTTTGCAACTTCGAGCATCTTCGGATAGTTGCCGGAGTCGTACACGCACCCGTTGGGCGTGGTGTAAGGGAACTCTTCCGGGCGAATGTAGTTGCGCAGGCGCATTTCGTCAGGCGCGATACCGATTTCGTGAGCGCATATGTCCACGATGCGCTCCAGGAACCACAGGTGCTGCATGCGCGAGTAGCCGCGATTGGGGCCGACTGGGCACTTGTTGCTGACGGTCTGTGTGAACTCGATACGAGCGTTCTTGAAGCGGTACGTGCCGCAGAACACCTGGGAGTAAATCACACATCCCAGGGGTTCGTAGCGAGGATAAGCTCCGCAATCGTCAATATGCCGTGAAGCGATCGCGGTGATCTCTCCGTTCTTGTCGAGCGCGACCCGCGTGTCGCGGAAGGTGCGCTCGTTTCCGTGCGCGCTTGCAGTCATGTGCTCGGAGCGCGTTTCCACCCACTTCACCGGACGTCCGCCGGCTTTCTTTGAAGCCAGCGCGCACACCGCCATCTGCGGATAGCTGGTGATCTTGATGCCGAAGCTCCCCCCGATATCAGAGGTCTGCGCCCGGATGCGATCGATATGGACCATGAGGTGGGCAGCAATAAATTGAATGGCAAACGAGGGAAACGAATTATTACACCAGTATTGAATGCGATCTTCTTTCGGCTCCCACTGGCCGATCACGACGTTGGTCTCGAGAGGGGTCGAAGAGAAACGATGGAAGTGCATGCGGTCGATCTTCACCACATAGGCCGCCTCCTGAAACGCTTTCTCCACCTCGCCGAACTCCCAGATGCCAGTCCAGACCTGGTTTGTTCCCGCTTCTTCGTGAAGAATGCTTTTATTTAACAGCGCCTCCTCCGAGTCGACCACGGGCTCGAGCGGTTCGTACTCGACCTGCACCAGCTCGGCGGCATCATCGGCGAGGCTCGCAGACTCGGCAATTACCGCGGCTACTGGTTCCCCCTGGTAGCGGACCTTTTCGACAGCCAAGGGGAAGTCGCGAATCTTCTGCCCTTGGCCCGGCGCCATCTCGATGAAAGGCTGCGTCTGGGCGGCCACTTCCTTGCCGGTGATCGTGCACACGACACCAGGCAATGCTTCCGCAGCCGAGGTATCCACGCTGAGGACCCGGGCATGCGCATACGGGGAGCGCACGAAGCGGAGATACGTCATTTCCCGCAACTTGATATCGTCCACAAACTTGCCCCGGCCGCGCAGCAGCCGGTCTTCCTCTTTCCGAGGCAGCGAAGTACCTACCCAGGTCGGTCCGTTCTTAATCGCTTCAGTCACGCTATTAGTACCTCCATCTTCGACGGCAGAAATGCCTGCCCCACACATCTACGCCAAAGCCGCCTGCAATCCATCGATTAATTTTTGAATCGACTTCTTACCCAGCGGCTCGATCAGCCCGCCGGCCACCGAAGTCAGCCGGCCGAAAAGCTGGGCTTCGCCCTGCCAGTTCACCTTGGTGCCGAGTACGGTTACGAGCGCGGTTCCGTCCGTGGCTCCTTCTGCGGGTCCTGCCGCGGCTCCTTCTGCGCTTCCGCCCGCGATCGGAGACAGGTCAAAACCGGCGACCATGGTGACGTTTCCACCGGCGACGGATCCCTGTCCTTTATATTGCGCGCGCCGAGGATGATCGCTCTCGGACAGTTCCAACTTCACGTGCGCAGTGCCTTTAATATAGGAAATGCCCACCTTCACCTTCACCGTAAAGTGCGTTGCATCTTCCACCGAGACTCCCTGAAAATCCGGCAGCAGCGGCGCAAACCGGTTCGGATCCGTCAGGAACTCATAAACCTCCTCAGGTCTCTTCTTGACCTCGAACTCACCGGAGAACTTAATCGCCATCTCAAACTCCCTTCATGTTAAGGCCCGCTTGCCGAATGGCCTTGAAAACGTTCATGTACCCGGTGCAGCGGCAGGTGTTGCCGCCGATCGCTTTGCGGATTTCCTTTTCGCTCGGCTCGGGGTTGTGCGCGAGCAACTGATGGGTGGAGAGCAACAAACCGGGCGTGCAGTAGCCACACTGCAGGCCGTACGAATCGCCGAAAGCTCTTTGAATCGGATCAAGCTTGCCATCTTTTTCCAGGCCCTCAACGGTCGTGATCTCCGACCCGTCAGCTTGCACCGCAAACACCGTGCAGGACTTTATCGCCAGTCCGTTCATCAGCACGGTGCAAGCGCCGCAGTACGTCGTGTCGCAACCGACGTGCGTGCCGGTGAGGTCGCACGTCTCCCGCAAAAACTCGACCAGCAACAAGCGCGGCTCGACCTGACGCGGGTAGGCCTTGCCGTTCACCTTGATATTGATGGCGACTTTTTCCACGATCTCTGTTTCAGGCATAGAGATGGGCCCCTTCCACTTTTTCTCCTCGAGCGCGGCGTGCGGCAATCTGAATGGCTCGCTTTGCCAGAGCTACGATGAGTTGGCGCTTGTATTCCGCCGATCCTCGCATGTCAGACTGGGGATCGGCGGCAGCACGCGCGGCTTCGGCGGCAGTGGCCACTGTTTTGTCGTTCAGGATCTGTCCGCGAAGCGCCGTCTCGGCCTCGGTGGCGCGGATGGCGGTCAGACCGACGCAGCCGAGAGCAATCGCTACATCCTCACAAACGTCCCCCGCCAACTTGAGTTGCACAGCCACACTGGCGCTCGGATACACAGGAGCGGCCCGCTTAAAGGCAAGATAGGCTCCGCCGCTGCCCTTAGGCGGAATCTTCACTACAACTTCGGTTACAAGTTCTTCGTGAGCGAGCGCGGTGGTGTAGGCGTCTGTGACGAAGTCGCTCAGAGCGATGGTACGCGTGCCGTTTGCACCGAGGCAGTGAACGGTGGTGTCCAGCGTGATCAAGGCATTGGCCCAATCGCCGCTCGGATCGGCTTCCGCCAGCGATCCGCCGATGGTGCCCTGGTTTCGCACTTGCACGTCGGCAATCCCGGCGGCGCAGTCGTGCAGCACCGGAATCCTTCTCGCCAGCGCGGAGTGCTCGATCTCGGAGTGACGGGTCATCAATCCGAAATGCATCGCTCCCGAGTCTTCTTTAATAAAGGAGGTGCCCGGGATGAAGCTCAAGTCCACCAGGTGCTCGGGGTTGGCGAAGCGGAACTTGAGCAACGGAATCAGACTCTGTCCACCGGCAAGAAACTTTGCGTTCTTGCCGAGCTGGCCGAGCATGGTGACCGCTTCTTTCAGCGATCCCGCCCGGTGATAGTGAAATGATCGCGGATACATTGTGATTCGTCTTTCCTGTTTGAACGAGTATGTCTACCCAGCCCCTAGGGGCGTCTTATTTCCAGAACTTACGGCGTCGCTAAAGCGATGCCCCGATACGAATCTAACTTGCACCTCGAACTGTTAACCCGTTGTACCCGGCCGGGCAAATCCCCAAGCCGTCGCCGCCAACGCGGCGATGATCAACCCGGAGCCGACCACAGCCAGAGCCTTCCAGACTAATGCTCCATGATGATACGTCTGAAGAATGATCGCCAGCGGGAATAGCGCGCTGCCCGCCAACAGAGAAAATGCAACCAGTTGCCGAATTCCTTCGCTGAAGTTCACCCGTTCAAAAATTACGCCCAGCACGATCATGAGCGTGGCGAGTCCAATCCAGTGGGAGTGAGCATCCACCTGGCGAACATAATCGTACTTGGTTTCGCCATACTGTTCGAGCGCCGCCTGGGACTCCCCAGCATTACGGCTGGCCGCTGCGGCAAAAGACTGTGAGAGTGACCCTCCCATGTGGTCGAGCGTCTGGTGCTCCACCAGAAGCGCATATTGCAGCCCGTAGAGCATGCCCAAGGCGGCGAAAGCCATCCCCCCGAGAATCAGAAGTTTGCGCGATCCCGTCATCATGCACCCTCCGCGGCATCGGCCTCTGCAACATCGGTCTCTGCCACATCAAGGCCGCCGGAATAACGCAAGATGCCGACCAGCATTCCAACCAGGCTAACCATGACCATCAGGCCGCCGATGTCGGCGATACCTCCGGCAAGCATTCCGAGTTTCAACTCCAGGAGCACGAACACGGGTAGAATCACCGAGCCCCCCAGCAGCAACTTCACCCACCGCCGTTTCCATTTTTCTGAGAGGAACACCAAGGGCTGGACGAACGAAAGCAGCATCGCCAGCAAACCAAATTCGATAATGTGCGAGTGCGCAGCGATGTTCACGGCTCGTGCGCCGGCAAGATTGCCGAAATTATTGATCTCCGCTGTGGCGGCGTCAAGGTTTCCCACGGTGGCAGCGCTGATCAAACGTTGCAGGATCGCGGTCTCCATCCGCTCGTGCTCGTACAGCAGAGCGCCAGAGTAATACGCGCCATGCAGCAGGCCGAGCAAGACCAGAATCGTCCCGCCGGTCAGGAGCGCGCGCCGCGACATGCTGTCTTCGTCGCCAAGTTCGGGCTCGCTCAGTTGGCGGCTGCGTACATACTTCCAGAAACCCCACGCTTGCAGGATGAGAACAAGGGTCAGCAAGGCTCCGGCAGAATCAGCTAGCACGCTTGCCCAGCCAATTGTTGAAAACGGGCTGCCGCTGAGCCCGATGTAGTGAATCAGAAAAATCCCAACCGGCAAAAGCACTCCGCCCGCGATGAAGAGAGCCGCCAGGGATTTTTTCGTTTGCCGGGAGAGCGCGATGTACGGCTGCACCAGCGCCAATAGCAGCGCCAGGTAGCCCGCACCAATTATGTGAACGTGGGCGTCCACCTTGGTGCCACGATCCTCCAGCACGTTCCCCAGATGACCGAACCATTCATTCACCGCCGCGGCATTTCCGGCAGCGATGGCGCGAGAGGCTGCGCTGAGCGCTTCGCCTTGCCGGGCGGCGTTCTGGTGGAGGATGAAAACGGCAAAGATGTCGCCAAACAGAAGTCCGCCGGCAATTAGAGCGATACCACCGAAAATGTAGAGCCGGCGTGCGCTCAGTGGCGCAAAACCAGCCGCCAAGGTGGGTGCCAAACTCGCACTGTCCGGGAAGGGTCTGGGAATCGCTGGCATTAGTCTCTCATTCGTTCTATCTTGCGGTACTGGCTGCGGAAATACGGCGGCTCCCATCCCGAACCGGACGAACCACCAAGGCAGCCCGTCCGGCAAAATGGCCCGCTACCACGTTACCCGCAGTGCAAGCTGAATCTGGCGCGGGTTGAATACTGCGCTCGGCGCTCCGTAGGTTGGATTGGGCGAACCCTCACGATAGAACGCTGGCGCTCCGGCACAACCTGGTGCACCCGGATCCGGCCCGCAGAAGTCCGCCGCTCCATAACTTGTGTTGAAGTAGCGAACGTTAACCGTGTTCAGCAAGTTGAAGGCTTCCGCCATGAATTGGAGATGCATCCTCTCATAAAGTGGGAAGGTGCGCTCCAGGCGAACGTCGACGGTCTGCAGTGAATCCCCCTTGAAGGTGTTGCGCGGGTCGCTGCCGACCCGGTCATTATTTCCGAAGACGTCGCCATTGGCGTCAAAACCGGCATATTTGGTGAAGTACTGCGGCGACTGCAGGGTCACGATCGTGCTGAAACTGAAGTCGCGCAAGTACGCATTCCAGGTCTTGGGGCTGGAGAAGATGGCATTGCCGACGAAGCGGTTCCGCACATCGTCCGCGGAATTGGCACGCTCCGCGGCGAAGCTACCATTGTTACTGTCCTGCGGAATCAGGACGAAGCTGGGGTTCGGACCGTCATCGATGGAATGCGACCAGGCGTAGCTGATGTTAAACGAAACATTGTGTGTCATCCGCTTGCTCATGTTGATGAGCAGACCGGTGTAAACGGAATCCCACCCCGACTTGGCTTCAAAGAAGACGCTGTATTGCGGATCGCGGAAACCCGGAATTGCGTTGATGTGGGGCACGTTCGGAATGACGAATTGCGAAGGGTACGGCGTACAGTCGGTCGGTGCAACCCCGGACTCACCGAAGTCGAAATAGACGTTCTTGCAGTTCGCCTGCCCCTTGGAGTCATAGACCTTTACCGTGCCGCTGGGGTCAGGCTGATTCACGTTGTAAAAGCTGCCGAGGTGTACTCCTCGCAGATAAACTCCGGTGACGCTCAACACCGAGTCCTTGAAAGGCTGGAACTCGAGCGAGGCGCTGGTCTGAATGCCATACGGGTTCTGGCTGTTTTGATCGAACCGTACGATGGTCGCGTCTTGCAGGAATCCGCAGCCCGCCAGCGTGCCTGCGGGGGCCAAAGGGCCACCGGATGGGCAGTCAAAAGGCGTTCCGTTCGGGTAAGTGGCTTGCGTGAGCAAGGCGTTGAGGCCGTAATTCATAATGAATGGGGAGCTGGCAAAACTAAAAAGGCCAGTGTTCGCATTCAGACCATTTTCAAATGGACGCCCCGGGTAGGCGGATTGTCCTCCGCAGGAAGGCGCCTGGCACATGAGCAGGGGTGATGGAATGATCCCGTGGAACAGCCCGAAACCGGCACGGAACATGACGTCGCGTGACGTTCCTAGTCCGTAGGCTAGGCCAACGCGCGGGTCAATGTTCTTCCACTGCGTATTGAGAACTCCGGAAGGCCACCTCTCAAATTCCCACCTCACTCCGCCATTTAATGTCAAGTTCGCAGAGGCGCGCCACTTATCCTGAATGTAAAAGCCGCTGTAGGTGTGGTCGAGCGTGTCCGAGGATTGGTCACGGATAGCTTGGGAAATCGCACCTCCGTGATACACCGCCGTTCCTCCCGCCAGAGATGTCTCGTCGAAGAGCGGGGTCGTAGTAGTGCTGAAACGTTGGAAGAAGATCACGAACGGATCGGGGCATGAAACTCCTGCCGTGCATCCTGCTGCGCCATCCGTGCCGAGAAAAGCGGGGAGGTTCGAAAAGTCTGCCTCGAACGGATAAAACAGCGGGAAGGATTCGTAAGTGCCGACGCGATCAAAGTTGCCGCCGAAGCCGATGGTGTGGTTCGACAGGTTATGCGTCATGTTGTCGACCAACTCGAAGCGCGACTCGCGGTAAATATCCGGGTTGCCCCGGTTGACACCGACGGCAAACGTATTGGCGACTTCCAGGTGCGGCTGGGTGGAAACAACCGGGAAGTCGAAGGTGCGGTGCGCATACTGCATACGCAGGTCGTTCACCCACGATGAGGAAAACACCGTCGTCAAACCGCCGGCGAGCGACTGGTCCGTGATGTAGTTGTTCTTGAATGCCGACGGCAGGTCGAAGCCATTGTTCAGAGGCGACTGGTTGCTCAAGCGGTCGTCATTGATGAAATAACGGACAAAAAGGTTACTGCGGCCGAAATTCTGATCCAGCCTAACCAGACCGTTGTCCGTGTTTCCGTTGCGCAGTACAAACAGGTTTTCGGGCGCCAGGCCGAATACCGTCGTCTTGACGTTGTTAATCGCCGAAAGGTTGTTCAGCACCACCGAATTGTAGGTGGGCGATTCGGTGCGTCTCTGCCCTTCGTAATTGGCAAAAATGAATGTCTTGTCTTTTTTGACAGGTCCGCCGATGGCGCCGCCAAACTGATTTTGCCGCAGCACATTGAAGTGGGGCGCCGCGAGAATGCTGGTGGCGTCCATTGCGTTATTCTGCAGATAGTCATAAGCCGAACCGTGCATGTCATTGGTGCCGCTCTTGGTGATGATGTTTACGATGCCGGCGGTGGCTCGTCCAAATTCCGTGGTGTAGTCGGTGTTGATGACGCGAAACTCCTGCACCGACTCTTGTGGCGGCGTGCCACGCTGAATGCCCGAGGCGGTCGAGATGTCATCGGCGCCGTCGACGGCGATGAAATTGTAGTGAATATTCTGGCCGGCGAAGGAGAGCTTGGTGACCGGTTCCACGATGACGTCGGTGCTGCCGGAGGTGGTGTTTCCGATGGTGACGCCGGGCGCGAGCAACGCGAAATCAATGAACTCCCTTCCGTTAACCGGAAGGTCCTCGATTTGTCGCTGATTAATGACCTCGCTCACCATGCTTCGAGTGGGCTCAGCAACTTCGCCAACGTCCTGCACCTCGACCTGGGTTTGCACCTGGCCCGGAGCCAGCGCGAAATCCACGGTGCCTGACGCGCCCAGATCCAGGTGAATCTTCTTGGCGGATTTTTGGAAACCCTGTTTTTCGACATCGACGGTGTAATCGCCAGCCGGAAGCCCGCCGATCTGATACTCGCCCACCGCATTGGCCGTGACCGAGCGCTTCAAACCGGTGGCCGCATTCAGCACGGTAACCGTCGCTTCTGGAATCACCGCGCCGGTGGTGTCGGCGACCCGTCCCTGGAGCGTGCTGTTAATGGCTTGGCCTCCCAGCCAACTCGACACGGTCAAAAACAGCAGAAGGCTGATGACCGCTCCCAAGCGACGGCGATGGAACAACGAGGACTGAACGGAGCCGGGCGTTCCGGCATCGGATTCCACAACGTATTGAACGACCATCGAATTCCCCCCTCGCAAATTTGTTGTTATTTCTCAGGCAGCTACTGAGCCGTCCCCACCCCTCGTGCCGCATGCGCGAGCAGGATCTGAGTCAGCCTCGATTCGGAGTCCTCGAGATGCTGCTCCAGTACAGCGGCACACTGCTTAAGCTTTCCCCTAGTGAGCAATTGACACATCTCCAGGTGGACAGGAATCAGTACGCCGGGATTGTCATGGCTCCGGTCCACCAACACCATGCCGACACGCAGTTCGCCAAGCATGTTCTTGTAAAACGAATCCAGCCGCTTGTTGCCGTGGAAGCGGATCAGCAGGCTGTGAAAATGAAGGTCGTGGCTGACAGCGCGGGACCAGTTCCGGTCGTGCGCGGCTAGTTCGTATTCTTCTACCGCGCTGCAAATTTCCTGCAACAAACCTGGGTCTGGACGGCGTGCCGCGAGCACCGCGGGCAACTCCAGCATCCGGCGCAACTGGTAGATCTCCTGCACATCGCGCAATGAGAGTTGCGAGACCGCAGCGCCCCGATGTAGGCTGCGTCGCAACAGACCTTCGAGTGACAAGATCCGGATCGCCTCCCGCATGGTGTTGCGGGAAACGCCCAGGGACGAAGCCAAGGGCAATTCTTGAAGCTGGGTGCCGGGCCGGAACTCGCCCTCGAGAATGCGCTGGCGGAGAAGGGTGGCCACCTGATCCGCTACACTTTCACGGTTGATCTGAGTCCTATCCATGCGGAGAAATTGTCGTCCGGCTGACGGGCGGAATTCTCCTCCTAATTGTTCACGTTGTCAAGTGTTGAAATGTTTTGTTGAAATGTTCACCACTTTGAGGTATGTTGCAGGATCGGAAGTGGACCGTACGGTCTGTTTCTTGGGCGCGGCGTGCATTGCACTCCGACCATATGCGCAAGAATAGTAATGAAGATAGAATCGCCTTGGCAAAGAGCGTCCTGCAGGCGGCGATGCAAACTCCGCCGGCTCAGGCTGCGGTGGAGGGGCCATGATTCTGGTTCCCGTAAAAAACCTCGTCGACGCCAAGCAGCGGCTCTCTCCTATTCTGAGTCCGCAACAACGTTTTGCGCTGGCGCAAGCGATGTGCGAGGACGTGCTGCAAGCGCTGGCGCACTGGCAAAGCCGGCCCGCTGTTGCGGTGGTCACCAATGATTCGTTTGCGCGCGACTTGGCGGCGCGTTTCAATTTTGAGGTCGTTGCGGACGACAACTCCGGAGAGACCAGCGCCATCGAGATGGCCACGGCGGTGTGCAGAAAGCGTGGAGCAGACAGCACCCTGGTGGTTCCGGCAGATATTCCTTTGATCGACAAGTCGGAACTGCAGAAGATCGTGGACAGCGCACCTTCCGGTGGCGCGGTGCTGGTGCCGGACGCGGCGGGGCGCGGCACGAATGCAGCCTGGCGAGCTCCGGGTGATTTGTTTCCGCTTCGCTTCGGCAACGATAGCTTCCTGCCGCACCTGGCCGCGGCGAAGGCAACGGGCCTGCCTTGTGTTGTACTCGAACTGCCGGGCATCGCGCGGGATGTCGATCGTCCCGAAGATCTCCGCGAACTGGCGGCTGCCAGCGGAGAGCGGCGATCGCAGAAGCTGGTGCGGAGCTGGAACCTCGGCGGGCGGATTCAGGCCTGACATGGCCGGATCTAGCATGGGGTCCGGGGTCGCTAGGCACGCGGGTAAGCGTGCGGCTGGGGAAATTCGCATTCTTCCGGTCGCCGTCAGTGGAGAAATCCGCGCCGGAGAATCGCTGTGCGCACGGTTGTTGGCGGCGGCGCGCAGCCTGGGGCTGCGCTTTCGGGATGGCGACATCCTGGTGGTGAAGCATAAAGTTGTGTCGAAGGCGGAAGGCGCGCTGGTCGCGCTCGATGAGATCCGGCCCTCGGCGGCTTCGCGGGCTTGGGCTCGGCGCTACGGGCTCGATGCGCGCGTCTGTGAATTGGCGCTGCGTGAGAGTCGTCGAATCGTGCGGCGAAAGCGCGGTGTGCTGATCACCGAGACGAAGCATGGCTTCGTTTGCGCGAACAGCGGCGTGGATGTTTCGAACGTGGATGGTGGGCGGCACGCGGCGTTGCTGCCGGTGAATCCGGATCGTTCCGCGTCGAAGTTGCGGCGGGAGTTGAAGAAGCAGCTTGGGATCGAGATCGCGGTTATCGTCAGCGACAGTTTCGGGCGTCCATGGCGGGAAGGCTTGACGGAAGTGGCGATTGGCGTCGCCGGGATGCGGCCTCTGCTCGACTACCGCGGACGCCGCGATCCGCACGGATACTCGCTGCATGCGACGGTGGACGCGGTGGCCGACGAACTGGCTTGCGCGGCAGGGTTGGTCTGCGGCAAGCTGGCGGGCACGCCCGCGTGCATCATTCGCGGCTACTCTTACTACCGCGAAACTCGCATTGGAAGCGGTGGGGCGCGGGAATTGATCCGGCCCGCACGGAACGATCTTTTTCGCTAGGAGCTTTTCGATTGGAGAATGTTATGGCTTGGCAGGCTTCAGAACTCGAGCAATTCCCCGCACTGACCTGGGACGAGATCGCACCACAAGCTTCCCCGCCGATTCGCGCCGCCTTGGAGCGTGTGCTGGAAACACAAGACGGAGCATGCCTGAGGGACGAGGAGCGCTACGTCCTGGCGAACTGCGATGGGGCAAACTGTAATGGTGCGGATTTGCTCGCACTTCTGGTCGCCGCGGATATCCTTCGGCGCGAACTGGTTGGCAACATCGTCAGCTACGTGGTCAACCGCAATATCAATTTCACGAACATCTGTTTCGTGGGTTGCAAGTTTTGCGCGTTCAGCCGCGGGCCGCGAGAAGCCGACTCCTACTTTCATTCGCTCGAAGAAATGGGGCGCAAAAGTAAAGAAGCGTGGGAACTGGGCGCTACCGAAGTCTGCATTCAGGGCGGCCTGCCGCGCGATCTGCCGCCGTTTTATTATCGCGACATTCTGCGCGCCGTGAAGAATGCCGTGCCGGGCATGCACATCCACGCCTTTTCTCCGATGGAGATTGTGTACGGCGTGGAACTGACCGGCATGACCCTGCGCGACTATCTCATGATGCTGCGCGATAACGGATTGGACACGCTGCCGGGCACGGCGGCCGAGATTCTGGATGACGAAGTGCGTAATGTACTGTCGCGCAACAAACTTTCGTCGGCGCAATGGCAAGAGGTGATCCGCACCGCGCACGCTTGTGGCATCCCGAGCACTTCGACGCTGATGTACGGGCACAGGGAAACACCCGGTCACTGGGTAAGGCAATTGTCCTTGTTCCGGCAGATTCAGGCTGAAACCGGCGGCTTCACCGAGTTCGTGCCGCTTGGCTTTGTGCACCAGAACACGCTTTTGTTCCAGCAGGGACTGGCGCGCACTGGGCCAACGCTCGCCGAACATCTCAAAATTCACGCGCTCGCCAGAATACTGCTCGCCGGCTCGATTCATAACATCCAGGTCTCGTGGGTGAAGCTGAACCGTAAACTTTCGCAGCTTTGCCTGCACGCCGGCGCCAACGACTACGGTGGAACGCTGATGGAAGAAAACATCTCGCGTGAGGCCGGAGCAACCGCGGGCCAGTACACCAGTCCGGAAGATTTTCAGGCGTTGATTCTCGGGATCGGGCGCATTCCGGCGGAGCGCAACACAAAATATTCGCGCATGAAAATCAAGCTGCCCGTCGAGGCGCTTTCTTCGGAGGCCTCCTTCGAGCCCGCGCTGGTTGCGGAGTTCGCATGAAAGATCACATGAACTCCCGCCTGAGCCGGGCCATCGCCGTCATCGGCGGTACCGGCCCGGCTGGTACGGGCCTCGCGCTGCGTTGGGCGCGCGCGGGAGAGACCGTCATCATCGGCTCGCGTGATGCCGCGCGGGCACAGCAGACGGCAGAAGCAATCCGTAAGCGGGCGGGCGCAAACAGTCAGGTTTCCGGGCTGGAAAATTCGGCCGCCTGCGTCGCCAGCGATCTGCTGGTGCTCACCGTTCCCTTCGAAGGGCAGGCGGCGCTGCTGAAGCAACTGAAGCCTGCGATTCGTCCGGGCAGCATTCTGATTGATGCCACCGTTCCGCTGGCTGCGAGCGTGGGCGGACGCGCCAGCCGCACCATCGGCGTGTGGCAAGGTTCGGCGGCGCAACAGACGGCGGAACTTGTTCCTAAGGGCGTTTCCGTCGCGGCGGCATTCCAGAACGTTTCGGCGGACGTGCTCAACACAGACGATGACGTGGATTGCGACGTCGTCGTATGCAGCGATGATCCCAATGCCACGCAGGTTGCTATGGAACTCGCGGCGAAGATCGCGCGCGTGCGAGCGATTGATGGCGGGAAGCTTGAGAACGCGCGCATTGTCGAGCAAATCACCGCGCTGCTGATCGGGCTCAACATCCGGCACAAGGGGCACGGCGGAATACGGATCACTGGGCTGCCCGACGGCGCGTACAAAACCGGGCTGGTTACGCGGTAGTGTGCGTTCCGCGTCAGCGAAAATGGGACAGTGACGCTGGTAGAGTCAGCAGCGGGTTGGTGTAAGGATGGGTGTCACAAAGGTAGACCACAAATGGGATAATTTTGGGCTGTGCTGTGTCAATAGCAGACCGTCGGGAGTGCTCCTGGTGAAAATCGTTTCACAGTGCCGCGAACAAGCCGGACGGGTGTAGTATGGTGCCATTTTCGAGACTAAGAAAGAAATTCCAGCTCATTATTAAGGAGAAAATGCGATGTCCATTAAGCAACTAATTTTGATGTTTACTGCTCTGTTCGTATTCACCTGCACTGTCGCTGCGCAGGACCAAACACAGGGCCAAACAGAGAAAACCATAAAGCATGTCCCTATCCAGTCCACGTCGCCTGTATCCGGCAAAGAGATGTACACGGCATACTGTGCCGCTTGCCATGGAACGGACGGCAAAGGCGGAGGTCCTGCGACCAGTGCGCTGAAGATTCCTCCCACCGACCTGACCCTGCTGAGCAAGAACAACGGAGGGAAATTTCCCTCGATGAAAGTCTCTTCCTCCATCCGCAACGAATCCGCGGTTCCCGCGCACGGATCCAGGGAGATGCCGGTGTGGGGAGCGTTGTTTTGGAGCGTGAGTGGTGGGCACGAGACTGAGGTGCAGCAACGCGTGGTAAACCTCACCAAATACATCGAATCGCTGCAAGCGAAGTAGGCGGCCTGCTGAGCATCTGTGGATCCGGCGCTGAGCCTCTCAGGGCACAAGCGCCGGCTTGTAACCCGTTGCTCGTCGGTCGCAGAAGTGACCTTGCGCGGGAAACGTTACACAACAGGGCTGCGGAGGAATAGAGCGCCAGAAACCTGTCTTCCAGTTCTTTTACCTGCTGACTTTGTGGGGTGAGACGTAATGCCGGCCATCAAATTTCGTGGTGTGGACTTCATCGACTTCGACACGTTGCTGGATGACGACGAGCGCCTGGTGCGCGACACGGCGCGCAAGTTTATCGAAGACAATCTCGTGCCGATCATTGAGGAATGCAATCGAGCCGGCCGCTTCCCGCGCGAACTGGTAAAGCCGATGGCCGATCTCGGATTCTTCGGCGCCTCGCTCAACGGCTACGGCTGCGCCGGCATGTCGAACGTCGAATACGGACTGGTCACGCAGGAACTGGAACGCGGCGATTCCGGCGTGCGCTCGTTCGTCAGCGTGCAGTCGGCGCTGGTGATGTATCCGATTTACACCTTCGGCAGCGACGAGCAGAAAAATACCTGGTTGCCCGCGATGCAGAAAGGCGAAAAGCTCGGCTGCTTCGGATTGACCGAGCCCGACTTCGGATCGAATCCGGGCGGCATGAGAACGCGCGCGAAAAAAGTTGGCAAAGAGTATGTGTTGAACGGCGAAAAGATGTGGATCACCTCGGGCAGTATCGCCGACGTCGCGGTGATCTGGGCCAAGGTCGAAGATGAGGGCGACAAGGTGCGCGGATTTCTGGTCGAGACCGACCGCCCTGGGTTCAAGGCCGACGACATTCACGGCAAGTGGTCGCTGCGCGCTTCGGTGACTTCAGGCTTGTCGCTGCAGGATGTGCGCATCCCGGAGTCGAACCTGTTGCCGGGATCGGGCGGATTGAAATCTCCGCTAATGTGCTTGAACCAGGCGCGCTATGGAATCGCCTGGGGCGCGGTCGGGGCGGCGATGGCGTGCTACGACTGCGCGCTGCAGTATTCGTTGTTGCGAAAACAATTCCGTGATCAGCCCATCGCGTCGCATCAACTGGTGCAGGAGAAACTTGCCTGGATGATCAGTGAGATCACGAAGGCGCAGTTACTCGTGCTGCAAGTCGGCCGGTTGAAAGACGCCGGAAAAGTGCAGCACCAGCACATCTCGATGGCGAAGAGAAACAACGTCTGGATGGCGCTCGAGTGCGCCCGGCTATCGCGAGATATCCTCGGGGCAAACGGCGTGGCCGACGATTATCCCATCATGCGCCACCTGATGAACCTCGAAAGCGTAAAAACCTACGAGGGCACGCATGATATCCACGCGCTGATTATTGGGGCCAGCGTGACCGGAATTGACGCGTTCTAAAGGAATCGGGTCCCCCAGTTCTCGGCAAATACGGTGTGCTGCATAGCGAAGCGTCCGGCAAAGCGCTTGTCTTCTCCTTTGCGATGGCCGATGGCCAGGAGTGCCACAACCCGAACCTGGGATGGAATGCCCAGCGTCGCTTTGATCTGGTCTTCGTAAAATCCTTCCATGGGCGCGGTGTCGTAGCCGAGCACTTCGGCCATCCACATCATGGTTGTGAAGGCGATCATGGTCTGCCGGTTGGCCCACACCGCGAAATCGGGCGCTAATCCGGCGGCGGTGCCCGGAGTGGAACCGAAGAAACCGGCAATGTTCTTGCGCATGCTGGCGTAGCGAGCCTCATCGCCGTAGCCGTGTTGCTGGGCAAGACGGATGATCTCGTCGAGATCCCCGTTGCGCCACCCTTCCAGATCGGCGCAGGCCACGACCACCACTGGAGCCTCTTCCACCTTGGGCTGCTTCATGGCCGCCTGCCGCAAGCGCGCGCGCTGTTCAGCGTTGCGCACCACCAAGAATCGCCAGGGCTGGAGATTGTAGGCACTGGGAGCGGAGAGTCCCGCCTCAAGAATTTTCTTGAGGTCATTCTCCGGCACTGCATCGGGCAAGAAACTAGGCGTGGCTCTGCGCTCCTTGATGGCCTGGGAGAGTGTCTTCTCGGGGCTGGCGCCGGATGCGTGCGTCATGTTTTTATTTCCAACCTCAGTCTCTCTGCCCCCCAAGGGTTCAGATCCCTTTCAGTCCGCACCCGGTTGACCTTTGAATTTCTCGCGCAGACCTTTTCGTTCCAAACGTGGAATGACCTCATCGCGAAAATAAGGAAACTCTTTTACGTAGTCGACAAAACTCAGGGTGGTACCGGCAAACCCGGAGGCGGTAATCTTTTCCATTTCTTTCACGATGGTGTCGGGGTCGCCGACCAGCGGATAGGTGCCGTGTCCGGCGGCGAACCGATCGCGCAGCATTTGCAGCGCCTCCGCCGGGAACGATTGCGCGTGCATGCCTTGAAGCCGCATCAGGTTGTCGACCGCTCCCCAGTCGGCGTTGTCATGGGCATAGTAACGGTAGTAGTCCTCGGCCTCTTTCTTTGTTGGGCGGCAAACCGCGTGACACAATGTGAAGACGCCGGTACTTCGCCCCAGCTTGGCAGAGTTTTCTTTGATCGCATCAACCTCGGTTTTTGATTTCTCCAGATCGACGGAGATGGCGAACAGAAAGTCGGCATTGCGCGCCGCAAATTCGCGGCCCTCGCCCGATCCCGCCGCGTTCATGATGGGCGGAACCCCGTCATAGGGACGGGGGAATCCGTACACCCCTTTCAGGTGGTAAAACCTGCCGTTCCAATCGGACGGACCGTTGTGGTTCCAGATGGCCTTGACCACGTCGAACCACTCTTGCGCGAGGGCGTAGCGGTCGCTGTGCTTCTCCGGCAAATCGATGCCGAAGGCATCATACTCGGGCTTGTTCCACCCGGCCACGATGTTCAGCCCGAGGCGCCCGTGGCCGAGTTGGTCGGCGGTCGCGAGTTGCTTGGCGGCGACCACGGGATGAATGAACGCGGTGTGGACGGTGGCGAAGACATTGATCCGTTTCGTGTTCGCCAGCAGCCCGGTCGCCCACGTAAGCGTCTCCAGCACGCTGCCGTGGAAGTCGGTTTCACCGCCGTAACCGATCCAGCGCGCGATCGGCAGCAGGAATTCGATACCGGCTTCGTCGGCCAGCTGCGCCAGTCGGATGTTGTTGTCCCAGGAATTGACCCAGCGCTCGGGAACTTTTGTGACCGCCATACCACCCGAGCAATTCGGAGAAAAGAAGCCCAATTTCAACTTGTTGCTGTTCAGGATAGGAGACTGTTTTCCGCCCATGAAACCCCAACCGACCCGGTGCCAGGATTTTACGCAATTGATAACTGCGCATTATGCCTGAAAAGTAGAATTGTTCAAGGCTTCATATCGAGCCCTGCTAAGCGTAAACCCCAGGTGAGGCCGTCGAGACCCGCAGGCAAACTGCTAAAATGGGAAACTCATGATATCGGCCTCACCGTTCGGCACACCTAAACCGCCCCGCATGACGGTCGCCTGCGGCGGAGTTGACAACTGAATCTGGGCGGATCACGATTCGCAATCGATCGGGTGCTATGGCGCAAACTGCAAAACCGGTGCAGTTGAAGCCTCAAACCGTGGCGGCTTTTGATGAATATATTCGTGAGGCCGAAGCGGGGATGGAGCAGACGCTGCACGGCAAAAATCCATTCCTCTGGTCTGAAGTCAGCGCCGAGAGGGCCCAACTGGTCCGCGGAGGACAAGTTGTGGCGCAATTCTGGGCCGGTCAAGGGCCGGTCAAAGTGCCCAATGGTTTGATCCATGACTGGATCGCCGCCGTATTCATTCCTGCTACGAACCTCAAAAAGACCTTGGCGCTGATCCAGGACTACGATAACCACAAGAATATCTACAAGCCCGACGTGATTGCCTCAAGGTTAATAAGCCATCAGAACAACGATTTCAAAATTTACTTACGACTTCTCAAAAAGAAAATCATGACCGTGGTCCTCGATACCGATCATGACGTCCATTATCGTTCCCTGGACCGAACCCGCTGGACTTGTTACTCGTACACGACGCGGATTGCTGAAGTGGAGAATGCCGGAAGCCCGAAAGAGACAGTGCTGCCGCCCGATACAGGTTACGGCTTCCTCTGGCGACTGTATTCCTACTGGAGATTCCAGGAACGGGAGGGTGGTATGTACGTTGAGTGTCGAGCCATTTCACTAACGCGAGACGTGCCCTTCGGGCTGGGATGGGTCATCGAACCGATCATCCAGAAGCTCCCTCGGGAGTCGCTGATTAACACTCTTGAGGCTACACGCCAAGCGCTGCATGAAGAAGCGAAATAGTTCCTGTTCCCCCACACCCGTCGTTACGCCAGATCGAACTTCAGTTCTCCTAGCTTTTCCAGGCTGCAGGCAATCTTGTCGCCGGCTTTGAGCCAAACGTACTTCTCCTTGGGAACGGCCAACCCACCGACAACTCCGCCGAAGATCACTCCTCCCGGCGTGCCGGTGAAGATGATGTCTCCTGGCCGGAGGGAAATGCGGGCCGAGGTATATCTGATGATCTGGCTGCAGTTGTAGATCAGGTCGTTGGTGTTCGACGACTGGCGGGTTTCGCCATTGACCCGGCATTCCAGGTTCAGATTGTCGGGATCAACCTGCTCGGCGGTGACGAAATAAGGGCCCAAGGGGGCAAAGCCGTCCGAAGACTTGCCCTGCATCCACTGGCCGCCGGTTTCGAACTGAAGGTCGCGCGCACTGAAATCGTTGCCGGTCGCGTATCCGGCGACGCATGAAAGCGCGTCCTTCTCGCTGACGTCGCGCGCCTCCTTGCCCATCACGATGACCAGTTCGATCTCATAGTCGAACTTGGTCGCCACGGCCGAGGGCAACTTGAGGGTGCCGCCGTGCTGTAGCAAAGAGTTGTTGTACTTGTTGAAGAGCACCGGTTGCTTGGGAATGGGCATCTTGATTTCCTGCGCGTGCTTGCGATAGTTCAACCCCACACACACGATCTTCTCCGGGCGGATGACCAGCGGCCCATACTCGATGTTCTCTTCCTTGAGGAACAGCTTCTGCGCGGCGTTCGCTTGCATGGCGGCTCCAACCACCGCCTGCACGCTGGCGCCCTCCTCGCGCTGCAGCATGTCGTCCAGTGTGGCGGGAGAGTACAGTTTGAGAAAGCCTGCTGCTTCCTTGACGTCGAGAATGCCCTTGCTGGTCTTGGCTCCCAGGCGGTATTCGCCGTTGCGGCGCATGGTCAGCAAGGTCAGACCGCGCGCCAGGCCTTTCTTCTCCTGGCCTGCCGGCTTGGCCGGCTTGGTTTCCGCGCTTGCTGTGTTCAACCCGCCCAGTGTGGCCACGGCGCCGATCGCGCCTGCTCGTTTCAAAAAGCTTCTGCGGTTCGAATGCATAGACTGACTCCTTTATCGGTAAGCCGGAATTTCCTTTTTCACCCAAGAACGGCGGCTATTGTACCCCAATCCCTATTCGCGTTAATGTGCAACAATTCTTGGACTGACCAATCGCAGTCACCGATCAATGGCACTGCGGAATTGACCTGAGGATATCTCGGCGGGCGCTGAAGGAACCAGCATCGATCCAGTCCACCACACCACCACAGATCAGTGTAGATGCGATGTCGCCGACGGCCAGACTCGCGGTCATTCCAAAACCACCGAGGCCCGAAACGTGGAACAACCCGTCGATGTCCGGATCCCATCCGATGATGGGTCGCCGGTCAGGCGCGAAGGTCCGAAGGCACGCCCAGCTGCGGCGCAAGCTGATGTCCGCAAGTCCGGGAGCATGCTTCAAAAGCTTATCGACAAGGAGATCCTCGGCCTCGGGGCTAACCTCAGGGGTGCCAGGCGGATGCTCGGTCTCATCGCAGGGACAAAGAAGGAGGCCTGCTCCTTCCGGCCTCACGTAGTATCCGGCATCGAGATCCCATACCACCGGAGCATTATGGGGAAGGAGTTCCGAGTCGCCGGAGACGAACAGGTGTCGACGAAGGCGCCTTAGCGGGAGTGGAGCGGATTCGCGGCCAACGCACCCCGCCCACGCGCCTGCGGCATCGACGACGATGCGAGCACTGACTTCGCCATGTGTTGTTCGGACACCGCGCACCACCGATCCGCGCGCCACCGATCCCTCGAGAATCAAGGATTCACAGGCGCAGTCGGTGATGATTTCAAAGCCAGCTTGCCTGGCCTCCGCCAGCAGATCACTCAGCAGGGCATGGATATCAACGATTCCGTCGGTGGGGCAGAAGAGCGCGTAGTCAAACTCAAACCTGTTCAGAAACGGAAAGCGTTGCCGGGCTTTGGCAACAGGTAGCAGTTCCGAAGGCACGCATTGTTCGTGGAGTTGTGCACACCATTCGGCGGCTCGGTGTGGCTCTCCGTGAGTCAGGTACAGGCCTCCGCTCTGGCAGAGGACCGGAGATCCGGCAATAGTCTTGGCACTGAGCCGCTGCACGCCTTCAATGGAGAGCTTCCGAAGGACAGGATCTGCCTCCACTTGGCGTGCGATCGCCGCGTTGCGTCCGGAGGCGTGGCTTCCGGGCAGCAGTTCCCGTTCGAGAATCACTCCCCGCGTGACCCCCGCCCGCGTCAACGCAGCGGCAACTGAGGCGCCCGCGAAGCCGGCGCCGATGACGACCACGTCGACTTCAGATGGAAGACGGCCGGGGAGTGCCATAAGCATCATTATATTCGGGGCGCACCGTCAACTCCGGAGGTGATCTCCGACACTGGGGTCTGAAACCGACTGAAGACTGACAAGCATGCCCGGCTTCTCTTCCTGCGCTTTTGCGATTACAAACCCATAAACTCCGGGTGGTAATCCTTCCAGATCCCGGTTGCTGGCGAAATTATTCGGACGGGAGCATCTTCAGCGTGTTTCGCGGTCCTCGCCCATTGCCACGCGTGCTGGATCTCGGAGGATTCGAAGTAACGCGTCTCGGATTGCAGAATGGCCGCTCCCGCGGTGAGGATGTCCACCACTTCCTCCCAACGATGTGCTCCGACAACCGCCATCCGGGCGATCTGGTTCGTGTGCTTCTGGAGAAACCGAAGGTCCTCCCAGCGTGCCTTCCATTCGGCTCCGCGCATTTCTGCAAGGTCCGCGAGGATGCCGATCGGGTGCTTCTTATGTTGTGCGATGAAGAATTCAAGTTGCGGCTCGAATGCTTTGAAGTCTTCCTCCGACAGCGTTCCTGCCACCTTAAAACCGAACGCGGCTCCTCCAGTTTCCTTAAGTCGTTCAATCACAGGCGCACCTCTTTTGATTGGAAGCCTTGGCCCACATTTCCCTTTTGAATCCAGCGTATGTCATCTTATCGCGAATATGACTGCGGCGGACCAGTTGTACAGCGGGCTTCGGTCCAAGGTACATTGCAGTTTCTGGCAAATGGGCAGTCTGGCGCGTGTACGCTCGAACATTTTGGAAGCACACTCCCGAGAGAGGCATCGGCCATCACATCGCGGTACTTTAATGAAGAGGCTCAAAAGGCTGTCTGCCACGCAAGCCCCGCTAAGCAGAGGAGCACTATGCCCGCTTCCAACGGTCACACCGTAATACGTCGTAGCTCAAGAGTACCCATCCAAGTTCCCGTTCTCGTCACCAGCATGGAGCCCAATACCCAGTTCTCCGAGATCTGTGAAACGCTGGTGGTCAGCGCCCATGGGTGTGCGCTCCGCCTCCCCCTGAAATTGGACACTGGAAGCGCCCTGCGCCTGCACGGCCAAGGAGGCCAGCAGGCCACGGCCTACGTGGTTTTCTGCCAGCCCGACGGACAAGGCTTCCGGCTGGGCGCACAGCTCGACCGGCCGGAAAACTTTTGGGGATTGGAATCCTGTCCCGATGATTGGAGAGTACTCGAAATGCCCGCGTCCGCAGCTCAACAAAGTCCCAAGAAACTGGCGGCCAAGTCCGCTGTTCTGCACCAACCGCAAACCCCTTTCCCCTCGCGAGACGTTCTCGATACCATCAAGGAGCAACTCTCCGAGGACCGCTTGCGAGGCATCCTTGCGAAATTCGTTCAGCCCTTGCAATCGGAAGTCACCGAACTCCGCGAGAAGCTGGCCGCGAACGCCAAGCGCAACCGCTTCGAGGTGTCCCTGGGGTATATTCCGCCTGAGTTGGAGGAGAAGCTCTGGGAGCGCCTGCGGCATGAGCTTGGGACGCGCGTCCTGGAGCAGACGCGACAACAGTCCGCCGAGATGCTGGGATCGGCGAAAACGGCCATGGAGGAAAAGATCGGTGCAGCCCTGACCGAGTTTCGGCACCGTCTTGCCGGTGAACTGCACGCCGTCGAACAACGGGCGCAGGTATTGTCAAAGGAACTCACCACCACGACGCAACAGCATGTCCGCGCCGGAATCGAGAAACTGCAGCGGCAGGCTTTGGAGACGGGAGCAAATCTCGACGCACAAGGCGAAAAACTCTTGTGTTCTTTGCAGGAGCAACTTGCGGAATCACACGAGGTTCATCGCCGTAAGATCGAGCAGGCCCAGGCCGATGCCGCCGCGAAAGCATTCCAACTTCAGTCGGAAGTGTCGGACCTTGGCCGGAGGATGGCAGCGCTGAACGAGTCCGTGCGCCGGCTTGAGTCGAATCTCGATGCGCACCTGGAGCGCATCGCCGCCGAAATCATCTCCGGTGCAGAAGGTCAAATCGAGAGCGCTGGGGCTCTGGCACTCAAGAACCTGCAAACACGCGGCTCGAATGAAATCGAAACCAGGCTCAGCGAGATGTGCGGCCACCTGAGAACCATCCAGAACCGCATTGAAGTCTCCTTTTCTGCCTCGGTGACAGCCCGGGGCGAGGACGTTGTGATGTCAACCGCGCAACAATTCGAGGAACTCGCACAGCAGTCCACGGAAAAGTGGCGCCTCGCACTCGCCAAGGACTTGAATTCGGTGGCGAACGTTCTGGGCCAGCAACTTCGTCAGGAACTCGAACCCGGCGCCGGCCAAAGTTAGAGTGCAACCACTCGACAGTCGGCCGAGCGCGCGCCAAACGCGGATACCGTCATCGCCCGGACGAATATGCGCCGCTGAAAAAAATCGCCAGCGAAAATGCTGGTACCTGCCGAAACTCTGGTGGCGCTTTCCCGGTAATAATTATCGCTGCGAATGAGTCGCCGGATTCGCGGACTTATAAACCTTGGCATAACCGGGCTTGATGATCGAGTAAATCAAATCACAGCGCTCTTGATAAGGCAGGAAAGCGCTCTTCATCGCGTTGATGGTGATCTTCTCGAAATCATCCAACGATAGACCAAAGGTATCTGCCGCTGCTTCAAACTCTTGCGTCATGCTGGTGCTGCTCATCAGCCGGTTATCGGTGTTGAGGGTGACGCGGAATTTCTCCTGGTAAAGAATTTTGAAAGGGTGTTCGGCCAAGCTGGGAGCGGCGCCGGTATGGACGTTGCTGATCAGGCAAATTTCCAGCGGGATCCTTTTATCGAGCACGTACTGGGCAAGATCCCCTAATTTTACGGCCTTGCCATCCTTGACCGCGATATCGTCGATCAGGCGCGTTCCATGCCCGATCCGGTGGGCCCCGCAGTACTGAATCGCCTGCCAAATCGATTCCTTTCCATAACCTTCCCCGGCGTGAACCGTAATGTTGAAATTCTCCCGCTGAATGTAATGAAAGGCTTCCATATGTTTTTTAGGAGGGTAACCGCCTTCTTCTCCGGCAAGATCGAAGCCGACGACGCCACGTGCACGAAAATCGACGGCCAGTTCCGCCATCTCGAGCGATACGTCCATATTGCGCATCGCGCAGATGAGCAATCCCGACGCGATACCAAAATTCTTGCGCCCTCGCTCCAGTCCCTTCAAGACAGCCGACACTACCTGCTGGTGGGTCAGTCCTTGCTGCTTGTGAAAGATTGGCGCGAAGCGGGTTTCAAAGTAAACCACCCCATCTTTGCTTAGATCCTCGGCCTGTTCATAGGCGACGCGCTCCAGAGCCTCCTCGGTCTGCATGACCGCGATCGTGTGGGTAAAGCCCTCCAGGTATTTGGCGAGGCTTCCCTGGTTCGCGCCTCGATGAAACCATTCCGCCAATGCCCGGGGATCGGATGTCGGAAGTCCGGCGTAACCCACATCCTTTGCCAGCTCAATCACGGTTTGTGGCCGCAGCACACCATCCAAATGCTCGTGCAGAAGGACTTTGGGAAGACTCTGCAATAATTGTTTTTCAAGTTTCATCGAATGTTCGCCTTTTTATCGCAGCAAGTTTGCCTCGAACGACGCCGGTAAAACGTTGCCAGATGATACACCGCTTCTCCGGCCATGCAAATTAACGGCCCTGAAATCACCGCCTGACCTGCCCCCCATTTTTAGTCCACGGCACTGCTGTCCAAATTAGCCGG
>PLHP01000366.1 GCA_003138955.1 Acidobacteriaceae bacterium | reverse complement strand
TTCTCGGACGGACTCCTAGGAGCCAGCGGCCAGAAGCTAGGAGCGATCCTTCACCGCAATCCCCAGCATCTCAAAACGCCCTTTAAGTAAAAGCTTGCCCGATCCCAAAAACGCGCGGGCTGGAAATTCGCGCGAGAACAGCTTCACGTAGGCAGCATTGAACTGCTGCCATAAAGAAACGTCCACCGAATAGACCTGCACCCATACCAGGTCGTCCATGGTCATGCCGGCTTGGCGAAGAACAGCCTGGAAGCCGTCGAACAAGCGCTCTAGTTCGGCATCGATGCGCGCTGGCGCCTCGCCCGTCGCCGGATCGATGCCGATCCGTCCGGAGATGTACAGAGTATCGCCCACCAGCACGGCGTCGCTGAACGGAAGGTCCGGGGCACGATTCGGAAGATTGATGGAGCGGCGGCTCTGGGATGACAAAGGCTCCTCCTGAATTCGTAGCACCTGAAGTCGTACACTTTAGCAGGAGTTCTTACGTCAGGTCGACCACAGTAGCGTTGTGGCGGGATTGTTATACTGAACAAACGCGATTTCACCATGAACAGCTTGCTCTCATCGATTTCGCACCATGGCTACCTGTTCCTGGCGATTGTGTGCTTCGCGGAGGCGATCGGTCTCCCGCTGCCCGCCGCGCTCGCCCTGCTGACCGCTGGTGCGGTCGCCGCCTATGGAGGTCTGCATTTCTATCTGGTATTCGGCATAGCCCTGTTGGCGATGATCTGCGGCGATGTCATTCTCTACCTCATGGGCCGAGTCAGCGGATGGGCGCTATTGGGCATTCTGTGCCGGCTTTCGGCGAATCCGGAAACTTGCATCCTGCGATCGGCGGAATACTTTTACCGGCGCGGCAAGCAGACGCTGCTTTTTGCCAAATTCATCCCGGGCATCAACACCATGTCTCCACCGCTCGCCGGCAGCATGAAGATGCGCCTCGGCAATTTTCTGCAATTCGACGCCCTCGGAGCGGCGTTCTACGTGGGCGCGTACTCCCTCGCCGGATATCTCTTCAGTGACGCGCTCCGCGCCATCACCCGCGGACTGCGCTCCGCGGGCTTTGCCGCCGAGCTCGTCTTCGCCATCGGACTCGCCGTCTATCTCGTTTATCGCATCTGGCTTTACCGCAAGTACCGTCTGCTCGACGTCATTCCCCGCATACAGGCCGCGGAGCTCGCAAAAAGGCTGGCCTCCGATGCGGCTCAGAACATGCTGATCGCCGATGTCCGCAGCCACGGCTACTACGATGCAGACTCCGAACGCATTGCCGGATCGATTCGCATTGAACCCAACAACCTCGTTGAAGAAGTCAAGAACCTGCCCAAGGATCGCGAGATTTATCTCTACTGTACTTGAGCGCGCGAAGCCACAAGCGCCCGGGTGGCGCGCCAATTACAAGAACTCGGATTCAAAGTATTCGTCATCGCCGGCGGCCTGCGCGCCTGGCGCAAAGCGGGACACGCCATGGAACGAGTTCCCCACGACGACGTGTTCAAGCTGCCGACGTTCAGCTAACGCATCTGTGTGACCCGCGTCCTTGGCAGAGTGGCAGCGGTTTGCTATCGTGCCCTCATGGGGCGAACCCCGGCTTTTTGCGGAGTAATTCTTGCGGCGGGCGAATCCACGCGCATGGGGCGCGACAAGGCGCTGCTGCCGTGGCCTCCATCAGCCTCAGGTTCGGCAATAACGACCGACACGTTCCTCTCCGCCGCCATACGGCTCTTCTTTTCCCACGTTGATGTCGTGCTGGTCGTCGCCGGCGGGAATGAAGTCGCCGTGGCCCCGGTCGTCTACGCCAATGGAGCATCGTTGGTAGTGAATCCCGATCCGGCGCGCGGGCAGTTCAGTTCGCTGCGGTTAGGGCTACAGGAGGTTCTGAACCGGGGCCGCGACGCGGCCATGGTTACGCTCGTCGACCGTCCGCCGGTCCAGATGAAAACCATTGAGACGCTCCAATCGGCGTTCGAACAGGCTATAGCAAAAAGGAAATGGGCCGCGATCCCCGAATACCAGGGGAAACACGGGCATCCAGTTCTGCTGGGCCGCGAGATGATGGAGGCGTTTCTGAAGGCTCCGGAAACATCGAATGCGCGCGAGGTCGAGCACGCGCACCCGAGTGAGATCGAGTACATTCCGGTGGACGACCCGCTGGTTGCGGCCAACATCGACACGCCGGAACAGTATGCTGCTTTGAATTTGCCGCCACAGCTTTTGCCCTCAAGTTAGTCCCGACCAAGGCCCTATCTTTATACTTATCGAACAATATACTTATCGAACAATGACGCTTCTCACATCTCGGCAAACCGAATTCATCGAAAGTGTACTCCGTCTCAGTCCGCGAGTCGCCGCGTTCGACTGCGACGGCACGCTCTGGTCCGGGGACGCCGGGGAAGGCTTTTTCTGGTGGGAACTGGACCAGGGCTTGGTATCGGAACCGATCGTGCGCTGGGCGCGTTCGCGCTACGCCGACTACAAAGCGGGCCAGGTCGCCGAAGAGCTCATGTGCGGAGAAATGGTCACCATGCATCGCGGACTGCGGGAAGAAATCGTGCAGCAGGCTTGCGACGCCTACTTTGCCCAGGGAATCGCCCAAAATATTTTCCCGGAGATGCGGCAACTAGTCGAGCGCCTGCGCGCTTCCGGATGCGACGTCTGGGCCGTTTCCTCTTCGAACCAGTGGGTCATTCGTTCCGCCATGCGCTACTTCGGCATCCCGCAAGATCGTATCCTGGCCGCCGAAGTGGCCGTCGAGAATGGCACAATTACCGATCAGCTCATTCAAGTTCCCAGCGGTCCCGGCAAGGTGGAGGCGATTCGACCCGCGCTCAAGTCGTCTCCCGATTGCAGGCCCGATTGCGCCTTCGGCAACGCGATCTGGGACCGCGAGATGCTCGCCATGTCCAAACACCCATTCGCCATCAACCCCAATCCGGATCTGAAAGAGATCGCGGTCGCCAGCGGATGGACGGTTTATCAGCCGGAAGTCGAATAGCCCTTCGGCGATTATTCCCTTGACAGACTATTCCTTAGTTGGAATACTCCAACACAGGAGAATACGGTGCCCAAGAACTTCAATTCATTCCGCGCAAAGATGTCCCCGCAGCTCAGGAACGTTCCCGTCGTCTGGCGGCCAACTATCGCTCCGGCATGGCTCTGGACGAACTCCGCCAGGCGCGCGACATGACACAAGTGCATCTCGCCAAAATTCTCAGAGTCAACCAGGCCGCCGTATCCAAGCTCGAACGCCGCGCGGATATGTATGTAAGCACGCTCCACGATTTCGTCAAAGCCATGGGCGGAGAACTAACAATCGCCGCCAAGTTCCCGGAAGGAACCGTCGAGATCACGCAGTTCGAGGACGTAAAGACGGCAGCCGCGGGCAAGGATTGAAGTTGACTATTGCGGGAGTGGGCTGCAAGTTCATAGTTCACTTCTGAATGTCGGTCTCCGCGGCTAGCGTCCGTGCCCCAACAATTATTCCGAAGGATCTTTCTGGCGCGTCGCCTTTACGCCTGACAGAATCCCAACGCCTAAGAGTACGATCGCGCCCACGACAATCCAGTGCGCGGGCATGTGCACCAGGTGCGCGGCGTAAATCAGTCCGCCGATCAAGATCGCGAACCCAATCGCGTACAGTCCGAACGACATAGTGTCTCCTTATCGAGTCCGCCGCGGCGGTTTGCGTCTTCGGGCATGCGTATATTGGCATGCAACAACTTCGCGGTTCCTACTGTGATGAAGTGGCTTTCTGATTCTTAACCTGCAGATCGTTCACCACTTGCTGAACGTTCGGCACCCCGGCCGCTACCTGCTGGGCAAGTGAGCGCTTGGCTTCCGAGTTCACTTCTCCGGTCAGCGTGACTACGCCGCTCTTTATTGCGTATTTCACGTGGTCGTGCAACTTGTTCTGGATCAACGCCGCGTCCAGATTCTCCTCGATGCCTTTGTCCAGATCGGAGTTCACGGCCCTGGCATCTTTTTCCCCGCCCACGGGAATCACGGCAATCTGATCCGCGACCACCTGGGTGCCGGCAAGGGACTTTGCCAGGGATTCGGCTTGTAACTTGTCGTTCTCACTGGCCACTTGTCCGCTGAGGGTCACGATGCCCTTGGCGCGATCCTGACTGACGGCGACGCTTTTCAAGCCGGCTTGATCCAGCGATTTTTGAATACTGCCGGCAACGTCGGGTGATGCAGCCGGCCCCGAGCATCCCGCCAGAATTCCGGCGGCAAGCAGCGTGAGCAAGGTAAGAAACAATTTATGCGTTTTCATATTTGTCCTTTGATCGGATCTAGATTGAATCCGGGAGAATGAGCAAACTCCTGCGGGCAGACAGCCTCTTCTGCCTGTGGAGACAGCCTATAGATTCGCTCATTTGCTGGAGCAGTGCTGTGCAGAATCGCTCACTTTGTGAGGAAGTGCGCCCTATCGCGTCTCTGCCGGGTGCCCCGGCCTCGGGCGGCTTAGCGCTGTCGGCACCCACTGCAGGAATTCATCACAAACGCGGTGTGATGGGGCGCACTTACAGGTGGCGTTTGGACGGGGAATCATGGTAATTGGGACATTGTCGCTTTGGGGCGGCGAGGTCGTGGGTCTATTCATATATGCAGGTCCTTAATATTTCAGCGGTTCATTCTTACGGGAAACGGGAGCTCAAAAATGTCTTTATATCCGGAAAGGGTTGCTCGATGTCAGCATATTAAAATCAACGGGACGCAGTGCGGATCGCCGGCGCTGCGCCGTGAGATCTATTGTTTCTTTCACATGCGATGGGCTTTGAAGAGCATGGAGATTGACGAAAGCCGGCAGCGGGAGCGGTGGAACGCGACGCTGGCGCTGCCGGAGGATGCGGATTCCATCCAGATGGGGCTGGGCGAGGTGATCCGTCTGATGCTGACGCGGCGGGTGGATCACCGGACGGCGGCGCTGACGCTGTATGCGCTGCAGACGGCCTCGGCCAACGTGAAACATACCTCGTTTGAGCCGGAGCCAACGACCGTAGTGATTGATCGCGAGTGCGTGGGCCAGCGTCCGATTGGGGCTACGGCGTGGTCTCCCTTCGAGGAACGCGAGTACGAGGAGCTCGGCGCTGACGGCCGCGCCCGGGATCCATGGATCCTGAAGCAAGAAAGAGAAGCCCGCGAAGAGCACGAGCAGCTCGACAGATGGCTCACCAGGTTGGAAGCCACCCCGGCAAATGAGCGCCTGTTACCGAACGAATCGCAAAGGGACCGGGGCATTCGGGTTCGGAAACAGAGAGCCCAGGCGGCGGAGGCGGCTCAATTGAAGCTGGATTCGGAATGCCCACTCTAGAATCGCGATTGCAGTTGACGAATTCGCGCTCGCTCACACTCCGCACAAGAGCGCGGCGAGCGTGTCCATGGCGAGGTGGCTGGCGTGGGCGGAGGCTTCGGGCAGGCCTCCGAGTTTCTGAACCAGCTCTTCCCTGCTCAGTTGGCGGGCTTGGTCTACATTTTTGCCTTTGGCCAATTCCGTGATCGCCGAGCCGCAGGCCATTGCCGGAACGCAGCCTTTGGCGCGAAAGCGAATGTCGGCGATACGCTTGCCTTCCAGTTTCAGGGTGAGTTCCAGAATGTCTCCGCACACGGGATTTTCGAGGCGCGCGGCGCGGTCGGGGGCTGCAACCTCGCCGGCGTTTCGGGGGTTCTGAAAATGGTCCAGGAGTTCGGCGGAATACACATTGCGATTGTAATGCGGGGATCGTAATTCGGGGATTGTAGTGCCGCGATTGTAATGCGGCGGACGCATTTTTCTACGGAGGTCTCGGGGAGAAGATGAACGGCGGTTGCATCATGGTTTAGGATTGTCGTCATGGCCATTACATCCAATCCTCGCAAAACCGACGACGTGCGCAAGGCAGCGGGCCGCTTGAGTTCCGAAGCGCGCTCGGCGGATCAACTGATGGAAAAGATCTCACTCCTTTTGAACAAAGAGATGCTGAAGTACAACTGGGTGGGCTTCTACATGCTGGAAGCTGGAGCCAGTCCGCCGGCGCTGGTCCTGGGACGCTACCAGGGAGCGATGACGGTGCACACCCGCATTGGGCTGAACCAGGGCATCTGCGGCGCGGCGGCAGCATCGGGGAAGACGCTGGTGGTGGATGACGTAAAGAAGGATCCACGCTATCTGGCCTGCTCGCTCGAAACCAAGTCGGAGATCGTAGTTCCGATCTTTGTGCACGGCAAGGTGGCCGGCGAACTCGATATTGACAGTCACTTCCTGGCGGCGTTTGGCGACGAAGACCGCGAACTGGTGGAATATTGCGCTCAGCTCGTGGGCAAGCGACTGGAGCACAAGTAAACCATCGCTTCTTGGGCCGCGTTTCTAAAGATATTTCTGAAATATTTCCGACATCATGAAACGAGTCGTCGCCGCGCTGATCGTGAAAGATGACCTCATCCTTGCCTGCCAGAGGACGCGGCACCAACCTATGCCGCTCAAATGGGAATTTCCCGGCGGCAAAATCGAAGAAGGCGAACAGCCTCGCGATGCCATGCGCCGGGAACTGGAGGAAGAACTGGGGATCGTGGCGGAGGTCGGCGTGGAGGTGGTGCGTCTCGTCCATCAATACCCGGGCGGGGGATCGGTGGAACTCCGATTCTTTGAAGTACGCAACTACCAGGGTGAAATTGAGAACCGGATTTTTCACGAAATCCGCTGGGTGACGCGGCAGGAACTGGTGGGACTGGACTTTCTTGAAGCCGACCTTTCACTGGTCAACAGTCTGGCGGCGGGAAAAATACTTTAAGAGCCAAAGCATCTCACCGCAGAGATCGCGGAATACGGAGAGGTTAATGGGGTTTTCCTCTGGATTCCTCTGCGCGCTCTGCGATCTCTGCGGTTAAATGCTTTTGAACTAGCCGGCCCCGCCGCGCACTAGCCCGTACACATAGAGCAGCGTCAACGCGATCATAATTGCGGTAGTCGCCCAGGCGATGATGTTGAACGTGGGCTTATTCGCGTATTCGCCCATCAGTTCTTTTTTGTTGATCAGAAACAACATAAAAATGAGGACGAAGGGCAACACCGCGCCGTTGACCACTTGCGAAAATACAGCGATCTTTATATATGGAAGCCCTGGTATCAGGACCACGGCTCCTCCGGCGACGATGAGCGCCGTATAGAGCCAGTAGAAGGCGGGGGCTTCGGAAAATTTACGTTCTACTCCCGACTCGAAACCTAATCCTTCACAAACCGTGTAGGCGGTCGAAAGCGGCAGAATCGAAGCGGCGAACAGCGACGCGTTGAAAAGGCCGAGCGCAAACAGTATGTACGCCCAGTCGCCCGCCAAGGGACGCAGCGACTGGGCAGCGTCGGCAGCGTCACGGATGTCACGATTGCCATGCAGGTAGAGGGTGGCCGCGCAGGCCACAATGATAAACCAGGCAACCACGTCAGTGAAGATGCAGCCCACAATCACGTCGAGTTGCGAGGCTTTGTATTGGCGGCGCGTGATTCCTTTTTCCACCACCGACGACTGCAGGTAGAACTGCATCCAGGGCGCGATGGTGGTTCCGACCACGCCAATGACCATGTAGAGATACGGGCCCTGCTTGAAGGCCGCTATTCCCGGAGGCTTCAGGGTGGCCTTAACGGCCTCCATCCACGCGGGCTTGGCCAGCACTCCGGCAAATATATAAGTGATGTAGAAGAACGAAGCCACGAGAAACACTTTCTCAACGCTCTTGTACTGGCCTTTTACCGCGATCAACCACACGACCACGGCACAGATCGGCACCGAGTAGTACCTTGAGACGCCGAACAGTTCCATGCTTCCCGCAATGCCGACAAACTCGCCCACGACGTTTCCGAAATTTGTAATCAGAATGCCGAGCATCATGAGGAAGGTGATCCGCAGGCCGTATTCTTCCCGGATCAGATCGCTCAGGCCCTTGCCCGTGACCGCTCCCATGCGGGCGCACATCTCCTGCACTACGATCAGGGCNNGTCAAGATGCCGTTGGCATCGTTGTCGACATTCGCGGTGATGAAGCCCGGCCCTACCACGGCAAAGAACAGCAGGAGCCGGAACTTCCAGGTTCTCAGGAATTTCATGCGCACAGGCCACGGAGACGATTAAATTGGCAAAACAGAACGATCAGAATAAATGCTGACAGCGATCTTTTGGTAGATGAATCTGCAAAACTGAGAAGGTTTTCGTAGAGACGCGGCTTGCCGCGTCTCCTGCCGCAGAGGGAGACGGGGCTAGCCCGGTCTCTACAGGAAGAACGAGCGCACTACAGCTTGGCGCGCAGCATCGCTATTACGTCATCGGGGGTGATCACGCCGGTCAGTTGACTGTGTTCGTCTACCACCGGCAAGGTCAGCAGGTTGTACTTGTCAAACAGTTCGGCGAATTCGTGTTCTTTCGCGTCTTCGTGGCAGGAAATGAGGGGCTCCTGGGACAAGGCCAGGAGCGGGGTTGAAGAGGACGACAGAACGATCTTCACCAGCGGGACCGCGCCGGCCAGGGTTCCGTGAGAGTCGGTCAGGTAAATGACGCTCATGTTTTCCATGCGGCCTTCAAAAGAACGCATGGACTCGATCGCATCGCGGGCTGTGGCCGTCACCGGCAGGGCAATGAACTCGGTGGTCATGCGGCCGGCGGCCGTATTCTCTTTGAATTCGAGGAGGTCGGCGACTTCCTGGCGCTCTTCGGGCTGCATCTGCACCAGGATTTCTTCCGACCGCTCATCGGACAGGTCACCCAAAAGGTCGGCAGCCGCGTCGGGTTCCATCTCTTCGACAATGTCGGCGGCGCGGTCGGAATCGAGGGATTCGAGGACCGATTTCTGCACCTTGGGCTCGAGCTCTTCCAACGCGCCGGCCGCGACACCTTCGTCCAGCGTCTCGAACACGGCTTCGCGTTCATCGGGAGCCAGATCTTCCACGATGTCGGCAATGTCGGCGGGATGGAGTTTGCCCAGCCGCTCATGCGAAATCTTCAGCCGGACGCGCCGGGCAGGATCGGTCTCGATGAGATCGATGAAGTCCCAGGGAATATCGCGGGGAGGGATATGCAGGAGCAACGCGCGAAGGGCAGCCGCTGGGACCATGCCTTTGAGGAGGCGGCGAACGGCGCCGCGCGCGCCCACATCCACACCGCCGACTTTTAAAACGGGGCGATTCTGCGCGCTGTCCTGATGAAAATCCACGTCGTTCACGCGCACAACTTTGCGACCGTGGACGTCGATCACCTGCTGATCGAGCAGATCCCGACTGAGCAACAGAAGGCCTTCGGAGCCATCGGCCACCGTCCAGTCCGCGGCCGCAGTGGAGGCCCGAATACCGCCATTGATCGCCGAAACCGCCGTCAAGGGCAACACGCGGTTTCCGGTGGGCGTTTTGACGATGAGGAGGGCTACGCGGGAGCGGTCTTCCTGCGGGGCGAGAGCCACCTCGCGCACCCGGCCGCTGGCGACGCCGGAGGCGTCATAGACGGTCGAGCCCAACAGTTCGCTCAGTGAAACGGTGGCCATCTCCACGAGAATACTCAAGAGCGCGGGCGGATGCCAGATGAATTGGCGCGCGTGGTAGATAAATCTTCAACCACAGAGGACACAGCGGAACAGATGGAAATGCCGGACGGAAGCCTCTGAGGTGGGGCGAGCTGCGCTCGGCTTGGAGGGGGTCAATCGGCTCCGCTCAGATGTAGTAGTTTGAACTCGACCTTCCAGACAACCTTGGCAAGGCTCCACGTGTCGGACACGGACTGGTGTCCGATCGGGGGATTTTGAGTGTAATCGGGATATTTCGCCAATTGACAGTCTTGCTTTGCGCTGCGGCTCTTGGCCATCACCGCACATCAAGATGTGAGATTTCTCACTGACAGGACTTGCTCTTCCGCGTATATTCGCCACCGACAAGGAACCCTAGCAGGCCGTGGTGCAAGTC
>PLHP01000002.1 GCA_003138955.1 Acidobacteriaceae bacterium | reverse complement strand
AAATTGCTGGCGCTTCCGGATGCAGTGATGGTGTATCCCGCGCATGGTGCGGGCTCGCTCTGCGGACGAGCCATGCGGGCAGAACGCTCGTCCACGATTGGGGCGGAGCGCCTTACAAACTATGCGCTGCAGATTGCGAGCCGGGAAGAATTCATCGCGCAGTTGACCACCAACCTGCCGGCTCGTCCCGACTATTTTCTTGAGGATGCCGAGATCAATCGTTCGGGGGCGGCGGCGTTGACGGACCTGCCGCCGCTTACGGCACTTTCTCCGGCCGAATTGCAGGCCCTGTTGCAGCAGAATGTCAATGTCAACGTCCTCGACGTTCGTCCCGGCGACGAGTTTGCGGCGGGACACGTGCCGGGGTCGATCAACATTGCCCTCTCGGGACAATTCGCATCGTGGGCAGGCGGGATTCTAGGCATCCACTCACAGCCGGTTCTGATCGGCGACACGGAGGCGCAGATTGAGGAAGCTCAGCTGCGGCTGGCTCGAGTCGGCATCGAAGATTTGCGTGGTTATCTGGCTGGTGGTTTGGCGGCTTGGCAGAAGGCTGGCCTGCCGGTGCTGAAGACGGCACAGATTTCCGCTCGGGAACTAAACCAGAAACTGCGCGACGGAAGCTTGCGCGCGATTGAAGTCCTCGATGTTCGCCGCGAAGGCGAATGGCAAGCTGGGCATATCCCGCAAGTGCAATGTCGGGCGCTCGATGCCTTTCCGCACGGACTGCCCGCAATCGATCGAGGGCGTCCGGTTGCCGTTCACTGCAAGAGCGGATATCGCAGCATGATTGGCTGCGGTTTGCTCGAGCGCGCCGGCTATCGCAATGTGATCAACGTGGCGGGAGGCTTCGACGCGTGGCATGCTGACGGACTTCCAGAGGTTGCGGAACAACTCGCCAAGGCATAGTGCTTACTGTCAGCTCTCGGCCATTAGTCCAAAGTCAGGGGCCAGTTGTTATTCCATCGTGGTGGCTTGCGCTTTTGCGATAGGTGCTTCGCGGCGGGTGGAAAGCCGGGCAAGACCGAAGCTACGCATGAAGTATCCGTCCTTCTCCCCCGTCGCACTCACTTTCGCCTCGAACACGTGGTCATCTCCCGGCCATGCCGGGAATTTCTCGTTCACCGGGTACGTCATGTCGACCACCACATTTTTCCCGGTCGTAATTCCATGAAGCCAATCCCCCGGCGGCGCCATAGTCTGTTTTGCGCCACTCCTGGCGCCACCGCCGCAAGCGCAGCTACTAACACCAACGTTGCAGAACGCATGGAACTCCTCCCGAGAAAAAAGGTATTCTTCACAATTTTTGCAGGTCGTGTCAAACGTATACCATCTACTTAAACACGCTCGTCGTAGCAGACTAGCTCCACCTGATTGCCCTCGGGATCGGTCGCATAAAAGAGAGCGCCAATGCACCCACGCGTGTTCGGTGGTCTCGACTCGGAGCCCCAACGTTTCCAGTCTCTTCCTTTCGTCTACGAAGTTGGCGAGAGTATCTCGAATGCGATGTGGCGGGATCGCGCCGACTCCACGGCTTTCATTGACTTGAACCTTTCACCCACGTAAGATTTGCCCCTAATGATCGGTCAAACCATCTCGCACTACCGGATCGTCGAGAAGTTGGGCGGCGGCGGCATGGGTGTAGTCTACAAAGCCGAGGACACCAAGCTGGGCCGCTTTGTTGCTCTGAAATTCCTTTCCGGAGAGCTGGCCCAGGACCGTCAGGCACTCACACGATTTCAGCGGGAAGCCCGCGCCGCATCGGCGCTCAACCATCCCAATATTTGCACTATTTATGAGATTGGCGAGGACCAAGGGCAAGTCTTTATTGCCATGGAATTCCTGGAGGGACAGACCCTCAAGCACAAGATTGAAAAACGTCCCATGAAACTGCGGGACGTCCTGGAATTTGGCATCCAGATCGCAGATGCACTGGACGCAGCGCACGTGGCTGGCATTGTGCATCGGGATATTAAGCCAGCCAACATTTTCATCACCCCGCGTGGGCAGGCAAAGGTGCTGGATTTTGGGCTTGCCAAGCTCACGTCCCAACCCAGAGTGGCAGCAACCGTGGGGGTATCCGCCCAGGAAACAGCCGTGCCGCAAGAAAACCTGACCAACGCCGGCGCGGCAGTGGGTACGGTCGACTATATGTCGCCGGAGCAGGCCATGGGAGAGGACCTTGACGCGCGAACCGACCTTTTCTCATTCGGGGTGGTTCTATATCAGATGGCCACGGGCGCCCCACCTTTCACAGGCAACACATCGGCGGCAGTTTTCAACGCCATTCTGAACAAGGCGCCGATTCCGCCGATGCGCCTGAATCTAGAACTGCCGGCGGAACTCGAGCGCATCATTAACAAGACGTTGGAAAAGAACCGGGAACTGCGCAGTCAGAGTGCAGGAGAAATCCGCTCTGACTTGAAACGCCTTAAACGCGACATAGAATCCACCAGCTCTGCGCTGGCTGCCGGAACTAGCGGCTCGGCGGCGGTCTCGACCGTTGTCGCAGAATTGCAGCAACCGCAGAAAAGAAAATTATCCCCCACCTTGTTCGCTGCGGTTGGAGTTTTGGTTGGCTTGGCACTGGGCGCATACGCAGGTCGAACCTGGCTCCAGCAACCGCCGCCGCCTCCTCCGGTCTATCGGCAACTCACATTCCGCCGGGGCAGTGTGCGTTCGGCAAGATTTGCGCCCGATGGGCAAACCATTTTGTATAGCGCGTCCTGGCAGGGAAATCCGGTGGAAGTCTTTACCGCGCGCAAGGAGAGCTCCGAATCGCGCGCTCTGGGAATGAACCGCACCCAGCTGATGTCCATTTCCCAGACGGGCGAGATGGCGGTGTTACTGGGAAGCCATCCTATTGGAACCTGGGTGAGTGTGGGCACGCTTGCCCGGGCACCGCTGGCGGGAGGCGCGCCGCGGGAGGTTGTTGACCAGGTGCAATGGGCGGACTGGGGGCCTGACAGCAATAACCTGGCCATTGTCCGAGACGTGGGTGGCCAGAATCGTTTGGAGTATCCGGCCGGCAAAGTACTCTACGAGACCGGGGGATGGATCGGCCACATACGGGTCTCTCCAAAAGGTGATCGCATTGCTTTCTTGGATCATCCCGTCCAAGGGGATGACAGTGGGTCCGTGGCCGTAGTAGATCTCGCTGGCAAGAAAACGACGCTGTCGACCGGGTGGTACAGCAACCAGGGGTTGGCGTGGTCGCCCGATGGCCGCGAAGTCTGGTTTACCGGAAACAAATCCGGCATCGATCGCGCGTTATACGCGGTTACGCTCTCCGGCAAGGAGCGTCTGGTAGCTCGAATGCCTGGGACGTTGATGTTGCTAGATCTATGGAAGGACGGCCGCGCACTTCTGAATCGCGCCAGTTGGAGGCGCGAGTTGACTGCCGCATCCAGCGATGGCAAAGAACGCGACCTCACTTGGCTCGATTATTCCTATCCCGCAGATATTTCCGCGGACGGCCAGACACTTCTTTTTGATGAAGAGGGTGGTGGTGGCAGCCTCGCCTACGGGAAATCCGGTGGGCTTAGCTATGCTGTGTATCTGCGGAAGACGGATGGCTCTCCCGCAGTTCTGTTGGGCGAAGGCGCGGCTGTCGCTTTGTCTCCGGACGAAAAATGGGTAGTGGCGCAAACTCAGGATTCCCCGGCGCAACTGATTCTGCTACCAACAAAAGCGGGGGATTCGAAGCCTCTCACTCATGATTCCATCAACCATGCGTGGGCACGCTGGTTTCCAGATGGTAAACGCGTCCTGTTTTCCGGTAACGAGCCCGATCATGGCGTGCGACTTTACGTGCAGGATGTGGACGGAGGCAAGGCCAAGGCAATCAGTCCCGAGGGTGTTCATGCGACAGCTTTTTTGGTTTCGCCGGATGGCCAGTCCGTTGCGGCCATTGGCCCCGATCAGCAGGGATATTTCTATCCCGTCAGCGGAGGAGAATCACGGCCCATTCGCGGCCTGGAGGCGGGAGAGCAGCCGGTCGCCTGGTCGGTGGACGGGCGATCACTGTACATTTACCGTCCCGGAGAACTTCCGGCCAAGGTTTACCGGCTGGATTTGGCCACCGGCCAGAAGACTTTTCTGAGACAGCTGATGCCCAGTGATCCTGCCGGCGTCGAGACCATCGGGCCCATCCTGCTTACGCAGGATGCCAAAACCTGTGTCTATGGCTACCATCGAACCCTTTCGGATCTCTACCTGGTGGACGGATTGAGATAGGCCTCTGTTCCATCAGACCATCTGAGTCAAGTACGGCACTTACGGGGGGTTGGTGCGCACAGGCATCGCCGTTTGTTCTGATTTCGTAACAAATAACCTCTGGAGTCTGCGTTTTAGAACCAATCCCGATAACACCTACTTAGCCGCCACAACGGTAAATCGCATTCAGACGGCGATGGATGCAGCGACGAGTGCTGGCATCGAAAGCTGGTATGGGTCGAGCAACAGCATTTTCGTGGTTTTGGTTGCTCGGAATGCGCCTGGGTCTTCAATCCGTCTAGCGCGCCCAACTTTGAGTTGCAGCGCGACAAAGAGTTTATGTTGCATGTTTGCGCCGATCACCCAGGAGCAAAAACACTGAATCATTCAGAATGCCAAGATTGGGGAAAGCTTTACCGCGCCGCAGTCCTCGAGTCTGACCGGAGTAAATTGCTGCAGCGGATCGAGCAGGCAGAGGCCGCGATTCTAGAACGATCGGGAAGTTTATCAAAGTCGCCAGGCAACAATCGAAAAGAGCAGGAAGTTATCACTCGTGCACTGCACATTTTGAGCCTGCTGCGTAAGGCTGCGCAAGAGCCGTAGCCTCACGCTATTGCTGCTGGAAAGAGATCGGCTCACCACTATACTCGTCATCTATGCCGCGATTTTGCAAGAGTCGTTGATTGCAAACGGCGTTTTCTGGACGATGTATTTCCGGGAGGCGCGGGACAGCCCGTTTCATATTCGGCGGAATGCAGCGGAGAAGGAACTACGACCGAACTCCGACGCGATTGCCATTTACGACTGACAGCGCGGGCCAAATCAGCAACGGAGCTGTAACAACATGTAGGAGTACGAAAGCAGAATAATGCGGCTAAAGCTAAGCCGCTTTTTTCCGGCTCATGGCGTACAGAATGAGCTGGACGCGGCTCGAGACCCCCAATTTCTCAAAAATGCGGTACAGATAGTTACTCACCGTGTGCTCGGTGACATGAAGGATCTCAGCAATTTCGCGGTTTTTCTTTCCTTCCGCAACCAGCCGAGTTACCTCGTGTTCTCGCGGCGTGAGCAAGTCCGCCCCCTTGCTCCTGTTCAGCCTCGGCCTGAGTTGGGGGAGGGCCTCAATCACAAACTCGATCTGAGCATTGTTGGCCCAGATCTGACCGTTGTGGACACAACGGATGCACTTCGCGAGCGACTGGAAGGAATCGGCACGAGAAAGAATGCCCCGCGCCCCGCCGCAGAATGCATCGATCACCGTCTCGCGATCGGGCGATTGCAGCAACATGATTGGAGTCGTGCGCGGATACGACTCACGCATTCGTTCCAGAACTCCCAGACCGGTCTGCTCGCCGTCCCGTAGTCCGGTGCTGAGCACGGCAACATGCGGTTTGGTGGCCTCGACCTTGCGAAAGGCCTCTTGAGGACTGCAGGCTATCCCCACTACTTCAAAATCATTTCGGAAACGTCCCAGTGCGCTTGCCATCAGCTGACTGCCCATGTGGTCAGCATCGGTTATAAGTACTCGAACCCGATCTTGCGAACCGCTCATTACTACACCCCCACAGAATAAAGCGCTCCCACCCTTCGACCCATCGGCGTACCTACCCTGTACCGAAAGATCAAATCGGGAGTCTGTTCACTATTTGCTTGCGGAGCATTCTCGGTTTGCTTGCGGAGCGAGCCTAGCAGGTTGCGGGCTGTTCTAGCCAGTTAATTTTCAGCAGGGATCAATCACTCTTTGCGATAAGGGTTTGTGTCGGGAATCGATCCGCCAGGCATTTCGGTTCTATGCACCCATCGGAGAACCCGCCAGGGGCAAGGAAACTGGCGGGAGTCCGGATCCGGCAAGCGATGGCTCCGGCGCCGTTCCTTACTAGAAATGGCATATCGAGGCAAGATAAAGAGGCAACCATTGAGACGCTTCCGCTCGACTCGATCAATGACGTGTTCGACCGGCTCAAGAACGGGAAAGTCAACGGCCGTGTGGTCCTCGGAATCGGTCAGAACGCCGGCCGGGAATCAGTCACCCCAGCTGCCTGAGAAGAATTAAAGATCGAGCATGAACGCCGCGGTCAGCAACGGCTGCTGAACGGTTGAAAACTTCTACACCCTCGGGCGGCTCGCATTGAGGCACAAGCCGATCCAACCCTGGCAGGCGGGGAGGCTTCCAAGTGAAGGGAGAGTTCCGTTTCGGCGCTTTTCCGAGGTCGACCTTCAGGAGATTATATGAAATCTCAGAATAGAACGAGGATGCGGACAGCGTCGGCGGTAGGAGTCTGCCTTGCCATGCTGTTTATCAGCTATGGCGCCCGGGCGCAGGAAACCAAAGAAACAGTGGCGGTCAATGACGTGGATCGCACCTACCTGGTGCGCTTGCCCAAGGGTTACGATCGCGAGCAGAAATATCCGGTGGTGATCCTGCTGCATGGCATGAATCAGGAGACCGATGACATGGAGCGGCTGACCCGGTTCGACGATTTGGCTGACAAAGACGGCATCATTGCCGTGTACCCCAGTGCGCTGCACGGGCGCTGGAATGTGGGAGTGCGTCCGCCGGCGCCGCAGCGACCGATGATGCCTATGGGACGGGGCGGGCGCCACGGTGGGGGAGGGTTTCCGGGCGGAGGCCAATCGGGAGGACAGGGACGCGGTGAAGAAGAAAGAGGATCTGCACCGGCGGACGACATTGCGTTCCTGAATCAGATGCTCGACCAGATGGCGACGCAGTTTTCTATGGACACGGCGCGAACCTATGTCACGGGACTGTCGTGGGGCGGGTTCATGGCGATGAAGGTTGGGTGCGCGATGGCCGACCGGATCGCAGCGATCGCGCCTGTGGGGGCGGCCATGCCGAAGACGATGGTCTGCTTGCCCACGCGTCCGGTGCCGGTGGTGATGATCAACGGCACGTCGGATCCGGTGGTTCCCTATGGCGGTGGTACCGAGCACAATCTTCAGCTGCCGGTGATCTCCGTGGAAGATAGTGCGAAGGCATGGGCGAAGATTGATCGCTGCGCGGAGAAGCCAACCCAGACCAAGTTGAAGGCACATGAGAAAGGCGGCATGGAGACGAAGGTCGAGACCTACGATGGCTGCCAGCAGGGGGCGCAAGTGGTTTCGTACAGCGTGAAGGGTGGGGGCAACACCTGGCCAGGGGGCGAACAGTACGAAGTCGAGAAGCAAGTCGGGGAAACGAGCCAGGATTTGAATGCTAACGAAACCATATGGAGCTTCCTGGCGACCAAGAAGCTCGCGGTGAAGAGCGGGGCGGACAGTGGCCCGAGTGCGAAATAGTTTATAGTTTTCTGGTTCGGACGAAACGGCGGAGAGCCCGACATCGGAGCCGTGGTTTCTGGCCTTTGATGCCCTCATCGACTTCTGTCCCGCGATGAACCTTGAAGACCTGAAGAAAGCCACATTGGGCATCGAGAAGTCCCCGTGCGCGGCCGCATTCCCCAACGATCTTAAAGAGCAGGCAGGGATACAAGGGCTACGTTATCGTGGCACGGTCATGCGAACTACAAGAAGGCGAGTTCTCGGCCGAGTTCTCAATCGAGGAACACGAGGCGGATGGGTTCATAGAAACTGAATTCTATCTGCCCGACACTTTCCCTACACAAGACTCAGCAATTGAGGCAGCAATTCAGGCGGGACGACAGAAGATTGATGCGGGGTTTGAGCGGGGATCGGTAGTCGTGAACGGGTGAGCCTAACTGGGCAAGCGTTCCCGACTCATTAAGTGCGATCCGCAACTGTCGTTTCGTGTTTTCCGGCCCACACCACCGCCTTATCCGAAGGCGTGACTAGGGTCGATGAGGTGCCCAGCGGTGGCCGCCAGGGTCGCAACGATTTCCGCAAAATCGGCTATGGCGGCCCCTGCCCGCCTCCCGGCAAACCCCATCGCTACTTCTTCAAACTCTATGCTCTGGACAAAATGCTCAACTTGAAGCCAGGCGCCAGCAAGCGGGACGTGGAGCAGGCCATGCAGGGCCACATACTGGCTAAGGCTGAGCTCATGGGCACCTATCAGCGCTGACGGCTCTCTTGACGTCTTTTGTAGCGCCCGCATTCATCCGGCAAAACAATCTGGGATTGTAGGCTTTACTGTCGGCTGGCTTAGCACCTTGAGACTCTGCTCTGGACGGGATCATCAAACTGGATAGCCCAAACTACTGAGGATGTCGTGGCTCGAAGCTTCAGCAATTACTGTCCGCGCGAGGACACGTTCTTATTTCCAGAATGAAGACACCAGGTCTTATCCGCAATCCCCGGTCTGACTTCAATCTTCAGGAACCCAACGATACGCCGGAGCGCGTGTGGTAGGTCTTCCCAAGCACTTAGGATGACCCGGCTGTTCACATCTACTTGCTCATACCGCTGTGCCATTTCTCAGGTTCTATCTGCTGTTTGGGTCATTAACCGAGAACTGGCTAGGCTTTGCGCAGAAGTCGTGTCTCCATGGAGGATTCAACCTTCGCTATGAATGGCAGGGGCGGACGTGTTCCCACTGGTTTTCCAGCGTTCTTTTTGTTCCAATAGCCCCGCCCAGGGAGCGGTATCCTGAGTTTTCTGCAAACCTTCCCGAGCCCGACGTCTGAAAGCCCATACGCCGCAGCCAGCCTCTGAATCGGCTGCGACCAAACTCCCTTGTAAAGTTCCTCGCGATTGTAGCGGGAGATCAGTTCGCGGGAGACCAGCGGCAGAGCCGAAAGTCTCTTTGGCACCGGTGACTGAGATTTCTTTCGGTCTTCCTGGGTCTTCGCGAAAATGCCGCGCAGATTGCGGTACGTAGGCGAGGCTTGCTGAGCACGAAAGTACGTTCGCGTTCCGTCGCGACGTTCCTCAAGAATGCCAGCATTCACGAGCAAGGGAAGTTCTCTTTGCAGGCTGGATGGAGTAGTCCCGAGATGATGCGCCAATTCCGAGAGATACCACCATCTGGCAGGCTCGGCGAGAATCGTCCCGAGGATATGCTGCCGCACCGCGGGAAACAGAGCATCAAGAACTGTGACTTTAGATTTCGCTACTGAATGTTTACGCATTTTGCGTCACTCCCCAGGAGCATAGTTCCTACTCGTTCACCAAATCCTGTATACGCATTTTGCGTATATGGATTGATGCTTTACGCGTTTTGAGTAAGCGCCGGTTGCCAATCCGTCCGCCTGTGAATTTTGAACTGCCGACGCCTTAATTGAGGGAACAGAGGGGGAACATTACCCGTTCCTGTCCGTTCCCAGCCGCTATTTTCCGTACCCGCGCATTTCTGCTAAGTTCTTGAAAAGCCGTATGTGGGTAGGTTCCCTTCCCGTCAGTTCCTTCTCCACCTCCCGCCTGAACACTTCCCTCGGCATGGAGCGGGCTTTGTGCACCCAGGGTGCACAATCGAAGCCGCAGCATCATTTTTAAAGTAAGGAGCGCGTGTGGTAAAGTAAGGAATCTCGGAGGTGAGGTATTGGAGAAACAGGCGAGAATCACGAGCAAGGGGCAGATTACGGTACCGCGCGAGGTTCGCCGTGTGCTGGGTGTTCGCCCTGGCGACAAGTTGTTATTTGAAAGTGATGAAAATGGCGTGCGAGTGCGACCCGTCAGGACGAAGAGCCCGTTCGCGAAATTCAAAGGAATCGGAAACCCAGGAATTGGTTCCGGCAGGGAGGGAATTATTCGGTGGGTTCGGGAGCTGCGTGGGCAGTGACGACAGCTATTGACACTAATGTCATCGTGGCGCTCTGGGATCGGGATCCAACGCTTAGCTCCGCTGCCCAGTCGGCGTTGGACGCTGCACTGGGGCGCGGAACCTTGGTCACTACTGCCGCGGTCTTCGCTGAGTTGATGGCTGCCCCTGGCCGCAGTGAATCGTTCTTGGATTCGTTCTTCC
>PLHP01000369.1 GCA_003138955.1 Acidobacteriaceae bacterium | reverse complement strand
CTTGCACCACGGGCTGTTAGGCATTGAAACACTTGCGCCGTAGCGATGATCTGCAATCCGAGGAATATCAATCCTGCTACGATGGCCGCCACCATCCACTCTGCCAACTTGGGCGTAGGCGGCGCTCCAGGTTCGTTGGAAACTGCAATGCTCGCAAGCAGGAAGATCACGCCCCCCGCGATTACCAATAAGCCCATGAACACTTGCAGTTTGCAAAGAAGGTCCAAGGCCCTAAATCGCGTTTTCATACCCCCGGCTCCCTCTTTTGCCTAATCAGCGGCAGTGTTTCACTCGCAAGTTTTCTTTGCCATGATGCACGTCACAGAGGGATGGTCAAAGTGATGCCGGTCACAGCCCGCGTCGCCGCGCACCCCTACAATCCTCAACGGAGGAAAATTCCTTGCAAAAACCTCTGCTATTTGTTTGCCTCTTGGCACTTTGCAACCTTACGCTGCTGACAGTTCCAATCGGCCATGCGCAGCAGCCAAGAGCCAAAATGATTCGAAGTGATGATCTACAGCAAGACAAGACCAAGTTAGACCTTTGCATTTACCGCGCTCGTCATAGACAACCATCTGCTCACTACGTAATGAACATAGGAGATCAAGACATCGTGCCATTCGAGATCGATGCGTGGTATCTGGCACAACGTAGAAAAGAGGACCCTAACATGACTTTTTTTGCGACTGGGGCAGGCACTCTCTATGAATGCACGAACTGGGGCGGGCTCTATGGTGCTTATTCAGCATCCGGCGAGAGTTGGTTCTTTCATATCTTCCATCCGCCTTCCTTCCAACCCCCGATAGGTACGATTGCTGGAGCACAGCTAGCAGTCAGCACGTGTCTGAAGGATGTCCCTCAACAGACAGACCTTTCCGGGTTCGACCATGCCAGTACCTATGGTGCCCAAGACGTTGGCTACATTTCACACAAGGCGACGGCGAGACCAACTCACCCCTCGATTGGAGGAGTTCCGGTCGCCTCTTATGACGTTGAAGTAAACGGCGTAGCATTTTTCAAAACGTCCGGGATTGATTTATTCACGCTCGACTTCACGTGTTTGTACTCACCCATGCTTAAATTGAAGGCTGTCGGTTGGAGAGAGAAAAGGGCGTGGATAAAGTCCGCACGACAGGCTGCTGGGCAGGGCCATCGATGAACAATGAATTGTCCCGTAGTCGCTGATTCCCTCTTGGCTTCATCTTCCGCGCTCGGCTTTTTCTTTCTCCAAGGCTGTGATCCGCTCTTGATTTTTCCATACCCCTCCATCGAATGAATTTGCGGTTTGTGAAAAAAAGGCGGGCAAAGCATCTAAGCCGGGACTCCGCCCTTTTTCGTGCTGGTATCCCACCAGCTTTGCTAGCGTCTTCCGAAGCCGAGTGCGCCAGAGACTCTAAGGACGATCATCCGCCAGCGCGTCGCATTCGAGAAGGCCGCCCCGCGCGCTGGCAGCCCGCCATCCTGCCGGGGTGCGAAACCCAGGGGCGCGCCTAACTCGAAAAATCATTCTCTCTTTGCGCGCCATTGGCTCCAGTCCTGCTGATTTTCGTCTTCCAGCAGGGGGCTGAGGCGAGCCGCCCCGCGCCTCATCCAAAGCGGCGCGGTGGGCCGGCGAAAGGAATCGTCTTCGTTGGCATTGCGTTCGTTTTCGTTCATCGTGTTTCCTCCACTTAAAACTTTTCCGCGGGAGTGAGAAAGCCGTATTCTCTGCTCCTCACCGATTTCCCATCCTTCGCGGTGCGCAGATCGGCCTCGGCTTCGGCCAGTTTTTTCAACTTTTGATTTTCTTCCCGCACCCTGGCGTCGTGATCGCGGAGAAGTTCCAAGGTTTCTGTTTCGCGCCTGTTCGCCTGGTTGAGCGCGGCTTGGGCAGCATCCAAGCGGCGTTTCCAGTTCGCTTCCTCAGCCGCAGTCGGAAAAGTTTCGGGCCGTGGTTTGGCGTCCTCCCATGCCAGAACCTCGGCTCTGCAGTTGCTGGATTCGCTCTTCCAGCGGCGCAGGTCGCTTTCGAGTGGCGGACGTTCCAGTTGCAACCGCCGCACGGCATCCAACTGCTCGCGGGCCTCAACTTTGGCAACCTCCCAGCGCCGGGCCAGCTTTTCTAATTTTCCTTTGCGATGCCGCGCGACTAAGGCGCACGCCCTGTCCTCAAACTCGTACAAAATCGCGAGCAGTTCGGCGGATTCCTCTTTTAACTCGCCGTCCTTCATCGCATCCACGAGCCGCGCGACGATCTCATCAAACGACACTTTCCTCATGCTCAGGTCCGGCTCCGTCGGCGTGATCGCTTCCGATGGTGCGGATTCTGCCTCTGCGGCAGCGTCAATCACTTCTGCCGCCGCAGCGTCAGGCAACTCCGGCTCTGCCGCAAGTTCTTCTGCGGCGGTGTCAGGCTCCGTCGCCATCGCGAGTTCTTCGGAAGCGGTGGGGATGGGTTCTTCCGTGATGGCGAACTCGGGATCAATTTCTGCGAAATCCGGCAGCTCTGGCGCGGTCGGGACACTTACAGCTTTTTCAACGGCGCGCGAAATTTCTTTCTCTGTGAGTGGAAAGGTGGGCTCAGTGACCCGAGCGAAACCTGACTGGGTGCTGTAGAAGGGCTGCCAATGTCCAGGGGCGGAATACTTGTACATAATTTCTCCTTTAACTAGTCAACAGGTTGCGCAGCACCTCGATGCTGCCCAGGCGTTGCTCCACACCTTGCGGGCCGCGCCCCTCAAAGAGCAAGCCCATGGCGGCGGCTACCTTCATCGGCGCGCTCAGCGGCGCGGTCTCAATTTCACTTCGAAGTTTCGACTTGAACCGTGCGGTTATAACAACGTGGCGGCGATCTTTTGCTTTCCCCCGTTCGCTCATCGCTCTCGCCCTCGCTCTCCGATACAATTCCGCCGCCGATAAAGCCGGTCAAGCAGTTCATCCAAAGCCCTGTGCATTCTCGCCCGTTCGATATCCAGCGCGCCGTCCTGGCCTTCTGCTGGCGCTCCTGAAATCGCCTCGCTTTCCGCCTGTTGGCGGTCATACAGTTCTTTTGCTTGCGTCATCGCCTTCTCCGCCCCGCTTGGTCGCGGCATTGGATGATGTACTCGCTTTCATCCCACTCTCAAAAAGTTATGTTTATGGAATCTCTCCGGACCCCGCGTCCGGCTCTTTACCCTCAGCGGTTTCTTGCTCTTTTTCGAGCACGGTTTTCGGAACGTAATGTATCGGGTCAGTCGCCCAGACCAGTTGGTATAGCAAGCCACCTCCGCCGTCCCGTCCCTCGCTGGCAGCGAGTTGCGCCCGCAATACTTCTTTCTCTGCCTCTCGGCCCGGACTGCGGAGCAAAGCATCGGCCGCTTGCATCCACTCAAGAGCCGGAAGCGTGGAATCAATCACGATGTTGCCGTCACCGTCGAATGTCCGATATCCGCCGGGTGTGCCCGCCTCAAGGACTTGAATTCGAGTTTCTATGTTTTTCATCTTCCACCTCGTACTTTCTGTAGAACATCGTGTCGCGCTTCTAACGCCTTGAGCCGTTCATCCAGATCGGCCACTTGCAACGCGCTCAAGTAGGCCGACGACAAGTAAGCGAGACTGTTTGCAACGCGCGGCTCTAATCTCAGGTCATGCACCTCGCCGATCACCTGTGACAACACCTTGAGCACGTCGCCCGAATTCTCTGGCGGCGTGATCGGCGCCAGGTCCTCTGCGCTGTAGCGAGCACGCCGACGACCGCCGCGCTGTCCGGCGAGAGAAGCAAGGCCACTATGAAAATTGCATCGCGTCTTTCCCGTCATTGCCCGGTTTGGGCATGGCGTCCCTTTCCGCGTCTTGGCGGCGCAGCGCTTCGTTTCGTGCGAACGCGATTCCCCGCGCGTTAACCGCGCCCGTAGAGGGTCAGCCTTAGAAGCGCGCATCTGTGCTTCCGTCGCTCAAATTGGCTACCCCTTCTTTGCCCAAGATTTCCTCGACAAGAGCGCGTATCTTCCCTTCCAGATACATGCTCTTCGCTTCAGGCGTCAGCCGTTGAAATCGACGCCACTCGGGCCAAGGCATGAGCCTGTTTTCCTCGTCGTCTGCTTGCTCTTCGAGTAGTCGCAATCGCTGGTCCATGCTCATATCAGTTCACCCCCGGCGACTTCTTTCGAGTCATTGGCCGCCATCGCTTTGAAATCAATCTGGCGCATCCTCGCCCACTGGCACGGCCCTACGTGGCCGCGCGGCGAACCACAGGTAATCTTGCGGTCGTTCGGATCTGCCTTCATGCACAGCGTCAGCGCGTGCCGTTTTCGTTTGCTCATACTCTTTTCCCTCTGCTCTTCTCTTGCCAGAGATAAGCCGGGTGTGTAAACAGCCCGCCCCACGGCTCGTCTGGAATGAATTTCGATATCATGCGGTTGCGTCGTTTTTTTTCTCCGCGTCGCTCGTGTGCTTTCAACCTTTCTTTCTTCGTCGTTCTCATTCTCTTCCGGACAGAGCCCGGCTCCCTTACAAGCATTTGCGAGGGAGTGGGGGGATGGAGTGGATCTGCACTGTCATCCCCCAGCTAATCTCAAACTCAAATGCTTAAAGCAACGCCGTGTCATCAGTCACAGCGTTCAGCACCAGCATCGTGATGCAATGCCGTTTCCACAAAGTCTCTGCGGCAACACAGAGAGCGCCCCACGTTTCTTGATTTATGCATAAGGACCAGGACGCGCCTTGGGTACGGTGGCCGGTACGGAATCGCCAGAGAAAAGGCGAGACACAAGCGACCACGCGGCAAAATCGACTACTTGCTCGTTCCCTGGAAAGACTGGCTTGCGCCAGGAATAGCGGGTTTTCCTTTGTGGACTGCGGTACGTCACAGGTTGTTTGCGGACGCGGACGGTTACACGATGTGAGCACGTTCCGTTCGGGCGAGGCTGAAGCTTTACTAATCGCATCAGACGCGCTATTCTGTCCCTGAAGATTGGATGTGAAGGCGCCGGGTAGCCACGCTCGACGCCTTTCTTGTTTCTGTACACAGAAGGCGCACACGTCACCACCAATCAAGATTGGCAGTCGCATGTGCGTCGTCCCTGTCATTTGCCGTGTTGCCTTTGTTTCGCCCCGAGCTACGGCGATCCATTCCTTCGCCCTTCGGAGCCTGTCGCCTTCGTCCGGCCTGTAAGTAGGGCTTAGGCTCTGGGGCTCGGGGATGCGCTTTTCAGGCTGCAAGTTTGCAGTCCCCGCGATCATCGGACCGCCGCATCTGCGGGTTCTTTCGTGCGCCACACTTGACAAAGTTTTCCGTCACGAACAACCCAATATTTCGATGGCAGTTTCCCGTGCCGCATGAAGGCGCGATGGTTGCGCTCGACTGCTTCAGCTTCAAGCGATTCGACGCGCGTTTGTGGGTCGGCGCTCACGATTACGCAGCCCCCTGACGCGCGAGACGTTCGATCTCTTTCCGATGCAGCATGCAGCGCCGTCCGATGCGGGTCGGGCGAATAAGCTTCGCGGAGATCAAGAGGTCAACTTTTCGAGGAGAGATACCAAGCGCGGCCGCGCCCTCTTTCTTGGAGAACAACAGTTTCAGATTTTTTTCAGTGCTTTCGTTCTGCATGTTTGAATCCTCCGTGTAACCACGTGCACAGACTAGCCGTGAGCGGAATCTATGTCTTGCCACTTCAATATTTTTTTGGCTTCGGAAGTGTCCGCTTTTTCGGGAGAGGGCTAAGGCGGGGTTTTATTCGAGGGGAATCTGGGTAGGATTTCCGGTGGCAGTTCTGGTGGCACTTCGTTTTGCTAATCAGTGCTTGCTCATGCTTACTAGTGCCCAACGGCAGAGCTTGAGGCTGGCGAGGAAAGCCTTTAGTTTCGCGGCGTTTGCTCGCTTATGCGTATTGGTGCTCTGATTTGCGCTGAAGAAGACGGAAGGTCGAAAAAGGATTTTAAGTCCCGTGCGTCTGCCAGTTTCGCCATCCGGGCAGATAGTTGTAATGCATGCATTCTACAGCGTCAGGGCGCTGCTACATTGCTCGCGGTCAGTTTGCGCTTTCCGCAGGACTCGCCTCCAATGTGAGCCGCTCAACCGCAGCCAGCTTGTGAGACGGCTGGAGATTACGCATCAGGCGAGCCGGACTTTGCGTAACCTTGGCATTCCGTGACGACACACCTTGGTCCCAGCGCCCATCTTGTATCATCCTTCTATCCTCGGCGCGCACGGCTTGATCGCGATAATTCTCGAACCAAATGCTGAAAATCCGGGGGCAGTTTGCAGTCAATCGCGACGCTCTCCCCTGAGCGCGGATGAACAAACTGAAGATATGCGGCATGAAGAGCCACGCGATCGATTAGCTGCTCCGACGATTCCGCCCGGTGATATTTTCTATCGCCGATAAGGGGGTGGCCCATCGCCGAAAATTGCGCTCGGATCTGATTCTGCAATCCTGTCACCAGCTCAACCCGGACGAGCGAAGCATCCGCGAAAAGGCGTTCGACGGAATATCGAAGTTCGGCACGAGCCGCCCGAGGGTCTCTCGCCGTGCGCAACTGTTGGAACATTCCTTCCCGTCTAAAATAATGCACGAGCGTCCCTGCCTCACCGCCGAGACGGCCGCGCAGTACCGCGAGATATTTCCTTACGGGAGTATGAGCGAGAAACTGCCGCACCAGCGCATCTCGATCCGGACCGGTCTTGGCAAATAGCAGAGCCCCGGAAGCAAACCGATCGATGCGATGCACGACCAAGGCTCGTTGTCTCTTCAATTTGAGTTTTGCGACAAGCAGCGACAAGGCGGACGGTGTATCGGAGCCCTTAACCGGCACAGCTAGGAGTCCGGCTGGTTTGTCGAGAACGACCACGGCATCGTCTTCGTAAAGCACGGAAAGCTCCCGGGAGAAACGAGGCCGGCGCCGGTCTTCCGTTGCCGACTTCCGGTGGGCCGAAAATCGATCCGGCTTTCCCGTATGGATGCGAGCCTTTCGCGGAAGTTTCTTCATTGGCTGGGTGCCTGACGATCAGGCCATTATCAAACCATTCCGCTGACATCGCAAACTCGAAGAATCACGTCCGAGTGGCTCGGTCAGGAAAAAATAATCAGGAAAACTTCAAGAGGATGCCAAACGCCTCCCTAAGCCCGCGCCATTACGATGGTGTGCGGGCTCATCGGGATGGGATGGGCCTTCACACCGCTGAAACCGGCCTTGGTGTGCATATCCGACAGCTCGCGGAAGGTGTACGCATCTCCGGCCGCGGTTGAAGTCAGCATGGTCATACTGAAGGCCGCAGGCATCGGGGGCGAGACGCGGTCTTCATTTGGCACGAACTCCAGCGTCGCTGCACATCCGCAGGGCTTGAGCGAGCCGCGGACTTTCTTCAACAGCCCGACACAGGTTTCCACGTCGAAGTGATGCAGGAAATTGGTCAAGAGCACCGTGTCGTACGGACCGCCGAACGGCACGTCAAATGCGCTGCCCGGCAGCATGTCGTAGCGGTCGTGCACGCCAGCCTTGCGTGCGTTTTCGAGCGCTACCCGCAACACCGGCGCCCAGTCCAGCCCGGTCACATGCGCCTGCGGGTTTTGTTTGGCGATTTCGATGCCGAACAGTCCGTGGCCGGCCGCGATGTCCAGCACGCGCATCGGTCCGGTGCGGCCCTCCAGCACAATGGCCCCCAACGGCCCCGCCATGGGCGCCATCATGGGAGCCATGCTTTGCGCAAACTCCACCCAGATCGGGTTCTCGGGTTCCACCGAGCCTTCGCCGGGCAGCACGGTCCTGCCTTTGCGCACGATGTCGGCGAGATGTTCGTAGGGCTCGCGCAGCGCCGGAAGCGACAGGAAACCAACAATCGAAGCCAGACAGTTGGGCGAGTTGGGGTCGAGGAATGCGGCACTGGACGGCGTGTGCCGATAGTGCCCGTCCACCTTTTGAAGAAGTCCAGAGACGACGAGAAAGTCGCACAGAATGCGAATGCCGCGCTCCGAGGCTGAGGCGTGGCGAGCGATCGAGGACACGTCGCCCGGCCCTTGTCCGACTGCGCGGAACACGTCTAACTCGATAGCCGCCTTCAGCGCGAAGGTACGCTGAAAGGCTTGTAGATTCTCGAAGACGATTGCAGGCGTCAGCGGTGCGCCAGACGGAGTATCAGGTTGCATTGCGAAGGCCCCACTCTTCCGCGAAACTTAATTTGGCTCCCAGGTCCGGCTGAGTATACACCCGCCTTAGCCGTTGGTTGGCTGGTTCAGTTCGGCATAACGCGCAGTTTCGCAATCGCTCGAGATGCGCTAGGAGTGTGTCCGAGTAT
>PLHP01000212.1 GCA_003138955.1 Acidobacteriaceae bacterium | reverse complement strand
TCCATGCCGTCGGCGGGCTTGATGGAGATGCCTCCGGTGTCGAAGGTGACTCCTTTGCCTACCAAACCTAGATGAACTTTGTCGGCCGCGCCTGCGGGATCGTAGCGCAGGACGATGAGCGCGGGAGGTTCGTCGGANNCCCATCTTTAGTTCTTTGATCTTGTCGGCGCCGTAGATCTCGCATTTCAGGCCGACTTCCGCAGCCATTTTCCTGGCGCGCTCGGCCAGAATGTTCGGCGTCATGCGGTTGGAGGGTTCGTTGACCAGGTCGCGGGTGAAGTTCTGCGACTCGGCGACGATGCGTCCGGCCTGCAGGGCGCTTTCCATGGCCTTTGCATCGCCTGGCACGTTGTTTGGCACCACGATGGTGAGGGCGTCGATTTTCTGGTCTTTATCGTTGCGATCGCTCTTGTAGTAGCCGGGATCGAAGTTGCCGACGAAGGCGCCTTCGACGATCGTGCGCACGCCGTCATCGGGAGAGATTCCCGCGGCAATTCCGTTGGCAGGGAGAGCAAAGGCAAAGCTGCGGATACTTTTGCTTTTCAGGGTGCGCACGGCGGCGCCGGCGAGCTTGCGCAATTCCGCGGCTGAAAAATTCTTGTCCTTGCCGCCGCCAACGAGGAGCAGGCGTTTGGCTTTCAAGCCGGCGGGGCGATGCAGCAGTGTGGTCTCGAATGACTTGCCGGTGACTTCGCCGCTTGCAATGACGTCTTTGGCGGCTTCGCGCACGGCGGCGTCGGCGCATTCGACCGTTGGCGCCGGCTTATTTTTTTCGCTGTGGTCTTCTTTGCTGCTATCGTTCTCGCGCCTATCAAGGACCACTACGACCAGGCAATCGGTTTCCAGTTGAGACGGTGTGGTTGAGGAGAGATTTGTCTTCATGATGAGTATGTTCAGTATCCACGGTGGGAGGGGGAATGCGCAACTCTGGCCCTGGGAGAAAGTGCGTCAGTTTCCGGTTTGGCGACGTCAAAAATGGAGGTGTCAGTGCGAAATAGTTCATTGTGAAAATGGATTGAAGCATGGACAGTTGTCCTCCTCCGGATCCCTCCCAAGCCCTTGGGATGACAGTGATGTTGGACCGTGAGACCATTGCATACGTGGACCCGAATAGCGCCTATTTCGAAGACTTCGGCCCATTCGATGGCCGAGTTTGGCTCAACACAGCGCATCAGGGTCCGCTGCCCAAAGTAGCGAGGGAAGCGGGAAGAGTCGCGCTTGAACAAAAGGTCCGGCCTCACCTTCTGCGGGATGAAGACTTCTTTGAAGTGCCAGGGAGGCTGAGAGCCGCGCTTGGCAAGCTCGTTGGCGCATCTCCAGATGACATCATTCTTGCGAACAGTACAACCTACGGCCTCGACCTACTTGCGAATGGAATGCAATGGCAGCGCGGAGATGAAGTCTTGGTGGTCGACGGGGACTTTCCCGCCGATGTTTTCCCTTGGTTAATTCTGCGCAACCAGGGTGTCGTCGTGCGTTTTATCGAGGCGCAAGCGGGCCGTGTCGACCCGCAGCAGCTCAGCAGCGAGATTTCCCCGCGAACGCGCCTGTTTTGCACCAGCTGGGTGAACTCCTTCAGCGGTTGGACGATTGACGCGGCCAGCATCGGCCAGATCTGCAGGAAGAATAATGTCATCTTCGTTTTGAACGCCGCACAGGGATTGGGCGCCCGCGTGCTCGACCTGCAAGCTTTGGCGGTCGATGCGGTCACATGCTGCGGATTCAAGTGGCTGTGCGGACCCTATGCAACAGGTTTCTCTTGGCTAAGTCCAACACTGCGGGAGTCATTAACGCCTCAGCACGCTTACTGGCTCGCGATGCAAGCGGGAAAGCCTCTCAGCAAGATGCGGGACTACTCGCTGCGCACTGATCTCGGCGCACGCGCATGGGACGTATTCTGCACCGCAAACTTCTTCAACTTCATGCCCTGGACAGCAGCGATCGAATACCTTCTGCTAGCTAAACCTCAAAGTGTCGCTCGTTACGATCAGCAATTAGTCACTCAATTCCTCCAGAATCTGGATGAAGACCGCTTCGAGCTGATCAGCCCTCGTGCGGAACCAGAGCGATCCACTTTAATAGTAATGCGCCCGCGAAAGCCCCAAGAGGCTGGAATATGGCAGGAACGCCTTTCCATCGCTGGATTTGACGTGGCAGTGCGCGAGGGTAATCTCCGTATTAGCGCCCACCTTCACAACAGCCGGGAAGACATTGTGGGCCTGATGAGAGTGCTCTCATCATAGGCAGCTAAGGCACGAAGAAGTGCCATTGTCTGGAGGCGATTATCGACATTTCTGGGGATTGTGCCTTGACCACGGGCAAACCAGAAGCAATCCACTCGATCATATAGCGATCGCCGGAAACCGTCCCACCTCCCATGGCGGTGAAGGCCGGCTGTTGCCAAGAAAAAAGAAACTTCGAAAAAGGGAGTAAATCCCGGGTGCCAAGCGGGTCACCGCGATCATTTGCACATCATTGCTGACTACCGTTGTTTTCTGCTCCGCGAGATGGCTTCGCGGGCTTCCTTGTCGGCGGTGCGGCGGCGTTCGGTTTCGCGCTTGTCCCAGAGCTGTTTGCCTTTGGCCAGAGCAAGTTCCACCTTGATTCTTCCGTTCTTGAAGTACATGCGGGTGGGGATCAGCGTCAGTCCCTTCTGCTGCGACTTGCCTATGAGCTTGCGAATTTCTTCTTTGTGAAGCAGCAGTTTGCGGGTGCGGCGGGCGGCATGATTGGCGTAGTTGCCGTGCTCATAGGGGCTGATGTGGCAGTTCAGGAGCCAGAGTTCGCCGTCTTTGATCAGGCCGTAGGCGTCCTTNNCGAACGGACTTTACCTCGGTTCCGGTGAGAACCACTCCAGCTTCGAATTTTTCGAGCAAGAAATAGTTGTGACTTGCGTTCCTGTTTACAGCGGCATCCCTTTCCCCCGAGGCCTTGGGCTGGCGGCGAGGATTCTTCTCCCGATTGGGCTGGGTTTGGTGGGTAGTCTGCTTGGCCATGGTTGAGAACCATTGTTGAGAAGAAAGTACCACGAAGCGGGAAGGAAGGTGTCAGGTCTCAGGTTTCACGTCTTCAGGTTTCAGGAAAAACTTGCGCGCCTCCCACTTCCGAAGGCATCGTGTGGTGCCTTTCCTGGGGCCTGACACCTGAGACCTGCGACCGGCACCTCGGTTCACGTACTCACGAGTGTAAACACCGATGTACCAATCACTTCGGGTACAAGTTGAGGCGATGCTATAATCCGATTTTCCGGTACTTTTTTGCTGGTGACGGCTCGGGGTGCCCGGCCGGTCAGCTTTTTTCGGGTAGGCGGATGAGGCATAGCGCGCATGAGCTATGGCCAGTGCGCCCGCGGGCAAGAGAAAATTTTGTGAGGACTGCTTGATGAGACGTCTGATCTTTTCAGCTCTTTTTGTTCTGCTGCTGCTCTGTTTGAGGCCTCCTGTTTTTGCCAAGGGTGATTCTGCCAAAGCGGCCTACGCCAAGGGCACGGACGCCGAGGCCCGACAGAACTACGAACAGGCCTTCGACTATTTCAAGCAGGCCTATAGCCTGAAGCCGAAAGACCTGAGATATCGCACTGCCTTCGAGCGGACCCGCTTCCTGGCGGCTTCGTCGCACGTGCATCGCGGGCAGATTTTGCGCGACGCCGGCAAACTCGACGAGGCGCTGGCGGAATTCCAGAAGGGACTGGAGATCGATCCTTCTTCGTTCATCGCGCAGCAGGAGGTGAAGCGTACGCAGCAGTTGATTCGGGAGGCGCAGAACCCGCAGCCCCAGGCAGTGGCGCCGAGCGGGTTGCGCAAACGGCTGGAAGCGGCGCAGGGCCCGGTGGAACTGGCTCCCATCTCGATCCTTCCCATCACGCTCAAGGTCACGGAGAAATCCAATGTGATCTATGAGACGGTGGGCAAGCTGGCCGG
>PLHP01000021.1 GCA_003138955.1 Acidobacteriaceae bacterium | reverse complement strand
AGGCTAGGCCAGGGTCTCGTCCAACCAGTTATAGATGCAATAGTCGCGGTAGCCTGGAGCGGCGACCTCGCAGTGCTGGTCCGCGCCCTGGTCGCGCGTGAAGTGGACTATCTGCTTGGGACACTGGAGCGCGTCGTAGAGTTTGCGCGCCTGACCTGGAAAGAACTGCTCACTCTCGGGGTCCGCGATCAACATGGGGCAGCGGATGCGGGCGGCCACCTCTGTGAGATTGTAATCGCGCACGGCGTGAAAGGCGTCATAGTAAGAGGTCATGCCAAAAGGTCGCATGCGAAAGCGCAGCATCGCTTTGGCCCGCGGATTGGATGCCGTGCCCATCCGGATCATCTGATCGAAGTCGGCCTTCTTCCCGGCGTCCAGCATGTCGCGCACGAACTTGGGCAGGTTGCGCAGCCAGGGATCGGACACGTCCCAGACGCCGGGATCCGCCACTCCCGCCGCGATGCGGTGCTCGAATGCCAGGGCGCGCGGCACCCAGTAGCCGCCCTGGCTGACGCCCACCAAGGCGATGCGCTGGGGATCGACCTCGCGATGGCGCAGCATGGCGTCCACCACCGGGGTGATGACCTTCTCCCAATCCGGGCGGAAGTACAGCTGGCGAACCCACAGCGAATCGCCCTGCCCCGGGCCGTTGAGGATGAGGCAATTGTAGCCGCGCGCCAGTGCGCCTGCGCCGCCCAAGACGTACATGCTCTTTTCCAGGCCATCCGCGCCGGTGTTGAGGATCACCAGCGGCCGGCGACGGCGCGATGTATCGGCCCGCAGGAACCATGCGGTTAGGGCGCTGCCTTCGTAGGGTATCTCCAATCGTTCAACCGGCGGATCGAACAAGGCTGCAGCCGCGGACCAACAGGCGTTGTATTCCTGCCAGCAGGCGAGCATCCGGTCGGGGTCTTTGGTGCCATCGAGGAAGCGCAGCGCGGCGCTGAAGTAGCTGGCGGCCCACAGGTGGGCTTCGCGAGCGCTCACGTTGTGGCGCTTGGCGGCGGCTTGTTCGGCCTGGGTCCGCGCTTCCACGCCGGCATCATGATAGGCCTGGTACGCGGACTCGAAATCACCGGTCTTGATGCGCGACACGATGGCCAGCAGTTTGCCGGGGTCGCCTCCGCGGTAGTACGACCCGCCCAGGGCGATCAGGGCGGTGAAGCCGAAGTCCGGATCGGTGAACGGCGATGCGGGTTTGGCGCGTTCTTCGGCGGCGGTGGGAGGGGGCGGAGTTTGCGCGGCAGCGGCGGTCGCGGAAGCTCCGATGGTCAGGAAGGAGCGGCGGTCGATCATTTGAGACCTTATTTTGATTGTATACGCAGGCCGGGGGGAAGGCGGCCTGAGAGGCCGCCGCAGGCCGGGGGCCTGCCCCACTAAGACATCAACTAAGCAGGCTTGTTTGTAAGTTAGTAAGTTGCGTAGTTAGTTGGGCGCCGCGCGCCTCCAGGCAGCAGTCGCCTTCCGGAATGGGGCTGCCGTGCGGACACGTCCGAGGATGGCCGAGAAAGGTGCAGATACGGTCGGTGACTTCGGGACTCAGAATGTGCTCGAAGGTGCAGGCGTTCTTTTCAATGGAGCCTTCGTCGCGGATGGCCAGCACATCCATGAACAGGCGCTCCGCCAGGCGGTGACGGCGGATGACGCTGCGGGCGCGCGCCTCGCCGCGCGGCGTGAAGGCGACCTCGCCCGCGCGCAACTCCACCAAGCCGATGCGCGCCATCATGGCGACCACTTTGCGTTGCTGCGCGGCGGTGAAGTGTTCGGGTTCCACGTGGAAGGTGCGCTCGCGGTCCGCCCATAACTGTTCCAGCACTTCGTCGAAGTCCTGGTTGACCTCCATGCTGAAGTGAGTGGTCTCGACGATGCGTCCGTGTTCCAGGTCGAGGCGGATGTCGGCGCAGCGGCCCACTTGTTCGTCGTGAGTCACCATCAGGATGGTGCTGCCCTGCTGGTGCAAGTCGGCGAGCAGATCGAGGACGATGTGCTCGTTGGTGGCGTCCAGGTTGCCGGTGGGTTCGTCGGCCAGGATGATCTTGGGATCGTTGACCAGCGCGCGCGCGATGGCTACGCGCTGCTGCTCGCCGCCGGAAAGCTGGGAGGGCAGATGGCGCGCGCGATCGGTAAGGCCGACGCGATCGAGCGCGCGGCGGGCTTCGCCTTCGTCGGTCATGCTGTGGAAGTATTGCGCGAGCATGACGTTCTCGACCGCGGTGAGATACGGGATCATGTGGAATTGCTGGAAGACGAAGCCGATGGTTTCGGCGCGGACATGGTTGAGGTCGGAGGCGCTGAGGTTGGCGACGTTTTGTCCGTCAAGCCAGATTTCGCCGCTGGTGGGGCGGTCGAGGCATCCGATGAGATTGACCATGGTGCTCTTGCCGGAGCCCGAGGGGCCCATCATGGCGACCCACTCGCCGGGCTCGATGGAGAGAGAGATGTCGTCGAGCGCTTTAATCAGGCCGCCGTTATTTTCTTCTTCTCTGGCGGGGTAACTCTTGGTGACGTTGTTGAGTCGGATCATCGAATCGTTTTCCTTCTCGTACAGTGACCGCGTGCCTCGTATGTTTCACCACTGAGAGTAGCGCCGCCGTCCCGGCGGCTGTCCGGCGGGCGTCCCTTCGGCTTCGCTCAGGGCAGGCTCTCGCCCGTCGCGCCGAGGGCGAGACGCCCCTTCGGCAAGCTCAGGGCAGGCTCTCGGGACAGCCGGCAGGATGCCGGCGCTACTCGTTTTCCATAGCGTAATCATCATCCGGCTACTCTCCCCTCAGAATAATAGCGGGTTGCACGCGACGCAGCAGCTCGATGGGCAGGATGGCCGAGATGAGGGCTACGGCTACACTGCCGGCTAGAATGTACGGGAAAACGCCGAAGCGCGGGACGACGGGCGCGTGAAAGTTGACGCGTCCGATCCAGGCAGCGACGCCGATTCCGATGAAGAAGCCGAGAATCGCGCCGACTACGCCCAGGGCCGCGGCTTCAGCCGCGAAGAATCCGTTGATTAAACGTTCGGAAGCGCCCAGGGCTTTCATGATGGCGAAGTCGCGGCGGCGGTCGAAGACCCATCCAATGAGCGTGGCGAGCACGCAAAGAGCGGAAGTGAGCACGACCAGCGTGGCGGAAGCGTAGAGCGTGGCGCGCGTTTTGTTCAGCACATTGGCTTCGCCTTCCATGATCTGCCGGACGGGGCGAATGTCGGCGGCAGGCAGAACCTGCGTGAGTTGGCGAATCGACGCTTCAACTTCCGCAGCGGTTCCATTGGCGGCGACTTCGATGGTGGAGGGCGCGACGCCAGTCCAGTTCTGGAATTCAGATTGATCGAGATAGATGCGGCTGTCTTCGCCGGCGCCGGTCTGGAGCATTCCGGCGGGAGCGAGTTCGATCGCTTTGCCCTGAAAAGTGAGTTCGAAGGGCTGGCGATTGGGGCCGACCTTAGGGCTAAGTACGGTGGCGGCGCGCATTCCGACGAGGGCTTCGTTGGGCGCGTCGGGCCAATGGCTCACCTTCCACCAGTGGTTCAACTGGCGGGCGCGGGCGAAGTCGGTGCCAACGATAACGACAGATTGTCCGTCGTGGGTGCGGGCGACAGCGTAGGAGAAAGCAACCGCCAGCGTCTTTGCGCCGAGAACGGATTCGACTTTGGCGAGTGCATCGACGGGCAGGGACTGACCATCCTTCGCAACGATGACTACATTGGCGCCATAATTTCGGAACTCGGTGCGGAGTTTGGCTTGCACGTCGACGTAGAGGTTCATCATGGCGGTGGCTACGGCGGCGGCTACGATCATCGCGAGTAGGGCGGAGGCGGCGCGTCTGCGACGGAGTACGGCGGCGCGAACGAGCATGCGCGCAAACATTGATACGCACGGCGAAGTATGCGACGCCTGGGCACGGCGATCGGCGACTTGCCTGGGAGTGAGGAGCGTGCCGGGAGTGTTGCTCATCGTCATCTTTATCCTTCACCTCGCAGGGCGAAGACGGGATCGAACTTGACGGCGCGGCGGATAGCGGCGGCGCTGCCGGCGAAGGTCACAAAGACGGCGATGGTCATGATGATCGGGAAGAGCACCGGCTCGATGGAAATCTGCGAGTTGAAAATGGAGCGGCCGATCTGGCGGGCAAGCAGCGCTCCGGCGGAAAACCCCGCAATACCGCCGCCGAGCGCGAGGAGCAGCGCTTCCGCAAAGAAGATGGCAGAGACCGCGAGATTGCCCGCGCCGAGGGCTTTCATCAGGCCGACTTCGACGCGGCGCTCATAGATCGCCGTGGCCATGGCAGCGGAAACGGCGAGCGCGGATGCGAAAAGCGCGGCGAGCGTGATCAGCAGCATGAGTCCTTTGATGCGCGAGAGGACCGTGCCTTCGTTCTGCGCAACCTGGCGGATCTGCTCCGCGTGCGAATGCGGGATAACTTCCTGTAGCTGGTAAGCAATCGACTCCACGTAGGGCGAGCAATACCAGCGGTCGTAGACCTCGGGGGTCATCGTCTTGGGGTCGCGGACGGAAAGCGCATCCGGGGGCTTGGTCAGAGCGCTGACATAGACGCGGCGCACGGCGCCGGGTTTGCCGAGAATTTGCTGCGCCAGGGCGAGCGGCGCGACGATCTGATCGTCTTCGGCGCCGCCGGTCGAGAGGATGCCGGAGATAGTGAGTTGGCGGCCGGCGACTTCCAGTGTGTCGCCTGGTTTCCTGGCTAGCTTTGCTGCCAGGCGCTCGCCTACGAGGATGTCTTGAGAGTTGTCATCGGGCCAGCCGCACGCGGATGGCGAGTCTTCGACTCGCCCTGGACGGGGTCCTTCGGCTCCGCTCAGGACAGGCTCCGCCCCGTCACCACACTTGCCCTCTACTTTCCACCATGGGTTCGTGATCTTCACGCCGGTGGTGAAGTCTTCTTTGCCGAAGCGGAGCGCCTTGTTGAAATAGGTGCCGAGCAGGGTGACATCTTTCGCGTCTTTATTATTGCCTTCGCCGACTTTCACGGTCACGGGCAGCATGGGTGAGAAGCCGACGATATTGTGGTGCCAGAAGGTGCCGCGAATTTTCGGGAGGTCGGCTTCGTTGAGGAACGCGCCGTCGCTCGGAGGCTTCAGGTTGACGCCGCCGACTTCCACGTCGAGCGTGTCTTCCTGCGGAGTGACGACAAGGTTGGCGCCGTAGCTGCGCAGTTCGCGGTTGATTTTGTCGCCGATGTCGGTGGCTACGGCGATCATGGCGGTGGCAACGGCTACGCCCAACGTGATCGCGATGCCCGCGAGCAGCTTGCGTCGCGCTTGACGGCGAAACGATTCGTAGACGATGCGAGGAAACATTATTTCGGCTCGAAGTAGTGTCTGCCGGCGGCGACGTCGGCTTCGGAGACGATGACTGCGTCGTCGGTGACCTGCGCCTTCAACGGAATCGGATTGCAGCCGCCAGGCAGGCCAATCGACTGCGGATTCATTTGGGCGGCGCAGTTCTTGCAGATCACTCCCTGTTTGTTTTTGTAGAAGCCGACGGGGCCGCAGATTTCGCAGGCGTCGAAAAGCGTGGCAACTTTTCCATCGGGCTTCTGGTAGAGCCAGAAACGGACTTCCACGCCGCCTTCTTTGGCTTCGAAGCGATGCAGTTCGCCGTCGGAAACATCCTTCACCGGGATGGAGACTTTGCCGTCGACGAAGGTGACTTCGGCGGCGGGCGAGAGCGCGCTGGCACTCTTCTCGTAGATGAAGCTGGCGGTGACCATCACGATAAAGGCGAACGAGAAGACGTAGACCGAGGCCATCCAGAGACGCTCGCGGCGCACGGTCCAGAGCGCTTTGCGGCGGGCGGCGCCGGCGGGCGGCAGTTCGACAGGCTGGCGGCTCTTCATTTCAAACAGCACCATCAGCGCGGCCAGCGCGAGGATGGTGATGAAGAAGAAAAAATCGTTGCGGACGATGGGTCCGATAATGGCCATCTCCTGGCGAGAAGAGGGAAGCACTCCGTTCTCGGAAAGCTCGTGCAGGCCGGAGATCACCAGTTGCCCGGCCACCAGGAAAAGAATGGCGGTGGTGACCTTGAAGAATTTCTGCAGATTGATCTTGACGCTGCCCTTGACGAACATCACGCCGAAGAGGATGGCGACAACAATTCCCAGGACGGTGCCGATGAAGCTCATCAGCTCGCTCGAGTTCAGGGTGACGGCGGAAAGGATCAGAACGGTTTCTACGCCCTCGCGCATGACCATGAGAAAGACGAAGAGGAAGAGGCCGATCCATGCGTCGCCCCGGGCGAACAAGCCGACCTTCGTTTCGATCTGGCCTTTGAGCTTGCGGCCGGTCTTCATCATGAAGACGATCATGGTGACGACGAAGACGGCAGCGACCAGCATGACCCAGCCTTCGAAGATGTCCTCATTCAGCTTGAAGTGGGAAACCACGATGGCCACGCCGATCGAACCGGCGAAAGCGGCTGCGAGGGCGGCGTAGACCGACTTGCGCAGATCGTTGCGGCCAATCTTGGCCAGATAGGCGAGGGTAATGCCTACGATGAGAGCGGCTTCGACGCCTTCACGGAGCGTAATGATGAATGCCTGGAGCATTGAGTAAGGCCCGTTTTCTAATTGAAAATGAAATGCAATTTCAATATCAGTAGGATACGGTTTCGAGAGGGACGCGGTCAACGCAGTGAATCACGGATAGTTGTGATTTGCGTCACACGGGGAAAGAGGGCAATTTTATAGTAGGTGGACAGGTTATGCAGTTCCTAAGACCCAGACCCGCGGGGTTCGGGTTTTCTTCCAGGCTTGGACAGGGGCAGGTAGTTATGATAGGTTACATGTAACCAGAAGGGCGGCAAAGGTCAAATGGGACCACGAACGCAATCCAAGTCGTCACGAGATAAGGTCCGAGCGCATCGCAAGCGTTTGCGCCAACAGGGACTGCGCCCGCTTCAGATTTGGGTGCCGGATATGCGCTCGCCTGCATTTGTTACCGAGGCGCACAGGCAATCTCTTGCGGTTGCCAAGAGCTCCCATGCCAGGCAAGACCAGGAGTTTATCGACGCGATCTCGGATTGGAGCGGGGAGTGAAGCGCGGTGAGATTTGGACCGTCGCGGGCGGTAAGGATTACGCCGCAAAGCCTCGTCCGGTTGTGATTCTTCAAGACGACCGTTTCGACAAGACGGAGTCGATTACGATATGCGCATTCACGACCGATCCAACCGATGCTCCTCTATTTCGGCTGCCGGTCGAGCCCAACGAGAACAACGGGCTGCGCGCTGTTTGCCGGTTGATGGTAGATAAGATCACGACCGTTCCTAAGGCAAGGATCGGCGCCCGCGTCGGCCGCCTTGCTGACGAGGATATTGTCCGGCTGAATCGTGCAGTCCTGGTGTTTTTGGGTATTGCGGCTCCGAGCGAAAAAGAGCGGATGAAATCTTAGCGACCGACGATAGTTCTCTTGTAACTGGACACATTATGCAGTTCCCGAGACCGGGACCCGCGCGGTTCGGGTTTCTCTTTCTTACGACGGCGACAACCCACACATCGCAAAGAGCGCGATGTGTGGGGCACCCGCTTTTTAGCGACAGACATTTGTCAGGCCAGGGAGTGCCAGTATCTGAGTGAAATCCTTGATTACGGCAGTTGGCCACTTTATCGCTACGTTAGTCGATAATCGAGCTATGCAGAGAAAAGGATGGAAGCTATGGATGATTGTTGCAGCTGTAGCGGTAGTCGTCGTTAGCCTGTGGTTCGTCCATCACCGGCGAGATCGCCGGGAAGCAGCAGAGCGTGAGACTCACTATGAAGCAACACTGACTGAATATTCTGCCAATGTGAAACCGGGAATGCCCCGTGAGCAGGTAGAGCATTATCTTCGAGACGAGGGAAAACCTTTCAGACAGATGTGCTGTGTTGCTAACTTCCGACACCAATACGTGAGCTTGGAGCGGGCAGGATGGGACGATCTAGTAAAAATCGCTGAGGAGAGCGCCCCGTTTGTCTGCGCCGAAAACAACGTGTACATAGCCTTTGAATTCAATCCCCAAGTCACAAGGCGAGCTATCCCAGGCGAACGGTTCAGACATCCTGAAGAGGGTTTCGGTTTTCCATCAACTCGAAGGCTGCCCGTGATAAGTGGCGGAAAATCGCGATTTCACTCACTGAGAACCAGAATCTCCCTCCGCTTTCAGATAATCCGCAAGAAGTTCTTTGCCTGGGCGAGTTCAGGAAACATCCTCTCTTCGGCCAGAAACTCCCGCGAGTGCACGCATCTTCGGCTGCCCCGCAGTTTGACCGGGTGCTTCAGGTGCAGCATCTCGTGGAACAAGATGTATTCGACGGCGTAGCGGGGGACGCGTGGGTGGTCGAAGACTCGGCTGATGACTATGGCGTTGTGGGCGGGATCGTAGTGGCCGAGGCTGCTGCGGGCGTGGTTCCGGCTCCAGGTGAGTTGCGGGCGTCCCATGAGTCCGTGGAAGAAGCGGCGATTGAGGTCGTCGAAGATTTCTTCCAGATGATAGTAACGGCCGCGGGCGGAGTGGATGTGCTTGCGTCCGCGCATCTGGCGGACGAGCCGCGCCTTGGCGGCAACGTCGTGGCTGGCGACGTACCTGCGATAACGGGCACTGTGGATGCGATCGGCCGGCTGGCCATAGAGCTTGGCGAGCAGGATGTGGGCGATCGAGTGCTGCACGGCTTCGGGAGCGCCTTCAAGCAGATCGGAGAGGCGGATGTAGAGCTTTCCCTGGCGGAGGCGAATGGTGTTGTTGATGGCGACGAAAGGATAGAAACGAACATCCATGGGCGGCATGGGCGCGGGCGTGAGGGGGCGGAGTTCGCGATAGGCTTCGTGAAAAATTTCGGCGAGCTTTGGGGACACGTTGAAGGAAGAGTAGCAGAGGCAGCCGTCAGCCGTCAGCTATCAGCCGTCAGCTTTCAGCCGTCAGCCATCAGCCATCAGCCATCAGTACACATCAGCGTTCGCTTTTCGCGGAACACATACGGTTTCGCCCTATTTCTTCTTTTTGTGCTTCATGTATTCCTCGACTTCGGCGACGGTTTTGCGGTGGTCGTCGGCACTGGAGTCTACGGCATCGAGGGCGTCGGTCAGCAGGAATTCGTACTGCTTCGCTTCGGCGGCATCGG
>PLHP01000220.1 GCA_003138955.1 Acidobacteriaceae bacterium | reverse complement strand
CGCCAGGTCGCACCGCGCCGGGTTTGATGGTGCCAGGGAGTACACTTGCCTCGACAGCGCCCGCTGAAGCTAGGGCCGCAGTGATGGCCTTCTTGGCCGCTGTTAGATTACCGATCAACGATTTCTTTTGAATCGACATTTTCATCTCTCCTGTTTCTCGAATTTGTTCGCCGTGCTTCGGCTGTCTATAGAGCAGGTCCAATGCCAAATCGTGGCAGGCCCTGTGCATACCCCGAACCTACAGCCCCTCAAACACTTAGCCTTTTTTGGGCGAAGAGACAGTAATCGGATCTCGGCAGAAAACTCAGGCATGGATTAAAAAGTTATCCATGATGCATTAGTTTTTAATCCACACCATGCCATAGGTTGAAATTTTCAAGCTTTCCCGATGCCATACTTGCGGCAAAGATAATGCATTTTCTGCTTATCGACCTGCAGCAGGCGCGCCGCTCCGATCTTGCTGCCCTCGGAGCGCCGCAGCGCAGCCGTCAGGTAGGCAACCTCGATCTTCGCAATTTCCTGATCGAAGTTGACCCCGCCTTCGGGAATCAGCAGAGCTTCCTGGCTGGTCGTACTGCTGTACAGAAGCCGCTGCGGCAGATGTTGGACCTTGATCACCGGTCCATCCACCATGAGCACCAGGCGCTGCACCAGGTTTTCCAGTTCGCGCACGTTGCCCGGCCAGGCATCCTCCTCCAGAATCTGCATTACTTCAGGCTCCAAACGTTTCAAAGGAACGTTGTTCGAGGCACAGTAGAAGCGCAGGAAATGGTTCAACAGCAGAGGGACATCCCCCGGCCGGTCGCGCAGCGCCGGGAGCGCGATGGGCACGACGTTGATGCGGTAATACAGGTCTTCGCGGAAACGCCCGGCTCGTACCATCTCCTCCAGGTCTTCATTGGTGGCCGCGATGAGGCGGAAGTCGATCTTCCTGGCATTCTGGCCCCCGATCCGGGTCACGACCCGGTCTTCGAGCACGCGCAGCAACTTGGACTGCAGCGCCAGACCCAAGGTCGCAATCTCGTCGAGCAACAGAGTGCCGGTGTTCGCCAGTTCAATATGGCCAGGACGTGCTGCTCCGGCGTCGGTAAAGGCGCCCTTTTCGTGTCCGAAGAGCTCAGTCTCGATGAGGTTCTCCGGCAAAGCCGCGCAATTGATGCTGACAAAGGGCTTTTGCGCTCGGGGGCCCAGCGCAACAACGGCCCGCGCCACCAGTTCCTTGCCGGTTCCGCTCTCTCCACGGATCAGCACCGTGCTGGTGCTCTCGGCGACCCGGCTAATCGCGTCGTAGACGTTGCGCATGGACTCGCTGCCGCCGATCAGGTCGCAGAATGACTCCTGCTGGGTCTGCTCGCTTTGCCGTTGGCGGCACTCGATCTCCAGTGTCCGCTTCTCCAGTGCCCGGTGCAGTACGCCCCGTACTTCCTCGAAGTTGATGGGCGCCACAAAATATTCATCGACCGTGGCAGCGACCGCCTGCAGACGCAAGTTGCGGCTGTTCGAGCGCGTCAACCCCACGAGCACCAAATCCGGTCCCAGGGCGCGCAACTCAGTCAAGGCGGCGATTCCGTCTTTGCTATGCTCTCCGATCGTGTCGATATCCAGGAATATGGCATCCGGGAGCTCCCTCTTGATCAGGGCCAGCAATTCATCCCAGGTCTGAAGCACGCGAAGGTCATAGTCGGGAGCGAGGTAGGTCTCGGCTTCCGGACTCACCCGTTCGTCGGTGGTCACGATCGCGACCGCGAAACGGGCCGCGTCACTGCGGGGACTCGCCGTGCGCATGGTCCCTCCCTTGGGGTATCAGAGATTATGTCAAATTTTTCGACCATCCAGGATGAAATATTTATGCCCACCTGCGCGCGCTTGCAAAAGCGGGCTGCTTCCCGTAACTTGGAATGCGCTCAGAATCTTCAGTTTTACGATTCGGGGCGGGACCGTGGTCTCGGCGGAGGATAGTTTTGGATATCAACGTCCGTAAGCGCTCGCAAGTACAGGTTGTTCAGCTCCGAGGACCTCTCCGGATGGGCCAGCCCGTGGACGGCCTGCGCCAAACCATCCAGGAGGCAGTGAGCGCCGGCGACACTCGCATTGTGCTCAACCTAGCCGAAGTGCCCATGATCGATTCCAGCGGCATTGGCTTGCTGGTGCGCTTTATGGCTTCCACCAAGCAGCTCGGCGGGAACATCAAGCTGGTGCAACCAAACAAGTATGCAATACAGACTTTGCGTCTGGTGGGCGTTCTCAACCTGTTCGAGATTTTCGACGACGACGACGCGGCGGTGGACTCCTTTGCTTAAATTGTCCATCCCTCTCGCCGGATTCGAGAACGAAATGAGCCTCCATGTCGGATGAATTTAGCGGTGGTCCAGAAAACAACGCATTATCTGAATTGCTCGACGTCAACATGCCGGCGGATGCCGAGGCGGTCGCTGCGGTCGTGGACTCCATATCTGAAACCCTGGCGCGGTTGGAGGTCCCGGAGCAGAAGCGATTTGAGGTTGCGTTGGCGGTTCAGGAGGCTTTGGCCAACGCCGTTGTACATGGATGTGGTAATGACCGGTCAAAACAGATCCGGTGCCGGCTAAAGTCGGATCCGCAGGGCCGAATCGTAATTATCGTGACCGATCCCGGACCAGGGTTCAGTCCGGAGCTTCAGCCCGATCCAAAGGGGAATGCGAACCTGTATGCCGACCACGGACGCGGGGTTTACCTGATCCGCCAACTCATGGACGAAGTTCGTTTCGAGCGGAGTGGAAGCGAAATCATGATGTGGAAGTACTAATAATAAGGATGTGGGGTTACTAATAAGGATTCACTCCGGAGTCGTTGCTTACCCTGACTATACCGCAGCGGGCTGGCCCCAGAACTCGCATTTCGCTCACTTGTGGAGCTCAATGGCAACGACGTAGGCTGTTGCCGGTTTAGCGGCGGATTCAACGTACTCGACCTTTGCCGACACACCGTCTAAATCCCTGCAGGGATTGATATCCCCTTTGGGAGTGAAGCCGAGAGCTGTGAACTTAATCTTGTAGTAGTTGCCGCTATGCAGTGCCATTGTCTTCCCTTTGGCAGCGACCGTTAGCTCAATGCCCGGACCGTGACACTGCACGTTCTGCAGCGTGCCGGCCATGAAACGGTGGGGTCCCTTCGGAAGCTCTTCCGCGGGTATTTCAGCATTGGCGCTCTCCTCGCCTGCGGATGCGGCATTCGCCTGTACGTTGGCTTTCAGGGTTAACTCCTGGCGATCCCGCGCGTTCACGTACTCCTCAGCGTGCGTGAGAAAATTCTGGACCATCGCCGTCTCCTCCGGAGTCTTGGCCACCCGCAAAGCGGCACGGAGCACGGCCACAGCAGCTGTGCCCCGCTCCATCTGCATAAGCACGTTGGCTGTGGTCACGCGATAGATAACGTTGCCGGGGTCCAGTTGCACCGCAGTAAGTGCCATTATGTGCGCCTCGTCCAGGTTTTGGCGGTGCATGCCCTCGAAGGCCGCCAAGCGATCAAAGGCCGGCGCAAATGACGGATTGAGTTTGATGGCGGAACGTAAACTGCTCTCCACCTGTGCGTTATCATCGGGACTGACCCCTGCATTCATTGAGATCGCGGCAAAATAGTAGTGGGCGATGTAACTCTGCGAATCGAGTTTCACCGCCTGTTTGTACCACTCCCGCGCCTCGTCCAAGTGCCCCGCGCGAAATTCCAGATACCCCATGGTTTCGTGCGCGGAAACATTCTTCGGGTCTTCGTGCAGCACATGGTCGAGAAGCGGCCGGGCATCGGCCACTCGCTCGTTGTAAGCCAGGAAATCCGTCCGTACCGCATCGGCCTGCGTTTCAGTCAAGGCTTGCTCCTTGAATGCGGTGTCGTCCACGTCGGTCACGGTCGACATCTTAAAATAGCCGAAGCTTCCTTGACGAATGTAGCCTTCCAGATTCGATTGCAGTTGCTTGAGATCGCCGAACGCTCGCGTAGCCGCGGTCGCCGGGTCCACCTTCTGTGCCAGCAGTTCCGCGTACTCGGTCACGCGGTTTGTCTTTTCCCGATAGTCCTTTGTTTTCAGATAGTGAGTCAGCGCCCACGACTCCGCATAGAAGATGGAGCCTTTGTTTTCCTCGTGGTAGTAGGGCGAACTGGTGTCCACGGCGAACAGAGTGGCCAGCGGCAGCAGCCGGTTCTGGCGCAGCCACAAGATGTTCCCCAGACTCGCCTGGCCCAGAGCGACGTCCTTCTCATGGATGTCCGTATTCTCGTAAAACTCGGCCAGCCCCTCATTCAGCCACAGGGGTAGCCATTCCGCCGCCTTGCTGAGAAGCAGGTGCGTGTATTCGTGATAGACCACCGCGTATGGGTGTTCGCCCTCGGCGTCCAATCGCATGAGAACGTAGTTCTTGTCGGGCGCACGCAAAAAAAGGCCGCCCAACTTGAGTTGCCCTTTTGCCAGATACGCTTGCGGTTCGAGCGCGCGGAAGTCTTTCTCGTCCTTGATTGCCAGTACGATGATGGGCGAACTCATATCGATGGGCATGCGCGGAAACGCCACATGAAAAACCGAGCGCATGCGCTCAAACTGGTCCGCAATGCGCCGCCCCGTCTTCTCGTTGGCGTTTGTCGCCACGGTGAAATGCTGACTGCGGACTTCCAGCCAGTTCTCCGGCTTATCGTGCGCTGGTGCCAGCGCAGCCGCCAGCAGGGGTAGGAGCAAAACCATGCATTTCCACATTAGCGCCGAACCAATGCTGCCCACTCGGATGGCAATGCGTTTCTAGACTGGGGCATGTATCTTCTTCAGGAGCCAGGCCATGTTCCTTCCGAGGACTTTCATGGTCTGAATGCCCTCCTCGTCTTTCTCCACTGCGCCGGGCTCAAGGCCCACGCCGATATTCCAATAAGACGAGCCCGGGACGATCATTTCGCTGATCAGGAAGAAGTGATTCAGGGTGTCGAAAGCATGTATGGCGCCCGCCCGGCGCACCGCCACCGCGCCGGCGCCGACCTTATGGCGAAACATGCCGCTGTTCGCTTTGGAAACCAGACAGGCGCGGTCCATCAATGCCTTGATCTCCGGGGAGACATCGGCGACGTAGGTCGGCGAGCCCAGCAGGATCCCGTCGGCCGCATCCATTTTCTCGATACAGACGTTGCCCATGTCGTTTTCTTGCGAGCAGCGGCGGTTCTTCCTCACCGAACACTGGCGGCAGGCGCGGCAGGCATGGATCTCGGCGCCGCCCAATTCCACTAGTTCGGTTTCTATGCCTTCCTTTTGGAGTTCGCCCAGGGTGTAGCCGAGCAGAATTGCTGTATTCCCGCCCCTGCGGGCACTACCGTTGAACGCGACGACCTTCATGTCAACTCCGTTTCCCAGGATCGAATTCAGGATCGAATTGATGAACGCCCGTTGCTCGTACCTTTCCACGCATTATAAAAGGGC
>PLHP01000149.1 GCA_003138955.1 Acidobacteriaceae bacterium | reverse complement strand
GTGGATGTGGAGATCAAGGCGTTCGGGAAAGAACGGAAGTAGTCGTTCGTCGTTCGTCGTTGGTCGTTCGCGATCACGACAGGACAGATGCAGACGACGCCCAGCCAATAGCCGTCGCGTAGTAATCGACGAGCCATGCTGGGAACGGAGAGGGAAATGGCGAGAGTTACTGGAATTCTGGGCAAGAAGGTCGGCATGACGCAACTCTTCGATTCGAAGGGCGATGTGCGGCCGGCGACGGTGTTGCAGGCGGGACCATGCGTGATTACACAGCATAAGACTCAGACCAAAGACGGTTACGTGTCGGCGCAGATTGGCCTGGTCGAGTTTGTGAAGGAAAAGAAGCTCACCAAGCCCATGCGCGGACACTTTGCCAAGCACAACCTGCCGCCGGTGAAGTTTCTGCGCGAGGTTGCGGTGGAAGTCGACGCTCCGGGCGAGACGACTGAGGGCGTAATAAAGGTTGGCGACCGGGTGCTGGTGGATATNNTCGATCGGTTCGTCGGCATTTCCTTCGCGCGTGTTTAAGGGCATGCGGATGTCGGGCCACATGGGCGATGTCCGGGTAACGACCCGCAATCTGCGGATACTGGGCGTGGATAAAGATGAGAATCTGCTGGTGGTTGAGGGCAGCGTTCCGGGTTCGAATGGCGGTTATATCGTGATCAACAAGGCGAAGAAGCCGCCGCGAGAGCGCCGTGGATTCGCGGGCGCGGCGACGGTGGATCCGTTGAAGGCGGCGAAGCGAGCTTCGAAGAAGGGCTAGTTAGGGCTGAGCTAAGGTCAAAGGCGGCGGACAAGAGTGTCCGCCCCACACGAGAAAGAATATGGCAACTATTGATGTTTACAATCTGAGCGGAGCCAAGGCCGGGACGATGGAGCTGGCCGAGGAAGTTTTCGGCGCGGTCAACGAAGACTTGCTCTGGGAGGCGATCACGCACTATCGCGCCTCCGCGCGCGCGGGTACGCATGCCACCAAGAACCGCGGGAGCGTTTCCGGTTCGGGCAAGAAGCTGTGGAAGCAGAAGGGCACGGGGCGGGCGCGTATCGGCTCCATCCGTTCGCCGCTGTGGCGCCACGGCGGCACGGTGCACGGACCGCAGCCGCGATCCTACGATTACGCCTTTCCGAAGAAGAAACTGCTGGGCGCGCTGCGCTCGGCGCTGGCTGCGAAGTTTGCCGACGGCAAGCTCCTGGTGGTGACGTCGTTCGAGGTGAAAGAGCCGAAGACGAAGCTGTTTCGTGAAGCGCTCGGCAAGCTGAAGGTGGAAGGCACGACGCTGCTGGTTGATATTTCGACGGCGGAGAACAAGAACCTGGAGTTGAGTTCGCGCAACATCGACGGCCTCGAACTGGTGCGGGCGAACGAAGTGCACCCCTATCACATCATGCGTTACACCCACGTGGTGTTTGCGCAGCCGGCGCTCGAGAAGCTGCAGGATGCGCTGAGGAAGACGTCATCGAATCGCCGGCACGAGGCCGAGCCGGTGGAAGAAAAGAAGAAGAAACCGGCGCGGCGCCTGGGCAAGACGAAGACTAAGGCGGAGGTGGCCTGATGAAATCCGCGTATCAGATTATTCAGAAGCCGGTCATCACGGAAAAGGGTCTGGGCATTAAAGAGACCCAGAACACGCTGGTCTTCCAGGTGGCGCCGAAGGCGACGAAGACCGAGATCAAGGAAGCGGTGCAGGCGATCTTCAAGGTGAAGGTGGCGTCGGTGCGCACCGCGAATTATCCGGGGAAGGAACGGCGGCGGGGTAAGTTCACCGGCTACCGTCCGGACTGGAAGAAGGCGTACGTGCGGCTGAAGAGCGGCGAAAAGATGCCGGAGTACGCGCAGAATTTGTAACAGCCGTCAGCCGTCAGTCGTCAGCCATCGGGTAAACCGGTGGCAGAAAGGAACTGACAGCTGAGAGCTGAGAACTGAGAGCTCTATGGCAATTAAGACCTACAGACCGACAACCCAGACGCTGCGCTACCGCACGACGCTCGTGACCGACGACATTACGTCGAAGAAGCCGCACAAGCCGCTGGTGGAGGGCAAGCTGCGGACGGGCGGGCGGCGCAATTCCGGCGACACGACCATGCGGTTCCGGGGCGGCGGCAACAAGCGCAAGCTGCGCACGATCGATTTCAAGCGCGACAAGCACGGGATTCCGGCGACGGTCGAGACCATCGAATACGATCCCGGCCGCTCGGCGCGAATCGCCTTGCTGAGCTATGCCGATGGCGAGAAGCGTTACATCGTGCAGCCCGATGGACTGAAGGTTGGGCAGAAGATTTTGAGCGGGCCCGAAGCCGACATTCTCGTCGGGAACGCGTTGCCGCTGCGCAATATTCCGCCGGGCACGACGATCCACAATATCGAACTGCGTCCTGGTAAAGGCGCGCAGATGGTGCGCTCGGCGGGCGGTTCGGCGCAGTTGATCGCAAAGGAAGGCGACTACGGACTGGTGAAGTTGCCTTCGGGCGAGACTCGTAAAGTGCTGCTCGATTGTTTAGCGACGATTGGGCAGGTGGGCAACACGGACCACGAAAACGTNNTGGGGCAAGGCGGGACGCACGCGCTGGGTGGGAAAGCGTCCGCATAACCGCGGCGTTTCGATGAACCCGGTGGACCATCCGCATGGCGGCGGCGAAGGCAAGACCTCCGGCGGACGCCATCCGGTGACGCCGTGGGGACAGCCGACGCGTGGATATAAGACGCGGAACAACAAGCGGACCGACACGTTTATCGTGAACCGCAGGGAAAAAGGATAGAAAGCCGTCAGCCGTCAGCCTTCAGGAAAACCGGTTTTACCAGATGGCTGAAGGCTGATAGCTAGAACTGAGAACTGACTTATGGCTCGATCGACAAAAAAAGGACCGTTCGTGGACGCGCACCTGGCGACGAAAGTGGAAGCCATGAATGCGCGTAACGAGAAGAAGGTGCTGCGGACGTGGTCGCGACGCTCGACGATTATTCCGGAAATGGTGGGACACACGATTGCCGTGCACAACGGGCGGAAATTCATTCCGGTATATGTGACCGAAAACATGGTGGGGCACAAGCTGGGNNGCGGGCGTGCCCGGCGGACCTGGAGCCATAGTGCCGTCGGCTCCGGCGGCGCCGAAGGCGTAAAAGGCAGCTACTGGCTGCTGGCTCCTGGCTAGGAGCTAGAAGCTAGAGGCTAGAAGCTGAGAGACAGGAAATGGAATTTCGAGCGGAAGCGAGATACATGCGCGTCTCGCCGCAGAAGGCGCGGCTGGTGCTGAACCTGATCAAGGGACGGCGCGTGGAAGAGGCGCGGAACACGCTGGCATTCACCAAGAAGCGCGTGGCGGCGACGGTCGGGAAGCTGTTGCAGTCGGCGATCGATAACGCGAACTTCCTGAGCACCGAAAAGGGCCTGGATGTCGATCTCGATAACCTGTACGTGAAGCAGGCGGTGGCGAACGATGGACCGCGCATGAAGCGGATTCGTCCGGCGCCGATGGGACGCGCCTACCATTACGTGCGGCGCATTGCGCATCTTGAAATCGTGCTGGCGGAGAAAAACCGGAACGGCGTGCCGGTAGGGACGGCGACGGCGGCGGGCGAGAAGGCGGCGAAACCTGCGGCTCATCCAAAGCCGAAAGCGAAGGCTAAGGCTAAAGCGCCGGCGAAGAAGAAGGCGGTTGGCAAGAAGGCGACCGCGAAGAAGTAGGATCGTCGTTCGCTGCTCGTCGTTCGCGAAAAGCGAAAAGCGATCAGCGAATAGCGAACTGCGAGAAGTTTAGGAGCAACGATGGGACAAAAAGTTCATCCATACGGATTCCGGCTTGGTTACACCAAGCCGTGGAAATCGCGCTGGTTTGTCGAGAAGGACTACGACAAGCTGCTGCTCGAAGACTATAAGCTCAAGACCGAGCTGAAGGAAAAGCTCAAGTCGGCGGGCGTGAGCTCGGTCGAGATCGAGCGTCCGGG
>PLHP01000080.1 GCA_003138955.1 Acidobacteriaceae bacterium | reverse complement strand
CACCGGAAGTTCCCGGTTGAGGGTGTGCAGTTTCATCCCGAGAGCGTGCTGACGGACGAAGGGAAGAAACTGGTGGCGAATTTCCTGCGGAATTAAGCCCCTCATCGCAAGGAACATGATGAGCGGAGCGTTCTGTATTCTTCCTATTCCTACCTGTTAACTCCGAAGGTATTAACCCGTGTTTACCACTACCCCCTCCCCCCCCTTTCTAGTGGAATCATAGGGTTAGGGGGTGTCGAGCCTCCAAAATATAGAACCTAAAGGACTTATTTGTAAAATCTTCCGGAATAAGGACTTAGCTCTACATCGTATGCTTTTCGGGATTTTGGCTGCGGGCCGACGCCTCCATCACCTCAAATTACGGTTGTCAAAGAGCGGAGCTTTGGCAACGCGCGGGGCGTCTTGGGAGACAGACACACTGCACCCTGCTCCAATCAGATTTCCATTCTCGTGCAAGGCGGGTTGGAAGTCTGTGACAGCGCTCACAGCTTGGGTGTGATGAAAAAAGTCAAAGGGCCCCAGAGTCAGGATGGGCATGGCGACTTCCAATTACGGCGGCGAGATCAGCCGCACTGCTACGGGAGAGGCGCCGTTGCCAAGAATCGGCGTTGCCGTCCAGCCTGTTCCGCAACCTGCCATGTTGATGATGGTGGCATTCACATGGCCGTTAGTCGCCCCGGAATTCGGCGTTGCCGTGCCGTCGGGATTCAGAAAAAGCTGGACAAAGCCCACGATCTGCACGGTGCCGGGCGGCGCAGGGGGAGCAACAAACGTTGGTGGTGGTCCAACGTCAAATACTGGCACCGTGACCAGCGAATCGCTGACCATTACATCGTTTGTGGCCAAGCCCGCAATCGGATTGTCGGCACCCGCGATGAACTCAAACGGTGGCTGGATGGATCCTCCTGGAATGGAGGCTGGAGTAACAGTATCTCCTTGGCTGGCGGTTGTGTGGGCAAGACAGTTCACCGCATCTGCCGTCTGCGTATCTCGGTTGAAGTAATCGGAATTGTCGATACTCACCGGGTTAGTGCTATTGGTGCTGTTGCTATTGCACGCGATGGCGGTTTGGACGCATCCGGCAATACTTTGTTCATATGGGAAAAACCCCGCCGCGCAAGCGGGCAGAGTGGTTGGGGGCGGGAATGACGCTGGATTGCCAGGGTAATAACGCCAGGCTGTTGGTACGGGCAGAGTCGTACAATTGGTGCAACGAGGGCGCAGTGCCGTGGCATTGGTAGCATTCGTCCATCCCAGCAGCGCCGGGTTGTTGATCGCGCCCGTAGTCGTAACAAAAATTGGGTTGGGGGAAGCGGTGGGATCGATGTTCGGCAGCAGCCACGGTTTCACGCAAACGGGGGCGACCGGCGGCATCGTTCCGCCCAAAACACTTGCGCCCGAGGGATTGTAAGCTTCCGCCGTGGCCGACGCAGTCACCGTGACCTGCTTGGTTCCCCAGATGCGCGCGAAGAATGTCGGCAGATCGGTTCTTTGCACGTGGACGGTGATACACGCATTGGTCGGCGCAGGATTCGGCGCAGGGCACGGATTCGTCGGCGTTCCGAGAAAACCAGCCACCACCACCTCGCCATTGGCTGCGATCAGGTCCCTTCCCCCAACCTGGCTCTGCTGCCCGACCTGAAGGGCAACCGCAGAGGCGAGGGTCTGCGCGTTTGCCAGCGACGCGCCGGTCGAATCCGAGGTCGCCCCCGAGTTGGCGAGCACGCGCGCGCCCGCCAGGGCCGCGGCGTCAGCCGCCAGTTGCGCTTCGCTGCGCGCGGTGTAGAGCGTCACCACGTCGATCGACAGTGCGGCCATCGCGCCGATCACAAACAGCATGAACACCGCAACCAGCGTGATGATGACCCCTTGCTGGTTTTTCCGCCCCGAGATCTTTCTCCGCGAGATCTTCCGCTTTCGACGCACACACCCTCACATCTGGTTATGGACCGTAGCGCTCTCCGTCACCTGCGTTGTAGCCGCATAGCCCGCGCCTGGAATCAGCAATTGAATCACACTATTGAAACGCCAGTGATATGGATAAGTCACCTGAACGCTGGTGCCGACGACTGCCGGCGACCCCGAGGTGACTACCGTCCCGCGGTTGATGGTGATGATCAGACTGTCGGGACACCCGGAAAGTGTGTACGTCCACGCCACTCCAGTCGGGCCGGATGCCGCACCCGGCGGAGCGCAAGTGCCGGTTGGCAAAACCCCGCTGCCGACCAGCGAGTTGTAAACTGCCGACACCACCGGCAGCAGGGAGGCCGGGGCGGTGGGCGACGCAATGTCGCTCGTCGGCTGAGCGCCGGCAATGATGGCGCCTTCCTGCGCCGCCTGCTCGATCTTCTGCTTCTGGTTGAAGGCGCCGCTGAAATCGTAGATGCCCACCACGAACACCACCAGCAGCGGCAGTGAAATGGCGAACTCCAACAGCGCCGCGCCCTGCACATCCCTCAGCAAACCGACCGTGCGACGATGCGGAATCAGGAGGCGAAGCATCTAGTTCTCCATCCTGCTCTGCCCTTGCGCCGACAAAATAATCTTCTGCATGTTGAGCGACGTGCCCGGGAAGTTGAACTGGAATGGGTATTGAAAGCTCACAATGGTTCCACATTGCGGGGGCTGGGTGGAAGCGGGGGGATTCAGCAGCGCCTGCCGGCAGACCGTGATCTGGTCGGTGGTCGTGCACGGTATTGTGGGCGGCGTGGCGCAGGAGACCGGGTTAGGCGGATTGGAGTTCACGGGAATCTGGGTCGGATCGAGATTTGAAGCTTTCAACACGGATTCAACCGCAGCCGTCACGGTGCCATTGGACGCCGGTGGTCCGTTGGCCGGGAACGCATCACCGCACGTAGCGCACGTAGCCCGCGCCGCCGTGATCGCTCCCTGCTGCGCCGCTTGCTGCATGGTGGAGTAAATGTTGAAGGCGCGTCCAAACCAGATGATGCCAAACAGGAGCATGGCCACCAGGGGCAGGACCAGCGCGGCCTCGGCGATCTCCGCCCCGTCAGTGCTTCGGAATTGGCACGCGATTCGTTTGATGTTCAGCATGCGTTTGATGTTCAGCAAAGTGCATATCCTTCGCTTCGCTCAGGATGACAAATCATAAATGAAATTACAAATCACACTTTCCCTATCGCGCGGCCCATCCCGTAGAACAAAACCGTAAGCGCCATGGCCACGCCGAAGGGAATTTTTGTTGCCTGCGGATCGTCGAGCGATACCTCAGGTCCAGGCATCCGCAAGCTGAACAATGCCGCCAGCAAATGCGCCATGTTCAAGAGCGTCCGTTTCAGCCGTCCTTTCCAGATGACCACGGCCAGCGCCATCACTCCCGCCACCAGAATCGTGCCCACGAGCACGGCGAACAGTTGCCGCGGACCAAGACAAGCTCCCAAAGCGCCGGCCAGTTTCCAGTCGCCGGCGCCGAGGCTGCGGAGGAGCACGAAAGGCAGCAGCAGGCCAAGGCCCAACGCCGTCCCCAGCAACGCGGTTTTCAGTCCCGGCCAGCGAAAAAGAATCGTATTGACGGCGACGCCGACCGCCAGGCCAGTCACCGTGAGCCAGTTCGGAATCCGCCGGTAGCGCCAGTCGAGAATCCCCGCGCCCATCGCCACCAGCACCGCCGGAATCCAAGGGGCGAGAGTCATTTCGCTTCCTGTACTTTAGGGCTTTCGGGGGCGGCACTCAAGAGCGAAGTTCTCAGTTCCCAGTTCTCAGTTCTCAGTGGAACACCGAGTCAAGAAACCGAGAACTGAGAACTGGGAACTGCTGCCTTTTGAGCAAATTAAAAGGCCCGGGAGTCCGGGCCTCTAATCCTTGAATCCGGAATCAAGATGATGCTCGCCTACCGTGCGACCGGAGCCGAGTTTCGTTCCGCAATTACTTTCCTGGCATTGTCCGCCAGAGCCCGCGCTTGCGGCATCAATTCCAGAGCCTTGATCACGTCCGGATCGGTCTCCGCCCGCACCTTCAAGCCTTCTTCCTGGCCGAAGGCATCGACGAAGAGTTCGCTCTTGAGGTTGGAGCGCAGCCAGTCGTTGCTCTCGATCATCTCGGCTTCGGTATAGGGGATTTTTTCCTCGTCGAGGAATTTGCGGAAGTCCTGCATCAGCGCGTCGTCCACTTCAAAGCTCTGCGTGATCTTGTGAGTGATCGCGTAGCGCTTGGCAAAATTAAACAGCGCGTAGTGCTGCAGCAACGAGTCCTGGAACTTGGTGGACTTGTAGGGCGGAAGTTTCACGTCAGGCGTGATGCCGCCGCCGCCATACACCGGGCGTCCCCCGTCCGTGAGCTTGACCTCGTGGTTGGCGTTATTCTCCTCGCCCTCGCGATTATAGTAATAATCGTAGAGAGAGAGATTGGAGTAATCGCGCTGGATCAGGCGTCCGCTGGGGGTGTAGTACTTGGCGGTGGTGAGGGCCAGGCCGGTATTTTCCGCCAGCGGATACACGGTTTGCACCAAGCCCTTGCCGAACGTCACCTCGCCGACGATCAGGCCGCGATCGTGATCTTGAATGGCTCCGGCGACAATTTCGGCGGCGGATGCGGTGCCGCGATTTACCAGCACCACCAACGGATAATCCTTGCCGCCGTTGCCGCGGGCCGCTACGTACCGCTTTTCCGGCGATGAGCGGCCGTGGTGCGAGACGATCAACTGTCCCTTCTTTAGAAACTTGTCGGCCACGCCTACGCCTTCACTCAGCAGGCCTCCGGGATTTTGGCGCAGATCGAGGACCAGGCCTTTCAGATCGCCCATCTGCTCGAGAGCTTCGGCCACTTCATGTTCGGTGGTTTCCTGGAACCCGGAGACGTGCATGTAGCCGATGCCGGGCTTGATCATGAAGTGCAGGTCCACGCTGTAACGCGGAATCTCGTCGCGAATGACCGCGAATTCGAGCGGATGGTCGGAGCCTTCGCGCAACATCGTAATGCGGACGGTGGTGCCTTTCGGTCCCTTGAGCAGATCGGCCACGTCGGAGGTGCTCATGTTGTC
>PLHP01000038.1 GCA_003138955.1 Acidobacteriaceae bacterium | reverse complement strand
ACCTGCTCATCTGTGTGGTAGCCCTTGCCAACGATCGATAACTTCTTCATGTCGACTCCGCCGTGCTGCAACTCCTTCACCGCTTGATCCGCTTCGGTATGCGTGCGATACACGGCGACGACTGAATTTTCTGTGGACATTTCCAGTCTCCTCGGCAACTTGCCGTCATTCTCGGACCATCAAGTCAAGTCCCAACCAAAATTATGACGGCGCAGGAAAGGGAAAACTGTTCGCAATTGCACACGCTCGCTGGAGAATTCACGTGGCCTTATGAAATTGCCACACGCAATCTCATCAACGAGGCTCGGAGTTTGTGAGAACCACCTTGAGCGCGCCTTCTTTGGCGGCGTTTCGAAACGTGTCATACGCCTTCATGATGTCGTTGATCGCGAAGCGATGAGTCACGAGCTTGTGCGGCTGCAGCTTGCCCGAGCGCACAACTTTCAGCAGCATCGGCGTGGTTACCGTGTCCACCAGCCGCGTGGTGATCGAAATGTTGCGGTCCCAGAGCTTCTCCATGTGCAGTTCCACTGACTTGCCGTGGACGCCGACGTTGGCGATGCGTCCGCCGGCTGCGACTATGGCCTGGCAGATGCCAAAGGTAGCAGGAAGCCCGACGGCCTCGATGGCCACGTCGACGCCGGCACCCTCGGTCAGTTCCATCACGTGCTGGGCGGCGCGTCCATCCGCGCTGTTGATCAGAGTGGTTGCGCCGAACTTCTTGGCGGCCGCCAGGCGCTTGTCGTCCAGGTCGATCATGAAGATCGCTGCCGGTGAGTAAAATTGCGCCGTCAACAAAACGGCGAGCCCCACGGGCCCCGCGCCCACAATGACGATCGTGTCCCCGGGCTTCACTTGCCCGTTCAGGACGCCACACTCAAAGCCGGTCGGCAAGATATCGCTAAGCATCACCATGGCTTCTTCATCGCCGTCGGGCGGGAAGTTGTAGAGACTCCCATCGGCTTGTGGGATGCGAACGTACTCGGCCTGAGTTCCGTCGATAGTGTTGCCCAAAATCCAGCCGCCGTGCCGGCAATGGGAATACATGCCTCTTCTGCAGAAGTCGCACTTGAGGCAGGCAGTGACGCACGAGATGATGACTTTATCTCCAACGTGAAACTCCGAGACGCCCGCTCCGACTTGCTCGATTACACCAATCCCTTCGTGGCCGAGAATGCGGCCATCGGTCACGGCCGGGAGATCTCCCTTCAAAATGTGCAGATCGGTTCCGCAAATCGTTGACGTCGTGATCCGCACGATGGCATCGCCCGGATCGTTGATAGTGGGGCGCGGCTTGTCGTCCCATGCACACTTGCCGGGACCGTGATAGATCAGCGCTTTCATGGTAGCGCTGGGGCTTTGAGCGGAGGTCCTCGCAGTCGTCAGTTCGAGTTCAGCGGTTGTCATTGATATATCCTCTTGTTTCCCTGGTCCCCGCAATACGAGCTTAACTGCGGCGGCAGTCATTCTTCTGAGCAGAAGTGATCAGTCTCGCCCGGCCAATCGGATGCCCGAATGCAACTTCGAAACTGAGCTTTTTTGAACAGATTTCGACATCTCCGAAATGAGAAAGTTCTGCCAGAACCATTTGCAAGCGAGACGGAGTCTGCGGTACATTTCGTTGGGGAATCGGCCCCTCAATCCACGCAACCCGCGTCAGCAGAGCATCACCGAGCAAGCGAGGGATGATGGGCCAGAGGAATGACAATGCATATTCGTTTTATTCGTACTCTATTGTTCGCGCTCGTCGTGCTGTCGATGTCGGCAGCATCGTTCGCACAAATTGGCGTGGCCATCAGGTTCGGCCCGCCCGCGCTGCCTGTCTATGAGCAACCGCTTTGTCCGGGGGACGGCTATCTCTGGACCCCTGGCTACTGGGCCTACGATTACGACGTCAGCGATTACTACTGGGTGCCGGGCACATGGGTGATGGCGCCGGAAGTCGGTTTCCTGTGGACTCCAGCCTATTGGGGTTGGGGCGGCGACGGATTTGTTTTCTATGACGGCTACTGGGGTCCGCACGTAGGCTTCTACGGCGGGATCAATTACGGCTTCGGCTATTTCGGTGAGGGTTACGAAGGCGGGCGTTGGGACGGCGGACACTTTTTTTACAACCGTTCCGTGAACAACGTGAACATCGCCAACATCCACAATGTTTACGACACCCCCGTGAGGAACAACAACGGGAGCCACGTCAGTTACAACGGCGGCAACGGTGGAATCAGCGCGCGTCCGACAGGTGATGAGGAGGCTGCGGCGCGTGACAGACATATCCCGCCGGTAGCGGCTCAAACTCAACATGCGCAGGCGGCCCGAGCCAACCCGCAGCAACGCGCGTCGGCGAATATGGGCAAGCCAGGCGTCGCTGCCACACCCCGGCCCGGAGATTTTAATGACCGTGGCGCTATACCGGCCAAAGAGGCAGGAGCGCCTTATACTCCAGCCAATCGTGGCGGAAATCAGGGGCGTTCAGAGAACAACGCTGCGGGAGCCGGCACCGCCGTCCATCCTCACGACCTTCCGCCCTTAACCAAGAGCACTCCAAATACGGGCAACCTAAAGCAGGACAGGAAGTACCAGCAGCAGCAGGAAAAGCAAGTTGCGAAGCAGCAACAGGAACGAGACAAACTTCAGCAGAAGCAGGACCAGGAGCACGTGAACCTGGATAAACAGAAGGCGAATGACACGCAAAAGCAGCAGGTAGAACAGAAGCACCAGCAACAGACGCAGCAATTGCAGCAAAAACACCAGCAGCAGACGCAGCAGTTGCAACAGAGAATGCAGCCCGCGAGCCGGGAGTCGGGCCGGAAGTAAGGTCTGGAACTCTCTGGTATGCAATACCAGTCGCATCGGTGCGCCGTTGAAACTATGGTGCCAAATGTGAGCAACCGCCAGGGAGCATACGAACTTCGGACCTGCGGTGCGATTGTCCTTGTGTTGGCGTTCTTGCAGCCTCTCGCGGCTTACGCATCGGACGTGAAGGCTAAGCCCGCGGGCTCCACAGCTATTGCCGTGGGGCCGCAATACGATACGACGCACGTTTACGTTGCCGAGGGTGATCTCGATGCGTTCGTGAACAGCTTCGTCGCCACGTTCGGGGGGAGCTCTTCCAAGCGAAGCGTAGGGAATGTCACGCCGGTTCCGAGCAGTACAGAGATGCAGGTTGCGCTGACTCCAGTCGGCGTGCTTTCGATCTTCGCCTATCAGACACCGATACCGTTTCCATTTGGAGGAGAGCGCACGGGATATCTGGTCACGGACATGGATGAGGCAATCAAGGCGGCTCGCGCCGCTGGAGCAGAGGTGATTGTCGAACCGTTTAAGGACCCTATCGGAATAGACGCCGTTATCCAGTGGCCGGGCGGCGTGAAGATGCAACTGTACTGGCACTTCAAGCCCTCCACAAGGCCGCCGCTCGAAACGGTTCCCGACAACCGCGTCTATGTCTCGCAAGACCAGGCCGACAATTTTGTGCGTTGCTACGTCGGCTTTGCCGACGGCAAAGTCGTCGCGGATGACAAGCATGCCGACGCCGGCGAAATCGGGCGCGCGGGAGAGACCTACCGCCGCATCCGCATCTCCTCGCTATTCGGCAATGTGCAGGTGCTGGTGACCGATGGCCATCTGCCTTATCCGTTCGGCCACGAGTTGACCGGATACCAGGTGCAGGATCTCCGCGCGACGCTAGAGAAGGCGAAAGCTGCCGGGGCGAAGATCCTGTCGGCTCCTTACACGACCAGCGATAGGACCAGCGCAGTCGTGGAATTTCCGGGTGGCTACATCGCCGAGATACACAGCCTGAGCGCGCGCTAGACTCGTAGGCTGCGGGGTCTGAGAATCCCTGGAGTCCGATCGACATCCAAACACTTTTTGAACTCGAGGCCGGTATAGCAGTCCGTGGTAAAAGTCTGATTCGTATGAGGGCACGGCTTCACAGGCTGCGGAAAAAGTCGATCTCGCACTTGATTTTGAATGGCGCAGCGGATCAACGTGAGCGAAGGAGCGCGACGACCGTGAAAGCTGTCATGAGTAAGGTATGCCCTGCCTTGTAATAGTTCGAACTCGACCTTGCAGACAAGGTTGACAAGGCTCCACATGTCGGAACCGCCAGGTATCCGAATCGAGGGGATTTTGAGTGTAATCGATTTAATGCCAACAACGGTAGCTAGTGTAGTGCGTCAAACA
>PLHP01000126.1 GCA_003138955.1 Acidobacteriaceae bacterium | reverse complement strand
GAGGAAAGCGAGAGCAGAATGCACAAGCCGATTAAATATGTCGAGAAGGCCGTGACCATTGCCGCCACAGGCGCATGGGCAGTTTTTGAACGCCTGAACCGCGTTGCTCCGAATACGTCGCCGACCCCGAAGTGGTCCGACAAGCCCCTGCTCAAGTCCTGGGAAAAATCGAAGCCGCCGCTGGGCTGGCCGCGCACGACCGATTCGCTTTGTCCGAAGTGCGTGCCGGAAATCCGGCAACAGATTCTCGACGGCCATCTGCCGGTCGACGTGTTGATGAATGAAAAAGTGGGCGAGGTCAAGGCCCAGATCGTCGAGCGCGACGGCAAAATTTGGATGGTCAAGGATTGCGCCAAGCACGGGCACTTCGAAGACTTGATGTCGATTGACACGGAATTCACGCGCCACCTGGAAGAAGTTTTCCCCGGCCGCGACATCCGCGCCCACAGCGACGAACATCTGCACCATCATGGCTCTTCGACGGTGAAATACGGACGCGGCGCCGTGCTCACCGTCGATCTCACCAATCGCTGCAACATGATGTGCGACCCCTGTTTCATGGACGCGAACCAGGTTGGCTTCGTCCACGAACTCACCTGGGAAGAAATCAAGACCGTGCTCGACAACGCCATCACGGTGAAGCCGAAGCGGCAGATGTCGGTGCAGTTTTCCGGTGGCGAGCCTACTCTGTCGCCCTACTTCCTCGACGCGGTTCGTTACGCGCGCAAAGTCGGATACAACAGCGTCCAGGCCGCAACCAACGGAATTGAATTCGCCAAGAGTTTTGAGTTTTGCGAACAAGCGGTTGAAGCCGGCATGCGTTACGCCTACCTGCAGTTTGACGGCATCGGCAACGCCGCCAACGATCATCGCGCCGTCGGCAACCTGTTCGACGTAAAGCTGAAAGCGATCGACAACCTGCATCGCGCCGGATGCGAAATCGTTCCCGTCATCACCCTCATCAACGGCATCAACAACGAGCAGGTAGGACGCATCATCCAGTTCGCCCTGGACAATCCGAAGAAGATCGGATTCCTCAGCTTCCAACCGGTGTCGTTCACTGGACGAGACGAAGCCATCACCGACGAACGCCGCCAAGCGCAGCGTTACACGCTGGCGCACCTGGCCCACGACGTAAAGAATCAAACCGGCTTCGGCGTTCCCGCCCGCGACTGGTTCCCCATAAGTTTCATGAGCACGTTCAGCGACTGGGCCGACGTAATGCACTCCCAGGATCAAAACAACGACTGGGGCCAACTCTCCTGCGGATGCCATCCGAATTGTGGAACGGGGATGGCTTTGATGATCGATAAGGAGACTAAGGAAGCGGTGCCGGTTACCGCGTTTCTGAAGGGCGATCAGCTGGCTAAAGATATTGCTAAGGTGAACGATGCGGCGCGCAGCAAATTCTGGACTGTGTTTGGGATGGCGCTTTGTCTGATGAAGAACTACGATTCGTTCCAATCGCCTACGCACTTCAAGATGACGGACCTGCTCAAAAAGTTCGACAAGAACTTCAACGCTACAGGCAAAAACTACGGCAAGGTCGGTCCGGACCGGACGATTGACGATGTGATGAAGCGGCGCCAGGACCGGTGGAACTTCCTGTTCATCGCCGGGATGTGGTTCCAGGATCTGTTCAACTACGACTTCCGGCGCACCGAGCAGTGCATCATTCCTTATGCCACGCAGGAAGGCGAGATCAGCTTTTGCGCTTACAACACGGGCGTGGGCTGGCGCAACATCATCGAGAAGATGCACATGACGTCTACGCTCACCAAGTGGTACGAAGAGCACGGACGTCACGAGATCTTCGCGGGCGGCAAGAAAGTCAAGATGGAGGACGAGAAGCACGCGCTCTATCTGCGGGAAGAGATCGTCACTCACGAAGTGCAGCACGACCTCGACAAGCTGGGCATTGCCAAGACGGCGCGCGAAGAAAAAGCGCGGGCGCGCGATAAGAAGGCCGAGAACAACAAGATCAAGAACGATGCCGCCTACGACGCACGCATGGCGCAGCTCTATCGGGAAGTTGTGCTGAAAGAGAAGCCGGCCACGTCGAATGAAGCGGGATTCATTCCGCTGGGCGCGATTGCTTCGGCGATCGCTCCGGCAAATGGGAACGGCGCCGCGAAAGAGAATGAAGAAGTCGGCGAGCCGGTGGCGGGAGACTAGGGTCCGGCGGTTGCCTGTTCGCTCTTCGCTTAAGATACAAAAGGTCGCTCAAAAAGAGCGGCCTTTTTGTTTTGAGGGTGATGAAAGAAGTATCGAAAGACGAACCGGCTTCCAGTTCACGACGCTGGAGTCTTGCGCCTACTGCATATCTCCGCCCATGGGCACGTAACGGAACTTCTTGCCGTCGAAGAAAAGGGCGGAGCTCTCGCCAATGTCGCCCGCTTCTTCAACGTACACTGCTTCGATCGTTTTCTTTCGCATCTTGATTTTTCTGACGGAGATTGTCCGATACGGCAAATTTACAATCACGAACTTCGCTTTCGGAGTTGCCGAGCGCCAGCCGTTCGGCCCCGTGCCGTAGATGATAAGCACAACCAGACCGCGGCGCGCGGGATCGCCCTCGCTGAACGTGGTCGTCATCCTGGGATCGCCATAGCCAAAAAATTCGTTGTAGGGATCCATCACCGTGTAATTGTGCTCGGCTTGATCGAGCATCGGATTCTTGCAGCGGGCAGCAATGGCCACGTCTTCCACGCCGTCGCCGTCCAGATCGCCGAACGCGGCCCCAACCTCGGGCACCAGAGTGAACTGGTTGCCAAACTGCTGTTGCACGAAATCGTTGTCGATCTTGCTAGCCGCCGGCTGTCCCTGCCCGAAAGCTGGAAGCAAGATCGCGACACTGAACGCCAGGAGTAAAGATAGTTTTCGCATGGGCCTACTCTAGCCCCTCGCCCGTCACCAGGGGCAGGTAACGAAAGTCACCTGCAGGCGTGGCCATCCGGTGGCGGAAGAATAGTTTCAGGTTTGTATCGGGGTATCGCTTTAGCGATACCGATAGTCTTCGAAATCAGACGCCCCTTCAGGAGCCGCTCATCCGACTCCGATACAAAATTGCGAGATTGCCAATCACAAATCGCAAATTACCCATTCCCCTTGAAGTGCTCCCATCCTCCGGCCAGGAGCGGCTGCGCTCGACCATCCGCCCCGACCAGGCGCATCCCCGTGGATCGCGTGGTCCGGCCGATCCGCGTCACTCGAACTCCCGCCACCTGCGCGGGAACGGCCGCGGCGGAGGTAAACAGCAGTTCGTAGTCGTCGCCGCCGTGCAAGGCGAACTCAAGCGCGACCCGTTTTTTCCCCCCTCCAGCCTGCGCTCGCGGAATCGCCTCCGCCTCGATCTCCGCGCCCACGTGGCTTTCCTGGCAGATGTGTTCGAGGTCGGTGGAAAGCCCGTCACTCAAATCAATCATGGCCGAAGCCACTCCGCGCTGGCGCAGCCTCTGGCCCACGGCAACCCGCGCTTGCGGACGATAGTGGCCGGAAAAGTACCCGGGAAAGCGCCGGAAATACTCGGCTCGCACAGGCTTCGATTGCCGCAACCGCGCCAGCGCCGCCGCGGAGCCGCCCAGCTCCCCGGTCACATAAATCCGCTCGCCCGGCTTCGCTCCCGACCGCAGCACCGCTTTTCCCCTGGGCACCGAGCCCACCAAGACGATGTCAGCTTGAATCCCGCCGGCCGACTGCGCCGTGTCGCCACCGGCCAGCGGAAGCTTGAATTCTTCCGCCAGCTCCAGCAGGCCCTTCAGGAAGCGGTCCACCCAAGTCTGCGGCAGGTCGCTCGGGACGGCCAGCGACAAAAATGCCGCTTGCGGCTTGCCGCCCATCGCCGCGATGTCGCTCAGTCCGCGCGTTAGGCAGCGCTGCCCCACCAGCTCGGGACGGTGCCAATCCCGGCGGAAATGCACCTTCTCGATGGTGAAGTCGGTCGTCACCAGCAGGTCGTGTCCTGGAGGAACGCGCAGCACGGCGCAGTCATCGCCGATGCCGGTTCGAACCGACTCGCCTCCGCCAGCCATTCGGCGGATCTGCTGAATCAGTTTCTTCTCGCTAAGCGGCATGCCCATCACTATACCCCGGTTCCCAAGGCCCCGCGTGCCTGCGCTGGCCGCCGGATAATGGGCGCCTGCCCCCCTTACGGCGGTAATCTGCCCGGATGGGCACGCCAATTACCGGTGCCTTGGTAACCTTCCAAAAGGGCATAGTGAGGTTGACAGGGGGAATCAGGTTTGTTACCGTGTAATTCGCCGTTCACATATACTTTGCCGAACCAACTACTGCAATGTGAATCAGTTGCAGCGAAATTGGATTTCGGCTTGCCTGGTTCCGTAGTTTGGAAATAGCCAGCCTGCTCCTGACGCGGCTGGTGGAATCAGGATTCCGAGCCCGAGCATGACAGTTCCGCTCCGGCAGGATTCCGAAGCAAGAATTTTTATACGAGAAGCCATATTGCGCAAACGTTTCTATATATTTTTCGTAGCCCGAGACGAAGCTGGACAGCTTCGCAAGATCTCCATTCCCGTCCAATATCTGTACGTTCTTGTGGCCGGGCTGGCGATCGGCGCCCTCTGCCTCACGGGAATCGCCAGTTCTTATACCCGGATGCTGCTAAAAGTCGCCCACTACAACCAGCTCCGCACCGAGCAAGCCCAGCTCAAGGACCGCTATTCGCGTCTGGAACAGGTCGCCAAGGAACGTGACATTCAGGTGGCTTCTCTCGGCTCACTGGCCAGCGAGGTCTCCGCGCTTTACGGCCTCAAGTCCGATCCGGCGATGGTGGCCGCCTCGACCGAGCAGATTCAAGAAGCGCAGGTCCACTCTTCGCTCGACCAGCTTTACGCGTTGAAGCACACCGCGCTGAGCGGCGCGGCCAGCGTCGGCATTTCACTTGGCCTCACCAAGAACTCCACCACGGCAGACTGGGTCCGCGCCAACTCGGCTCCGAACCTCTGGCCGGTCGAAGGCCAGGTCACCGGCTCCTTCGGCGAGCGCATCGATCCGTTTAACGGAGAAGGCGCCTTCCATTCCGGTGTCGATATTTCCGCCAGTGTCGGCTCGCCGGTGATCGCTCCGGCGGACGGCCTCGTTACTTTCGCCGACTTTCAGGGCGGCTACGGACGCGCCATCATGGTCGACCACGGCCACGGCATCTCCACCCGCTACGGCCACCTTTCCAGCTTCGCCGTTGCCGCCGGACAATACATCCACCGCGGCGACACCATCGGTTACGTCGGCTTAAGCGGACGCTCCACTGGACCGCATCTGCACTACGAAGTCCGCATCAACGACGTNNTTTGCCGATTTTCCCTCTAAGGCCATGAATTGGCAGGGAAAATAAAATCGGATAACTTGTCCTTGTAGGCGGTCGGAATTGATATAATAGACATAGATAGATAAGAAAAGGGTGCGGAGTTCTTCTCGCACCCTTTTTTTCGTTCTCCTGGCAGTTTGCCGAACAACTCCTTAGAATTGTCATCCCGAGCACGTGTGACTGAGCGCGTGTGACTTTTTGTGCCCCAGAGCCTGCCCTGAGCTTGTCGAAGGGTTCGCGCCCGTTCTTTGGGCGCTAACCTGGGCGGCGGTGGTCGCCGTCGCCAAGCGAA